>NZ_JAIVFO010000067.1 GCF_029991245.1 Xanthobacter autotrophicus
ACGGTGAGCTTCGCTTTCGGCAGCCTGCTGTCGGGGGTGGCCGGGCGTCGGGGTTACCCCATGGCGTCCACCAGCTTCTGGGGCTTCGCCTACGGCTTCCTCATCCTGCTGGTCATCAGCGTGGTGCGGGGCGCGCCGTTCATGGTGGACTGGAGCGTGCGCTATCTGGGATCGCTGGGCTTCCTGATCGTGGTCCAGACGCTGGCGGGCTTCGCCGTCTACATCCAGCTCATCCGCCGCATCGGAGCGAACCGCGCCGGCTACGGCACGGTCATGTTCCCCATCGTGGCGCTGTTCCTCTCCACCCTGTTCGAGGACTACCACTGGACGCTGACGGCGGCCGCCGGCATCGCCCTGGTGCTCGCCGGCAACCTGCTGGTGCTCCGGCAGCCGAAGCCGGCGGCCGACTCAAGCCCGCGCGGCGTTTGAGCGAAACCCTCTCGGTCCCGGTCGAAGACCGGGACCGTCGGTATAAGGGTTCTACCCTTTCACCACCACCGGCATGCGGCTGGCCGGAGGGGTGTTGCGCGAGCGCTGGGAGCGCACGATGCCGTCGATGACGGTCATGCACACACCGGGCAGGTCGCCGAGCCGCACGCTGTCCAGCAGCGTCACGCCGGGGGAATGCTGGGCCTTGTCCATCAGCACGAAATCCGCCGCCCGGCCCACCTCGATGATCCCGCAATCCAGCGCCCGCATGCGCGCGGTGTTGCCGGTGGCGAGGCAGAAGGCCTCCTCCGCCGGCAGCTCGCCGAGGGAGGAGAGCATGGACACCATGCGCAGGATGCCCAGCGGCTGCACGCCCGAGCCCGCCGGCCCGTCGGTGCCGAGGATGACGCGGTGAAGGTCCCCCATCTCGCGGGCGATGCGCAGGGTGTAGAGGGCGGAGCGCTCGTTGCCGTTGTGCACGATCTCAAGCCCGCGCTTGCAGCCCTCGCAGATGCAGCGGATCTGGTTGTCCGGCAGCGCGGTGTGGCCGCCGTTGATGTGGCCCACCACGTCGGTGTCCGCCTCCAGCACCACGTCCTTGTCGATGAGGCCGGAGCCGGGAATGGACGGCCCGCCGGTGTGGATGGTGGACTGGATGCCGTACTTGCGCGCCCATCCCACCATCTTGCGGGCCGTGGGGCCGTCCTTCACCCCGCCGAGGCCCACCTCGCCCAGCAGCTTCACGCCGGCGGCGGCCAGCTCCTTGAAATCGTCCTCCACCATCTCGTTCTCGATGACGGGGGCGCCCGCATGGACCTTCACCCCCGAGGGGCGGAAGGCGTCGAACGAGCGCTGGGCGGTGATGGCCAGCGCCTTCAGCCCCACCACGTCCTTCGCCCGGCCGGGATAATGCACCTCGCCGGCCGAGATCATGGTGGTGACGCCGCCATGGAGCGATGAGTCGATCCAGTTCATCCGGCTCTGGCGCGGGGTCCAGTCGCCGGCGACGGGGTGGACGTGGCTGTCGATGAGGCCGGGGGTCAGCGTGGTGCCGTTGGCGTCGATGAGGGTGGTGGCGCCCTCCGTGTCCACGTCCTTCTCGCGGCCGATGGCGGTGATCCTGCCGCCTTCCGCCACCACCGTGTCGGCGTCGAGGATGGGCCGTGCAAGGTCGCCGCTGAGGATGAGGCCGATGTTGCGGATCACCAGCTTGGTGGGGCCGCCGGCGGCTGCGGGGGCATCATGGGCCATGGGAAGGTCTCCGGAAGGGACGGCCGGAAACGCGCGGGCGCACCCGGTTTTTTGTTTGTAGGCATATGAATTGTAAGCCGCCGCCCGGCGCCTGAAAACCGGGGGCGGGGGAAAAACTCACCGCTCGGCGAACGCCTTCTCGATGACGAAATGGCCTGCCTCGCCGCTGTTGCCCTCCTCGAAGCCGCGCGAGGCCAGAAGCGTGCGCAGGTCGCCCATCATGGCCGGCGATCCGCAGATCATGACGCGGTCGGTGGCGGCATCAAGGGGCGGCAGGCCCACGTCGGCGGGGAGCTTGCCGCTTTCCAGCAGGGCGGTGATGCGGCCATTGTTGCGGAACGGCTCGCGGGTGACGGTCGGGTAGTAGGCGAGTTTGCCGGAGATTTCCTCGCCGAGGAATTCGTGGGCCGGCAGTTCGTTCAGGATGAGGTCCTCATAGGCGAGGTCGCTCACATGGCGGCAACCGTGCACCAGCACCACCTTCTCGAAGCGCTCATAGGTCTCCGGATCGCGGATCACCGACAGGAAGGGCGCAAGGCCGGTGCCGGTGCCGAGCAGATAGAGGGTGCGGCCGGGCAGGAGATTATCGAGCACCAGAGTGCCGGTGGCCTTGCGGCCCACGGTGATGGCGTCCCCCACCTTGATGTGCTGGAGGCGCGAGGTGAGCGGCCCGTTGGGCACCTTGATGGAGAAGAATTCCAGCGTCTCCGCCCAGCTCGGGCTCACCACCGAATAGGCGCGCAGCAGCGGACGGCCGTCCACCTTCAGGCCGATCATGGTGAATTCGCCGGTGCGGAAGCGGAAGCCGGGATCGCGCGTGGTGGTGAAGCTGAACAGGCGGTCGGTCCAGTGATGGACGCTGAGAACGTGTTCCTCGAAGAAGTTGCTCATGGCGGGGTCTCTGGCGGGAATGGTCGGTCAGATCGCGGCGGGCGCGGCGGAGAGGAGCGCGCGCTTGCCGGCGGCGTCCTTCCAGGCGTCGGCATCGTCGGGTGGGGCACCCTTTTGCGTGATGTTGGGCCACTGCGCCGCGTATTGCCCATTGAGGGCGGCCCAGTCGGCGGCGCGGGGATCTGAGTCCGGGAAGATGGCGGCGGCGGGGCATTCCGGCTCGCAGACGCCGCAGTCGATGCATTCGTCCGGATGGATCACCAGCATGTTCTCGCCGGCATAGAAGCAGTCCACGGGGCAGACCGAGACGCAATCCATATAGGTGCAGCGGATGCAGTTCTCGGTGACGACATAGGCCATGGCGAGAGCCTTCGGAATATTGTTTGTGTACAAATGAAAATAGGGGGACGGGGCGAGGGCTGTCAACGGGAGGAGCGGGCTGGGGTTGCGGAGCTTTTGGGCGGTGATGCGGGAATTTTGGGCAGGGACATGGAGGCTCGTCGTGCCCCGACCGGCCTGCCCCCTCCCCAGCCCTCTCCCGCAAGCGGGAGAGGGAGCGACGGCGCTTTTCACACGGAGCACTGGCCTCGCGGCCAAATCGCACCTCGCGGGACCACAGCCCCCGCCCCGCTCCCCTTCACGCCGCGGGATTGAGCCGGGCGAGGGCGTCGGCGGCGAGCTGGCGCGTCAGGTCCGCGGCGGGCAGCCGGGGGGCGAGGCGCGCCGCCTGACCGGCCCACAGGTTGGTGAAATCGTCTTGACCCTCGGCTTCCGCGGCCGTCCGCAGCGGGGTGAGGGCGCCGCCGGCCAGCGGGAAGGACGGCGCATCGCCGGAGAGGGGCCCCGCCTCCCGCATCACCCGGTTCAGGATGCCGCGCGCAGGGCGGCCGGTGAACAGGTTGGTGAGGGCGGTGCTGTCGTCCCCCGCCGCCTCCAGCGCAGTGCGGTGGACGGCGGGGGTCTTCGCTTCCGGGCAGAACAGGAAGGCGGTGCCCACCTGCACCGCCGATGCGCCCAGCGCCAGGGCGGCGACGATGCCCCGCCCGTCGGCGATGCCGCCGGCGGCGATCACCGGCACGCCCACCGCATCCACCACCTGCGGCACCAGGGCGAAGGTGCCCACCTGCCGGCTCATGTCGCCGGCCATGTCACTCGCGACATCGGTGCCGAGGAAGGTGGCGCGATGTCCGCCCGCCTCCAGCCCCATGGCGATGATGGCGTCGCAGCCGCGCGCTTCCAGCCATCTGGCCTCGGCCACGGTGGTGGCGGAGGAAATCACCTTCGCGCCCGTCGCCTTCACCCGCGCGAGCAGGGCCGCATCGGGCAGGCCGAAATGGAAGCTCACCACCTCCGGCCGCATCTCCTCCACCAGCGCGCAATAGGTGGCGTCGAACGGCGCGCGCCCGCCAGACGGGGGCGTCGCCTGCGGGTCGAGGCCCCGCTCCACATAATAGGGCGCCAGCCGTGTCCGCCACCGCATCATGCGCACCGGATCGGGCGTGGGTGGGGTGTGGCAGAAGAAATTGACGTTGAGCGGCCGGCCGGGGAGGCCGGCGCGCACCGCCGCGATGGCCGTGCGCAGCTCGTCCGGCTGGTACAGCGCGCCGGGCAGGGCGGCGAGCCCGCCCGCCTCGCCCACGGCGATGGCAAGGGATGGCGTGCCCGCCCCGGCCAAAGGTGCGAGCAGGATGGGATGGATGATGCCGAACAGATCGAGGATGCGGCGGTCGGGCCAGCGCGTCGTCTGCGCGGTGCCATCCGGGATGTGTGTTGCGTGCGCCATGGGCCGGCCTCCGTCGATCTTTCCGCCATTATGGCGGGTGAGCTATTCATTGAAATTGAAACATTCTGATATTATCGTTCACTTCTGATGATGGATATCCGCGACATCCAGTTTCTCCAGGCGGTGGCCGAGACCGGCAGCATCACCCGCGCGGCGGAGCGGCTCGGGTGCGTGCAGTCCAATGTCACCACCCGCATCAGAAAGCTGGAGGACCGCCTCGGCCAGAAGCTGGTGGCGCGCGTGGACGGGCGCATGGTGCCCACCGCCGCCGGCAGCCTCGCCCTCGACTATGGCGCGCGGATCGTCAGCCTCTCCACCGAGGTGGAGGCGCGCCTCAGGGCCTCGGCGCAGGATTGGCCGCCCCTGCGCCTCGGCACCATGGAGACCACTGCCGCCGTCCGCCTGCCGCCGGTGCTGAAGCGCATCCGCGACACCCTCTCCCCCCTGCGCCTGACGCTGAAGACCGGCACCAGCGGCGAGCTGATGGCGGGCCTGCGGCGCGGCGCCTTCGATCTGGTGTTCGTCGCCGAGGACGTGGGGGATGATCGCTTCGCCTCGGCGCCGCTCTGGAGCGAGCGGCTGGTGGAGGTGGTGCCCAACAACGGGGCGGAGCCGGAAAGCGCGGCCATCGTGTTCCGCGAAGGCTGCTGCTACCGCGAGCGCTGCCGCGAGGTGCTGGGTGACCTGCCCATGCTGGAACTCGGCACGCTGGACGGCATCATCGGCTGTGTTGCGGCCGGCCTTGGCCGGACCCTGCTGCCGGAAGCGGCGGTGGAGCGCTGGCGCGCCGTGGGCGAGATCGAGACCCGCCCCATCGCCGGGCCGGACGTGCGCACCTTGGCGGTGTGGCACGCCAGCAGCCCGTCGTTGCGGTCCATTGATGCAGTGGTGGCGCTCGCTTTAGCCTGAGCGTTTGCTCGCGTGATCGTGTTGGGCCGGATGTCAGCGCCGGTGCCATTCAAACAGAAATGATCCGTAGAACCAACAAGCGCCCGCCGGCGTTATCGCCTTGGACGCGTGTGGTCCGGACAGCCGCCCAACGGCGAGGTGAAATGACGATCCATCACAAGATGCGCGCGCAACCCGTGCCGCGGAGCGCATGGCTGGGCCGGTTCCACAGGGTGCGGGCGCTGAGCGAGGATCTGGCGCGCGACCTTCATGCCGAGGATCAGACGGTCCAGTCCATGCAGGACGCGAGCCCCACCAAGTGGCACCTCGCCCATGTCTCCTGGTTCTTCGAGAGCTTCGTTCTGGTGCCGCATCTGCCCGGCTACGAGGTGGCCCATCCCCAGTTCGCCTATCTCTTCAATTCCTATTACGAGGCCGCCGGCGCCCGCCATGCCCGCTTCGCCCGCGGCCTCATCACCCGGCCCACCGTGGACGAGGTCGCCGCCTACCGCGCGCGGGTGACGGACGCCATGGGCGAGCTGATCGCGACGGCGGGTGAGGCGGCTTTTGCCGCCATCGCGCCGCTGCTGGAAATCGGCATCAACCACGAGCAGCAGCATCAGGAACTGATCCTGATGGACATCCTGAACCTGTTCGCCGCCAACCCGCTGCACCCGGCCTACCGGTCCCGCGCACCCGACCCGGCGGGGGCGGCGCCGGACCTGTCCTTCTTCGATTATCCCGGCGGCATCTTCGAGATCGGGCATGCCGGCGCGGGCTTCGCCTATGACAACGAAGGGCCGCGCCACGCCGTGCTGCTGCGGCCGTTTCGCCTCGCCAGCCGCGCGGTGACCAACGGCGAGTGGATCGCCTTCATGGAAGACGGCGGCTATGGCCGTCCCGACCTGTGGCTCGCCGACGGCTGGGCGCGGGTGAAGGCGGGCGAATACGCGGCGCCGCTTTATTGGGAGAAGGCCGACGCCGGCTGGGAGGCCATGACGCTCGCCGGCCAGCATCCGGTGGATCCTGCCGCGCCGGTGGTCCATGTGAGCTATTACGAGGCCGATGCCTATGCCCGTTGGGCCGGGCGCCGCCTGCCCACCGAGGCGGAATGGGAGGTGGCGGCGCGCCATCTGCCGGTCCGCGGCAATTTCCTGGAGACTGGCTCCCTATGTCCGCTGGCGGCGGGGCCGGCGGCAAGCCATCCCGCCCAGCTTTTTGGCGACGTATGGGAATGGACCCAGAGTCCCTACGTAGCCTATCCCGGCTACCGGCCGGCTTCGGGCGCGCTCGGGGAATACAACGGCAAGTTCATGTCCTCGCAGATGGTGCTGCGCGGCGGCTGCTGCGCCACGCCGGACGGGCACGCGCGCGCCACCTATCGCAACTTCTTCTACCCCCACCAGCGCTGGCCCTTCGCCGGCCTGAGACTAGCGGAGGATGCCTGATGGCGCCCATCTCCCTCGCCACGCCCCATGCGGGCTCGCTTGCCGCATCCCTCGCGCAATCCCTCCGTATCGCCGAGCGACGGGCGGCCGACGGGGCCACCGCCGTGTTCCGCACCGATGTGGTCTTCGGCCTGTCCCAGCCGCAGAAGGCGGTGCCCCCGAAATATTTCTACGACGAGACCGGCTCGCGGCTGTTCGACCTCATCTGCCGCCTGCCGGAATATTACCCGACGCGCTGCGAGCTTGAGATCCTGAAGACCCGCGCGGCCGAAATCGGGGCGCTGGCGGGGCCAAGGGCGAGCTTGGTGGAGTTCGGCTCGGGATCGAGCATCAAGGTGCGCCTGCTGCTCGATGCCATGGACAAGCCCGCGGCCTATGTGCCCATCGACATCTCCGGCCCGCATATGCGGGCGGCGGTGGCGCGGCTCGCGGAGGCTTATCCGGGGGTCGCCATGGTGCCGGTGGAGGCGGATTTCACCCAGGCCGTCCGCCTGCCGCCGCTTGGAGAGGGACGGCGGGTCGGCTTCTTCCCCGGCTCCACCATCGGCAATTTCACGCCGCAGGCGGCAACCGCGTTCCTGGCCCATGTGGGCGATGTGCTCGGCCCGGGTTCCGCCCTCGTCATCGGGTTCGATCTGGCCAAGGACCACGCTGTTCTGGAAGCAGCCTATGACGACCGGCATGGCATTACCGCTGCCTTCAACCTCAACCTGCTTGCCCGCATCAATCGGGAGGTCGGCGCGGATTTCGAGCCCGGCGGCTTCCGGCACAGGGCCTTCTTCAATGCGGATGAAAGCCGCATCGAGATGCATCTCGAAAGCGTGAGGAAGCAGGAGGTATGCATCGGCCGCCACCATTTCGCCTTCGCGCGGGGCGAAACCATTCACACGGAGAATTCCTACAAGTTCTCCGCCGCCGCTGTCCTCGCCATGGTCCGGCATGCCGGATGGCGCCAGCGCGTGCTGTGGACCGACCCCAAGGGCTGGTTCGCCGTGGCGGCGCTGGAGCGGGACGGGGAGGGGCGCTGAAACCGGCCGGCGGGCGGGACCCATCGGCAGGGCCGGATGGTCTGGATGGCTCGCAGCGCGATGCCGCCCCGCCCGATCCGGCCCTCTTCAAGATGCTGAGCGAGCCGCAAGGCCGGATCGTTGCAGGGGTTTTGGGGGGCCAGGCGGAAGAAGTGTCCGGACCGAACCGGAGGCTTCGTCCATGTGATTGAAGGTCACCATGGCGCGACATTGGCAAACCCCGCTCGGCCGGCCCATCTGGCTTCCCGACGGCAATGAGCTTTCGACCCTGACGGATTGCGGCCGCCTGCTGTTGCAGCGGTTTTCGGCGGGGGAAGGCGGCCCCGGGCTCGATGCCGCGTTCAGGGCGCTCATCGACGCCGCCGAGGCCGGCCGGCCCGAGGATGTGGCGTTTGCGGAGCGCAAGGTGCGCCTGTTCGTTCACGCCGGGGCACTTCTTTGAGCGCCCGGCGGCCACCGCCATCATACCACCGTGATTTGAGGGCTGTTTCGGCCGATGATGATCTGCGCCGAATGCGGCCGCTGCGGGCGCCGCTCCATCCTGTCCCAACGCGATGATGCCAACGAACGGCAAATCACCTCCAGCGAGCCGGCTGAGCCGGTCACGCTGCGCTGCGACCTGTGCGGCAGCCGGCGGGTGCAGGTGGTTCAGTTCGATTCGCCGTACCTGGCCATGGCCTTCATCGCCAAGCGCGGATCAGGGCGCTAAGGACAAAGCTTCGCTGCGGCCTGTGGCCATGGCGCCGTCCTGGTCGGGTCGGAATCCCTCGCTGAGGGAACCCCTGCAATAGATCGGGCTGCCGGCGACGCAGCGGCCGTTCGCGTCGAGCGGGTAGACACCCGACCACGCACAGCACCCACAATCATCCGTCGCCATGGCAACGGCCAGATCGCGGTCAAAGCAGACGGTCTCGCTCTCCAGAACGAGACTGCCCCGCGAACGCACCATCGACATGACGAGGTACGCGACGGGAATGCCGGTTAACGACATTTCCTGAACCTTTCCGCCCCCGGATCGGCTAACGGTTCACATCGCGGTTCGCCCTGACCTCGCACCCGCGACGATCAGAAGCTTACGCCCTCGCCTCCGCAGACGCTACTGTTGCATCTCAATTGCGAAGGGCGGGCGCGCGGCCCGGCATGTGATGAGTTCCGTTTTCGTTTCCAATCTTGTTCTTCTTGTGGTTGCCGCCCT
This sequence comes from Xanthobacter autotrophicus, assembly GCF_029991245.1. Lineage (GTDB taxonomy): Bacteria > Pseudomonadota > Alphaproteobacteria > Rhizobiales > Xanthobacteraceae > Xanthobacter > Xanthobacter autotrophicus_C. The sequence goes on from NZ_JAIVFO010000067.1 coordinate 8,914, forward strand.
GGTGGTGGTCGGCACCCTGTCGAGTCTGCTCGCGGCGCGGTTCGGGGCGCCCATCCTGCTGGTGTTCCTCGTCATCGGCGTCGCGGCGGGGGCGGGCGGCCCCGGCGGCATCCATTTCAACGACTATTGGGCCACCTACATGGTGGGCTCGGCGGCGCTGGCGGTGATCCTGTTCGACGGCGGGCTGCGCATGCGCATCGCCAGCATGCGGGGCGCCATCATCCCGGCGGTGGGCCTGTCCACCATCGGCGTGGTGATGACGGGGGCGCTGGTGGCGCTGGTGGCGGGGCCGCTGCTCGGCCTCGGCCCCCTGGAAAGCCTGCTGGTGGGCGCCATCGTCGCCTCCACCGATGCGGCGGCGGTGCTGTTCCTGGTGCGGGCGCAGGGCCTTCATCTCGGCCGGCGGGTGGGCTCGGTGATCGAGATCGAATCGGCCACCAACGATCCGGCGGCGGTGTTCCTCACCGTGCTGCTGGTGGAGCTTCTGACCTCCAACATGGGCAATCCCGGCATGGCCATGGTGCTGGGCGTGCTGCGCGAGATGGCGGTCGGCGCCCTGCTTGGCGTGGCGGGCGGCTATGCGCTCGTTGCATTGCTCAACCGCGTGGACCTGCCCGGCGGGCTGCATCCGGTGATGGTGGTGGGGGTGGCCGTGCTGCTGTTCGCGGTGACGTCGCTGCTGCACGGCTCGGGCTTCCTTGCCGTCTATCTGGCCGGGCTGGTGCTGGGAAACCGGCCGGTGCGGGCCATCGCCTCCATCACCTCGTTCCTCGATACCGTGACCTGGCTCTGCCAGATCGTGATGTTCGTGATGCTGGGCCTTCTCGTCTCGCCCGAGAAGATCCTGTTCTACGCGCTTCCCGCCCTCGGGGTGGCGGCCTTCCTCATCCTGGTGGGGCGTCCGGCGGCAGTGTTCCTGTGCCTTGCGCCGTTCCGCTTCTCGCTCAAGGAGAAGCTGTTCATCTCCTGGGCCGGGCTGCGCGGGGCGGTCTCCATCTTCCTCGCCACCATCCCCATGCTGGCGCATTTGCCGCAGGCGGAAGTCTATTTCAACGTCGCCTTCGCGGTGGTGCTGGTCTCGCTCATCCTCCACGGCTGGACCATGGCGACGGTGGCGCGGCGGCTCGATGTGATCTTGTCCGATCCCGCGCCCGCCATCCGCCGCTTCGAGATCGACCTGCCGGGGCAGACCGAAATGGAGCTGGTCGCCTATCCGGTGGTGGCCGGCACGCCGGCCATCGGGCAGGCCGCGCTGCCCACCTGGGCGCGGCTGATGATGGTGGTGCGGGACGGCCAGACCCTGACCCCGGAGGCCGCCGGCGCGCTCAGGGTCGGCGACTATGGCTATGTGCTGGCGCCGCCCAGGCGGGTGCACCAGCTTGACCGCCTGTTCCGCCCGCAGGAGGCGACGCCCATGGATGACGGCGCCGCCTTCCCCTTCGTGGGCGAGGTGCGGCTCGGCGACCTCATGAGTTTCTACGGGCTTACGGTGCCGGACTCCGAACTCGGCCTCACCATCGCCGAGGCCTTCGCCGACCGCTCGGACGACCATCCCGCCCCGGGCATGCGCATCACCTACGGGCATGCGGTGATCGAGGTGCGAGAGGTGGTGGACGGGCGCGTCACCTGGGCCGTGCTGCGGCTGGAGGCGGGCCGGCTCAAGCGGTCCATCGCGAAGGTGCGGCGGCTGTTCGGTCTCCAGCCCGAGGGGGAGGACGATGAGGAGTGAGGCGCCGTCATGTTTGCGCCGCGAGGGCGGTTCAAACATCGCCGGGAATCCATCGGGGAGACGGGGATGAGGCTGTTCATGCGCCGGCGGGGGGAGGCGGGGTCCGCGCGCGATGCCGCCCGTACCCTGGCGGACCTCGTGCGCGACATCCTGAAGCTCGATGCCGACGCCACGGTCTCCGTCTCCGAGATTTCGTGCGGAGATCCCGCCTGCGGCGGCTCCGAGACGGTGGTGCTGGTGATGCGGCCGGGGGCGCGCACGCAGGCCGCCAAGGTGCTCATGCCCATGGGGCAGGTCACGCCCGAGACGCTGGTGGCTGCTCTCAAGCCCCTGATGGCGGGGGAGGCCGCAGTCTCCACCGGACTTTCGCCCCACGGCGAGAAGGTCTAAACGGCCAGGGCCTTTTCCTTTTCCCGTGCCGTGACCGTTCCATGTCCCTTGCTTCCGCCTCCTCCCCGTCCGACCGCCCCGCCCGGTCCCTCAATCCCATCTATGCGCAGTTGCCCACCACCATCTTCGAGGTGATGTCGCAACTCGCCCGCACCCATGAAGCGGTCAATCTGGGCCAGGGCTTCCCGGACGATCCCGGCCCGGAAGACGTGCGGCGCAAGGCGGCGGAAGCCGTGGTGGACGGCTGGAACCAGTATCCGCCCATGATGGGCCTGCCGGAGCTGCGCGCCGCCGCCGCCGCCCATTATCGCCGCTGGCAGGGGCTGGAGCTGGATCCCGACGCCGAGGTGATGGTGACCTCCGGTGCCACCGAGGCGCTGGCCGGCGCGCTCCTCGCCCTCATCGAGCCCGGCGACGAGGTGGTGCTGTTCCAGCCCCTCTACGACGCCTATCTCCCATTGGTGAAGCGGGCCGGCGGCATCCCCAGGCTGGTGCGCCTCGAGCCGCCGTTCTGGACCATCACGCGGGAGAGCCTCGCCGCTGCCTTCTCCGAGCGCACCAAGCTGGTGCTGTTCAACAATCCGCAGAACCCCACCGGCGTGGTCTACGGACGCGCGGAGCTGGCGCTTCTGGCCGAGTTCTGCGTGGCGTTCGACGCCTATGCGGTGTGCGACGAGGTGTGGGAGCATGTGATCTTCGACGGCGTCGCCTTCGAAACGCTGATGAGCCTGCCCGGCATGCGCGAGCGCACGGTGAAGATCTCCTCCGCCGGCAAGATCTTCGGCATGACCGGATGGAAGGTGGGCCTTGTCTTCGCCGCCCCGGCCCTGACGAAGGTGCTGTCCAAGGCGCACCAGTTCCTCACCTTCACCACGCCGCCGAACCTGCAGGTGGCGGTGGCCTACGGGCTCGGCAAGGCGGACGACTATTTCACCGGCATGCGGGCCGACCTCCAGCGCTCCCGCGACCGTCTGGCGCACGGGCTCGCCGGCCTCGGCTTCTCGGTGCTGCCCTCGGCGGGCACCTATTTCCTCTCCATCGACCTTTCCGCCCACACCGACGCGGCGGACGACGAGGCTTTCTGCCTCGACCTGGTGCGCACCTTCGGGGTCGCGACCATCCCGGTCTCCGCCTTCTACGCTCAGGACGCGGTGAAGAGCGTGGTGCGCTTCTGCTTCGCCAAGCGCGACGAGACCATCGACCGGGCGCTGGAGCGGCTGGCCAAAGTGCCGCTGCTGCGCTGAAGCTGGCGCGACATCACGAGTGCGTGGATCACGAGTGCGTCATGCGGCCATGGCGGGCCGGGTGCGGACCTGACGAAACCTTAATTGGACCGAACGACCGGTTTAGTGTTGCATCGCGGTAAGGGAGGCTGGGGCCAACGGGCCATGCCGTTTGGATTGTGTCGCAATCGGAGCGGTAAAACGGCTTCTGGAAGGCTGGAGGCGGAGGTTGCGATCAGGCCCTTTGCCTGATGGTTTCCGGTTCCGGCGCTGGGTCGATCGAGGTTTGCATGTCCGCCCAACAGGCATCGCGTAAAGGACGGATCGCGACGGTTGTCCTGTGTTTCGCACTCCTCGGCGCGGGCGCCTGGGCGTGGGACAGGAAGCCGTGGATCAGCGCCGCGGCGCAGAAGCCGGAGAGCGCACCGAGCCGCGTCGTTGCCGTGCTCACGGCCAAGGCCGAGCGCACGGCGCTCCCGGTCCGGGTGGAGGCGCTGGGCACTGTGGAATCCATGGTGACCGTGCCCATCCGTTCGCGGGTTGCAGCGGCGGTGGAAAAGGTCGGCTTTGCTGACGGCGCCTTCGTGAAGGAGGGGGATCTCCTCTTCGCCCTCGATTCCCGCGTCATCGACGCTGAAATCCGCCAGTCCGAGGCGACGCTCGCCCGTGACAAGGTGCAGCTGGAGAAAACCCGGCGCGACGTGGAGCGCTATACCGGCCTCGCCGCGCGCAACGCGGTCTCGCAGGTACAGGTGGACGACGCCAAGACCTCCGCCGACGTGCAGAAGGCCACCGTGGCGCAGGACGAGGCCAACCTCCAGTCACTCAAGGTCCAGCGCGGCTATTACGACATCCGCTCCCCGGCCACGGGGCGCATCGGCGTTTCATCAGCCCGGCCCGGCGCGGTGATCCGCGTGGACGATACCCTGGCCACGGTGCGCCAGCTGAAGCCCATCTACGTCGCCTTCGGCCTGCCGGAACGCTACATCGCCGACCTGCGCGCGGCGCAGGACGCCAAGGTCTCCATCACCCTCCAGGGGTCGGGCGAGACCATCCCCGACGGCAAGGTGGCGGTCATCGACAATACGGTGGACCCGCAGACCGGGACGCTGACCGCCCGCGCCATCTTCGCCAACGCGGACGAGCGGCTGTGGCCTGGCACGCTGGGCGCCGTCACCGTGACGCTGCGGATGGAGAAGGACATCGTCGCCGTGCCCAGCGAGGCAATACAGAACGGGCAGGACGGCACCTTCGTGTTCGTGGTGGAGGACGGCATCGCCACGGTGCGGCCGGTCACCACCACGCGCACGGTGGAGGGACGATCCGTCATCACCAAGGGACTTGCCGGCGGCGAGACGGTGGTCACCGACGGCCAGCTCTCTTTGCGCAACGGCAGCCGGGTGAACGTGCGCACCCGCACCCAGCCCGTGGCCGGGAGCTGAGCCGCCATGTTCGCCGAGCTGTGCATCCGCCGCCCCGTCATGACGACGCTGATGATGCTGTCGCTGATTGTGGCGGGCCTATTCGCCTATCGCCAGCTGCCGGTGGCGGCGCTGCCGCGGGTGGATTTTCCCACCATCACCATCACCGCGACCCTGCCCGGCGCCAGCCCCGAGACCATGGCGACGGCGGTGGCGACCCCCATCGAGCGCCAGCTGGCCACCATCGCCGGCATCTCCTCGCTCACCTCGTCGAGTACGCAGGGCTCCAGCGCCATCACGGTGCAGTTCGACCTGAACCGCAACATCGACGCCGCCGCCCTCGACGTGCAGTCGGCCCTTTCCGTGGCGCAGCGCCAGCTTCCGGACGAGATGACCACCCCGCCGAGCTACCGCAAGGTCAATCCGGCGGACGCGCCGGTGCTGCTGCTGGTGGTCTCCTCCGACACCCTGCCGTTGTCCGCGGTGAACGAATATGCCGATACCCTGATCGGCCAGCAGATCTCCCAGCTGCCGGGCGTGGCGCAGGTGCAGATCTACGGCGCCCAGAAATATGCCGTCCGCATCCGCGTCGATCCCGCCGCGGCGGGCGCGCGCAACATTTCGGCCGACGATATCCAGCGCGCGGTTTCGGCCGCCGCCTCGAACACGCCGCTGGGCATCATTTCCGGCCCCAAGCAGTCGCAGACCATCGACATGGGCTCCCCCAAGGCGGATGCGACCCAGTTCCGGCGCATCGTGGTGGCGTGGCGCAACGGCGCGCCGGTGCGGCTGGAGGAAATCGCTACCATCTCCGACGGCGTCGAGAACGAGCGGGTGGCGAGCTGGTTCAACGACACCCGGGCGGTCATCCTCGCCGTGGTGCGCCAGCCCGATGCCAACACCGTCAGCGTGGTCGACGAGGTGCGCGCGCGCCTGCTGTCGTTCCGCGCCCAGCTGCCCGGCGCGGTGAACATCGATGTGCTGAACGACCGCTCGGTCTCCATCCGCGATGCGGTGGCGGACGTGCAGAAGACCCTGTTCGAGGCCATCGTCCTCGTGGTGCTGGTGATCTTCCTGTTCCTGCGCAACGTGCGCGCCACGCTCATCCCCTCGCTGGCGCTGCCCATCTCCATCATCGCCACCTTCGCGGTGATGTGGGCGCTGGGCTATTCCATCAACAACATGACGCTGCTGGCGCTGACGCTCTGCGTGGGCTTCGTGGTCGATGACGCCATCGTGGTGCTGGAAAACATCTACCGTCACGTGGAGAACGGCGAAAAATCCTTCCGCGCCGCCATCCGAGGCTCGCGGGAGATCGGCTTCACCATCATCTCCATGACGCTATCGCTGGTGGCGGTGTTCATCCCCGTGCTGTTCATGGGGGGCGTGGTGGGGCGCGTGTTCCGCGAATTCGCGGTCACCATTTCCGTCGCCATCCTGGTCTCGGGCTTCGTCTCGCTGACGCTGACGCCCATGCTGTGCGCCCGCGTGATGAAGGCGCCGGACCACACCAAAAAGCCGTCCGCCTTCTTCCGCGTCACCGAGCGCATGTTCGACGCCTGGCTCGGTGCCTACCGGGTGAGCCTCGATTTCGTCCTGCGGCACCGCCCCTTCATGCTGGTGGTGACGCTCGCGACCGTGGCCCTGTCGGTCTACCTCTACATCATCATCCCCAAGGGCTTCTTCCCGCAGGAGGACAACGGCTTCATCAGCGGGACGGTGGAGGCGGCGACCGACAGTTCCTTCGACGCCATGGTGGCGCGGCAGAAGCAGGTGGCGGACGCCGTGCGCGCCGATCCGGACGTGGACTATCTGGTCTCTACCGCCGGTGCCACGGGCACCAGCCGGACCACCAACACCGGCCGCCTGTTCATCGCCCTGAAGCCGCGCGACCAGCGCACCCTGTCCGCCGACGGGGTGATCCAGAACCTCCGGCACCGCGTGGCCCAGGTCCCGGGCGTCAACGTCTTCTTTCAGGCGGCGCAGAACATCAACGTGGGCGCCGTCGCCTCCAAGAGCCAGTACCAGTACACGCTCCAGGGTTCGGACACGCAGCTCCTCTTCAGCGTCGCCAAGGACATGGAGCAGCGCCTCGCGACCCTGCCGGGCCTGCGCGACGTGACCTCCGACCTGCAGATCAGCAATCCGCAGCTCACCATCGTCCTCGACAAGGACAAGGCGGCGGCCCTCGGCATCACCGAGCAGCAGCTGCGCGACGCGCTCTACACCCAGTTCGGCACCCGCCAGGTGGCGACGCTCTATACCACCACCAACCAGTACGCGATCATCGCCGAGGTGCAGCCGCGCTTCCAGCGTGAGCCCGGCGACATCGGCCGGGTCTATCTGCGCACCTCATCGGGCGCCGTGGTGCCGCTGGAGACGGTGGCCAACATCACCCGCACGGTGGGGCCGCTCTCCATCCAGCACCAGCAGCAGCAACCGGCGGTGACCATCTCGTTCAACCTTGCCCCCGGCACGGCGCTGGGCCAGGCGGTGGAGGCCATCGACGCCGCGGCACTGGATGTCGGCATCCCGGCCAGCATCACCACGGGCTTCCAGGGCAATGCCCAGGTGTTCCAGGATTCGCTCTCCAACCAGCCGCTGCTCATCCTCGCGGCGGTGGTCGTGATCTATATCGTGCTCGGCATCCTCTACGAGAGCTTCATCCACCCCATCACCATCCTGTCGGGCCTGCCCTCGGCGGGCATCGGGGCGCTCATCACGCTGATGGTGGCGGGCATGGAATTGTCGGTGATCGCCATCATCGGCATCATCATGCTGGTGGGCATCGTGAAGAAGAACGCCATCATGATGATCGACGTGGCGCTGGAACGCCGCCGCGCCGGGGCGCTGGCGCAGGATGCCATCCGCGAGGCGGCGCTGCTGCGCTTCCGTCCCATCATGATGACCACGCTGGCCGCCATCTTCGGCGTGCTGCCCATCGCGCTCGGGGCCGGGGCGGGCTCGGAGCTGCGCCAGCCTTTGGGCGTGGCGGTGGTGGGCGGGCTGCTGCTGTCGCAGCTTCTGACGCTCTACATCACGCCGGTGATCTATCTCTATCTCGACCGGCTGGACGGGGTGGTGCACCACGCCATCTCCGGCCGCCACGCGGAGCCGGCGCCCAAGCCGGTTCCGGACCGGATCGCGGCGGAGTAGGGCGAGGCTGGAAGGGGCCGGCTCCCGGACCCCGCCCCCTCAGGTCACCGAGCGGGCGGCGCGGCGTTCGCGCAGGGCGAACTGCAGGTTGCGGATATAGATGAAGGTCGACAGCGCCTGCCCGGCGATGAACACCGGATCGCGCCGGTAGAGGGCGTAGATCAGGAGCAGCGTGCCGCCGCCCAGCGAAAAGGTCCAGAAGGCAAACGGGATCACCGAACGCTGGGCCTTCTCGCTGGCGATCCACTGCACCACGAAGCGCATGGTGAACATGATCTGGGCCACGAGACCCAGCACCACCCACCAGTCGAACTGGTCGATGAAGACCTCGTGCAGATAATTGCCGATCTGGCTGAGGTAATAGATCATCAGCCGCGCTCCACCACGTGCGGCACGCGCCGCCGCTGCACCAGCCACCACACGCCGAAGAGATCGAGGATCCCCACGCCGAAGCGGTTCCAGAAGCCGTATTTGGAGAGGCCGGACCAGCGCTCGCGGTCCACCACCTTCACCGTGCGGGTCTCAAAGCCCTCGCGCTTCACCAGCGCAGCCATGAAGCGATGCTGCCCGTCGAACAGGGGCAGGCGCAGGTGCAGGTCGCGCCGCACCGCCTTCAGCCCGCATCCGGTATCGCGCGAGCCGTCGTTGAGAAGCGCGGCGCGGATGCGGTTGGCAAGGCGCGACTGGTAGCGCTTGAAGCGGGTGTCCTTGCGGCCCTGCCGCTCGCCCTGGACCATGCCGACGCGTGCGCCGCCCTCGTCCATGGCGCGCACCATCTCGGGCAGGTAAGCCGGGTTGTTCTGCCCGTCGCCGTCGAGCAGGAGCAGGATGTCGCCCCGCGCCGCCCGGGCGCCGGTGTCCACGCCCGCGGTCTTGCCGCAGGATGTCTCGTGCACCAGGACGCGCAGGTAGGGCCGCGTCGCCGCCGCCGCGCGCAGGTTGGCGAGGGTGGCGTCCTTGGAGCCGTCGTCCACGAAGATCAGCTCGAACGGCTCGGCGGTGAGGGCGCGGTCGATCTCCTCGATCAGCGGCAGGACGTTGTCCGCCTCGTCTTTCACGGAAATGATCACCGACAGCCGGGGGGCTGCGGACGCATGGGCAATGGGAGAGGTCACGGTCTCGCCTCTTCGACTGGGACGGCGGAGCTGAAAGCGGGGCGGGGCAGAAGGCGGCCGAGGCGACGTGCCGATGGCCCCGCCATGGGCGTGATCGCGCCCGCGCCGTCAACCTGGAACACCAGCCGGCGCGTGGCGAACATGCGGATCATCCACAGGGCGAAGGCGGTTCCGACGGCGGCGCCGGCGATCACGTCGCTCGGAAAATGGGAGCCGAGCACCACGCGGGTGGCCGCCACCGGCACGGCCAGGGCGATGAGCCAGGCGCGGGCGCGGGGAAACAGCGCGGCAAAGGCCACCGCCGCCGCAAACGTGGTGGTGGCGTGGCCCGACGGGAAGGACGCGAAGCTCGACTTGAAGGCGAGCACATGCAGCGCCAGCTCGGGATTGGGCCCCGGCAGGGCCAGCGCCGCATGGGGCCGCGCCCGGCCGAGCATGTGCTTGAACAGGGACACGCCCAGCCCCACCGGCGCGATGGCGAGGAACAGGAAGCCCACCCGCGCGGCGACGCTCGCGGCCATGCGGCGGGTCATGGCCCCTGTCATGGCATCGCCGGCATGGGTCAGGAGCAACGCATAGGCCAGCGCAATTCCGAGCGGCCACAGCACCACGCCGCTGAAGCCCAGATCGGTGATGCGCTCGGACACGGTGATGAGCCACGCCGGCATCCTGAAGCGCAGGCCAAGCACCTGCGGGTCCACGAGGATCAGCGCCGCCGCCGTCAGCCCCGCCACGAGCCCGGCGAGGGCGAGCATTTCCCATCGCCCCCGGAAGCCGAGGCGGGGCAGGGGATGGCCGATCCTGCGGCGCGCCAGATAGCCGAGCGCCTGCCAGATGGAGACGAGCAGCAGCCGCACCCCTTCCGCCGCCTGCCGAACGAAGACGGGACCTTGAGTGCCGGGACGGGCCGGCGGCACGCCGGGCGCGGCTTCAACCGTCACGGGGCGGCCTCGTCGGAGCGGTAGACGGTGATCGCCACCTGCCGCCCGCCATTGTAGGTAAAGCCGGAAAGGGTGGCGACGGCGTGATACTTCAGGCCGATCTCGCTGGCCTTGGTCTCGAACCAGGTATGGAAGCGGGTGTCGATGAAGGCGAGGGCGCAGCCGCCCTGCTTCAGCAGCACCGCCGCCGCGTCGGGCAGGATGTAGTTGATCCTGGTGCCTACGAGGAAGACGAGGCTCGGCTCCTGATAGGGGAAGGAGGCGATCTTCTCGGCCGGGCAGCCTTCCTCCCGCGCCACCTGGGCGAGGCGCTCGGAGATCCACAGCGCCCGCATCTGCGGCAGCATCACCTGATAGACCGCGAAGAACAGCACCAGCGTGCCGACGATGGCGGTGAGGAATGCGCCCTCCACGCCCACCCGCGGCAAGGCGCGCGCCGCGCTCCACAGCAGCACGATGGCGAGGATGAGCAGCGGCCATGCCGCAAGGCCGAAGCCGCTGCCGAACCACAGATAGGCCGCCCCGAGCCCCAGCGACAGCACGATGGCGAGCACCGGCCAGATCCAGACGAGGCTGGCGAGCCGGCTGCCCGCCTTGGCCATGGCGCCGCGCTCCATCGCCAGCGCGGTCAGGATGGCGAGCGCCGGATAAAGCGGCAGCACATAATGGGGAAGCTTGGTGACGGCGATCTCGAACACCAGCCAGGTCGGCACCAGCCAGCACAGCAGGAAGCGCACCTTCTCCTCGCGCCGGGCGCGCCAGGCAAACGGCGCGGCCATGGCGACCAGCACCACCGACGGCCAGAAGGTGCCCCAGGCGGCGAGGAAATAGGTGCCCGGCGGGCCCCAGTGGCCCTCCGCCCCTTCGGCGACCTTGCCCAGCATGTCCACGCCCACGGCGTGCTGGTAGAAGGCGCCGTTGGTGATGACATAGATGGCGACGAACCAGGGCAGCACCAGCAGCAGGCACCAGGCCAGGCCCAGCAGCGGCTTCAGCGGCTTCAGGAAGCCGCCCGAGCGCTCCACGATCGCCAGCGTCAATATCGGGAGCCCGACGAACAGGGGCGCCATGGGTCCCTTGATCAGGATACCGGCGGCGAGCCCCGTCCAGAAGATGGCGGCGAGCTTCAGGTCGCCGGCGCGCTCCGTGGCCGGGCGCATATAGGCCCGCGCCAGCGCACCGAAGGCGGCGATGATGGTGAAGAGCAGCACCGCATCGGTCTTGGCGAGGCGCGCCTCCACCCCCAGCAGCACGCAGCCGGCCATCATCAGGCCGGCCAAGAGCGCGCCCCGGCGGGTGACGAAGGCGAGCGCCGTCCAATAGGTGAGCAGCACGGCGCCGATGGCGGCGAACAAAGACGGCAGGCGATAAAGCCAGATGGAATACAGCGCGGAGGGGCCGATGACCGCCTCGCCCGCCTTCACGGTTACGGCCTGGAGCCAGTAGATGCCCACCGGCTTCTTGTGGCGGGCCTGGGTGTGGAAGCGGATGTCCACATAATTGCCGCTCTCCAGCATCTGCTTGGTGGCCTGCGCGAAGCGGGCCTCGTCGCGGTCGATGGGGGAGAGCTGGAAGAAGCCGGGCAGGAAGGCGAGCAGCGCCACGGCCACGAGCAGCAGGCTGGCGCGGCCATGGCTCGCGCAGGCACCGTCCAGGAGGCGCACGAGGCGCCGGGGCAGGTCGAGGTCGAACGCCCGGCGCGTGTTGGACGCGGGCTCTGAGATGGCCATGCTTCTGTCTGGATCCGCTGAAATCGGCGCGGACAATAGCAGAAACGCCCGTGCCGGAAAGGGCCGGACGATCGGCGCCTGGCGCGCCTTTCCCCGGGGCGGACCTGATGCAGGCGAAACGCGGCAAAGGAAAGGCACGCGCCTTATTTCCAGGACCGCGGCCTTGGACCGGCGCGCGGCGGGCTTCGCCCAGGCGCCCGCGCGGCCTTGCCGTCCCGCCGCCGGGTGGGCCGGCTATTTGGTGAGGATCAGCTTGTTCTGGGCCGTGAGGCGCAACTGGTAGGTGTACTCCCCATGGGTAATGGTGATGAGGCGGCCCGCGGCGAACAAATCGCGGCTGTCGAGCTGCGCATCGGTCATGGGAATGGTGCGGCAGGCCGCCCGCGCGCCCCGCAAGGCGCCGCCGTCTCCCATGGATACGCCGAAGACGCCGGCGTTCGCGTGTTCATGCCTGCTCATTTTTGAATCGCTCCAGATCAGCAGGTGCGCCCATCAGCACAGTGGGAACATCAGGTCCAGTTTAGAAGTATTCAATACTCGAATACCGCTCGATATTCTTTGATTAATACATTGAAGGCTGAAGATCAACTCCCCGCGTGCACGTTCACCACGGGCGCATATGGTCGAGGAGGGGAAACGATCATGGGGGCGTGCTGACGCCTCGTCGCCGTGTCCGCGTCGGGGTGCGGCCGAGGCGCGGCGTGCGTGTCTCCGGATGGCTTTGGACGGGCATGCCGCAGGTGTCGGCAACGGAGGGACACCGGAGGAGGGACGTCGTGCGGAGCGCCTTCCGGCGACCACGACGATCAGCGGGGGATGGGTGCGAAGGCGGCAGGATACGGCCGGAAGCGGCGCCGACGTGGCCCCGGAGCGCCGCCGCCGGGCCAATGCCGGCCATCGGCGGTTCGCGGTTTCCACTGTGGCGAAGGCAGCCGCACGCGTGCGGGCTGTGGCAAGCAATGCCCGGTGCCCGGGCGCATCAGTTCCACCGCCGGGTCACGTTGCGCGGCATGGATGCCCGACGCAAAGCCCCGTCCCATCGGCCGGCGCGTCCTCGCTGGCGGTGGTGTCTCCGTTGAAACAGCGCGGTCGATCCCTCTCCCGCTTGCGGGGGAGGGGTCCCATCGTGCCCGGCCGAGCAGCAGGTTTTCGAACTGAGACACCACCCCGCCCGGCGCCTCCGGACCCCCTCAGTGCAGGATCTGGCTGAGGAACAGCTTGGTGCGCTCGTGCTGCGGGTTGGAGAAGAAGGCGTTGGGCTCGTTCATCTCGATGATCTGGCCGGCATCCATGAAGATCACCCGGTTGGCCACCTGACGGGCAAAGCCCATCTCGTGGGTCACGCACAGCATGGTCATGCCGTCCTGGGCGAGGCTCACCATGGTGTCCAGCACCTCCTTCACCATCTCCGGGTCGAGGGCGGAGGTGGGCTCGTCGAACAGCATGATGCGCGGGCGCATGCACAAGGCGCGGGCGATGGCCACGCGCTGCTGCTGGCCGCCGGAGAGCTGGCCGGGATATTTGTGCGCCTGGTGGGGGATCTTCACCTTCTCGAGGAAGTGCATGGCCAGGTCTTCGGCCTCCTTCTTCGGCATCTTGCGCACCCACATGGGGGCCAAGGTGCAGTTCTCGAGGATGGTGAGGTGGGGGAACAGGTTGAAGTGCTGGAAGCACATGCCCACCTCGCGGCGCACCTCGTCGATGCGCTTGAGGTCGTCGGTCAGCTCGATGCCGTCCACCACGATGCGGCCCTTCTGGTGCTCCTCTAGCCGGTTGATGCAGCGGATGAGGGTGGACTTGCCCGAGCCCGACGGCCCGCAGATGACCAGCCGCTCGCCGCGCTCCACCGTGAGGTTCACGTCGCGCAGCACGTGGAAATCCCCGTACCACTTGTTCACGCCGGTCATCTCGACGGCGATCTTCGGGGCGGCGGCCTCGTTGGCCGCGATGATGGGATCTGCGCTCATGGGTCGCCCTTTCAATCAGTGCCGCTGGGCCCGGTCGAGGCGCTTTTCCAGCGCCATCGAATACCGGGACATGCCGAAGCAGAAGACGAAGTAGATGATGCCGGCGAAGCCGAAACCGGTGAACAGGGTGGTGGGCGAGGCCCAGTTGGGATCGGTGAAGGCCGCGCGCATGGAGCCCAGCAGGTCGAAGATCGAGACGATCAGCACCAGCGTGGTGTCCTTGAACAGGCCGATGAAGTTGTTGACGATGCCGGGGATCACCAGCTTCAGCGCCTGCGGCAGCACCACGAGGCGCAGCATGAGGGTGGAGGGCAGGCCCACCGCCATGGCGCCCTCATACTGGCCCTTGGGAATGGCCTGCAGGCCGCCGCGCACCACCTCCGCCATATAGGCCGAGGCGAACAGGGCGACGCCCACCAGGGCGCGCAGCAACCCGTCGATGGTGAGGCGCCCGGGCAGGAACAAGGGCAGCATGTAGGTGGCGAAGAACAGCACCGTGATGAGCGGCACGCCGCGCCAGAACTCGATGAAGATGATGGACAGCGCCTTCACCAGCGGCAGCTTGGAGCGCCGGCCCAGCGCCAGCAGGATGCCGAAGGGAAGGGACACGGTGATGCCCGTGACCGCGATGACGAGGGTGACCAGCAGGCCGCCCCACAGCCGGGTTTCCACCTGCGGCAGGCCCACGTCGATGTCCATGGCGAAGATGACGAGGCCGAGCAGGACGAAGGCGGAGAGGGTGGTCTTCGCCGCCGCCGGTGCCGCCTCCGGCCCCGCGACGATGCGCGAGACCAGATAGGCGATGCCGGTGACGATGCCCGTGGACAGCATGAAGTCGATCCAGAAGCTGGCGCGCATCCCCTGCACGGTGCCGGTGCCGGCAAACAGGTCGCCGCCACCGAACGAGCCGATCAGGAAGCGCTGCATCTCCAGATTACCGCCGGTGAGCAGCACAAAGGCCACCACCGGATAGACGCCGAAGAACAGAATCGCGTTGAGCCGCTTGCCGGGCAGCTTCTGGATCAGCAGCGGCAGCAGCAGGATGGCGCCCAGCGCGTAGACCAGGTTCACGCGCCAGCGTTCGCTGGCGGGATAGAAGCCGTAGATGAGCTGGTCCAGCTTGGCCCACACGAAGGGCCAGCAGGCGCCCACGGCCCGGCCCACCTTCTCGGGCAGGCAGGCCTCGCGGTTGGTGCCGGTCCACACCGCGTCGATCAGGAAGAATTTGATCATCGGCGGGACGGTCACATAGACCAGCCAGATGCCGAACAGGGTCAACAGCACCTGCGGCACCGAGCCGACCAGGTGCCGGCGCACCCACAGCACGGGGCCGCGGGTGGCCACCGGGGCCGGCTCCGGCTCGCGCAGGGTCGGGGAGACATAGGCCTGCGCGGGGGAGACCCGG
>NZ_JAIVFO010000068.1 GCF_029991245.1 Xanthobacter autotrophicus
GGAACAGTAGGAACCCTCTCCCGCTTGCGGGGGGGGGCAGGCGCTCTCCGCATTCCTGCCGCCGGTGGTCTTCCCTGCCGCCTCTGCCCCCTCCCCAGCCCTCCCCCGCACGCGGGAGAGGGAGCCATCCGGCGCGGGGGGAAAGGGCAGGGTTCGCCGATGGCCCTTTTCAAACTAAGACACGGCCAACCTGACGGCGCTTGCTCCCTCCGCCTCGTGTGCGTCACCGCCTCGCGTGCGTCACCTGCCTTGAGTGCGTCACCTGCGCCCCCTACATCTGAACCCATGGCCGACAGCTTCCTCTCCTCCCTTTCGCGCCGCGTCAGCGGCATCCTCCCCAAGAAGTGGCGCCGGGACCTGCCGGTGGTGCCGGTGGTGCGGCTCTCCGGCGCCATCGGCATGGCGACGACGCCGTTCGCGCGCAGCCTGTCGCTGGCCGGCACGGCGCAGGCGCTGGACAAGGCCTTCGCCATGACATCGGCGCCGGCGGTGGCGCTGCTCATCAATTCGCCGGGCGGCTCGCCGGTGCAGTCGCACCTGATCTTCCGGCGCATCCGCGCGCTGGCGGAGGAGAAGGAGAAGCACGTCTTCGCCTTCGTGGAGGATGCGGCGGCCTCCGGCGGCTACATGATCGCCTGCGCGGCGGACGAGATCTTCGCCGATCCCTGCTCCATCGTCGGCTCCATCGGCGTGGTGACGGCGGGCTTCGGCTTCGACAAGGCCATCGAGAAGCTGGGCGTCGAGCGGCGCGTCTTCACCGCCGGCAAGCGCAAGGTCACCCTCGACCCGTTCCGTCCCACCCGGCCGGAGGACGTGGAACGGCTCGACGTGCTGCTCAAGGAACTCCACACCGTGTTCGTGGACCTCGTGCGCTCGCGGCGCGGCGACGCGCTGCCGGCCGACGACGAGACCCTGTTCTCCGGTGAATTCTGGCTCGGCACCCAGGCTGCGGGCCTCGGCCTCGTGGACGGGCTGGGGGACGTGCGCTCCATCCTGAAGGCGCGCTATGGCGAGGATGTGCGGATGCCGCTGGTGCAATCCTCCTCCGGCCTGATCCCGCGCCGGCCAGGTGGCTTTTCTGGTGGCTTTTCTGGTGCTTTGGCCGGCACCCTCGCCGCACAGGCGGCGGACGGCGCCATGGCGGCGGTGGAGGAGCGCGCCTTGTGGTCGCGGCTCGGTTTGTGATCGACGAAAAACGCCGTCCGGACGGTCGTACTGGCGCCGGATGAGGCAGATTTTGCGCCTGCCCTTTTCTTGCCCTTTCCCCCTTTCGCAGCTGGGGTTAAATCCGATTTCATGACGATTATCGAGACCAGCCGCGAGACCGGCTCCGCATCCGACGCTCCCGTCGACACGCTCTTCATCGCTGTCGCGCAGCTCAACCCCACCGTGGGCGACGTGGCCGGCAACCTGGACCTCGCCCGCCGCACCTGCGCCGGCGCCGGCGAGGCGGGGGCGGACCTTGTGGTCTTCCCCGAGCTGTTCATCGCCGGCTATCCGCCCGAGGACCTGGTGCTGAAGCCGGCGTTCCAGCAGGCCTGCCGCGCCGCCATCGAGACGCTGGCCGCCGAGACCGCGGACGGCCCGGCCATGCTCATGGGCGCGCCGTGGGTGGAGGAGGGCAAGCTCTACAATTCGGTGCTGCTGCTGGAAAACGGCGGCATCTCCGCGGTCCGCCACAAGGTGGACCTGCCCAATTACGGCGTGTTCGACGAGAAGCGCGTGTTCACCCCCGGCCCGCTGCCGGGGCCGATCCCGTTCAAGGGGGTGCGCCTGGGCGTGCCGGTCTGCGAGGACATCTGGGGCTCCGATGTGGTGGAATGCCTTGCCGAGACCGGCGCGGAACTGCTCATCGTGCCCAACGGCTCGCCCTATCGCCAGAGCGTCTATGCCGAGCGCGAGAACGTGGCGGTGGCCCGCGTGGTGGAAAGCAGCCTGCCGCTGCTCTATGTGAACCAGGTGGGCGGGCAGGACGAACTGGTGTTCGACGGCGCCTCCTTCGCCCTCAATTCCGACCGCTTCCTGGCCCTGCAGTTTCCCGGCTTCATGGAGCGGGTGCGCATCTCCAAGTGGCAGCGCTTCGAGAACGGCTGGAAGTGCCTCGGCGCCAACCTCGCCGACCGCATCGAGGGCGACCAGGCGGACTATGCCGCCTGCGTGGTGGGCCTGCGCGACTATGTGAACAAGAACCGCTTCCCCGGCGTGGTGCTGGGCCTGTCGGGCGGCATCGACAGCGCCATCTGTGCCGCCATGGCGGTGGATGCCCTGGGGCCGGAGCGCGTCCACTGCATCATGCTGCCCTATCGCTACACCTCCGGCGACAGCCTGTCGGATGCGGCCGCCGTGGCGCAGGCCCTGGGCGTGCGCTACGACATCGTGCCCATCGCCGCCGGGGTGGAGGGCATGGAATCCGCGCTCGCGCCCCTGTTCGAGGGCACCCAGCGCGACGTGACCGAGGAAAACCTCCAGTCCCGCGTGCGCGGCGCGCTGCTCATGTCGGTGTCCAACAAGTTCGGCGCCATGGTGGTGACCACCGGCAACAAGTCCGAGATGTCCACCGGCTACGCCACCCTCTATGGCGACATGAACGGCGGCTACAATCCCATCAAGGACCTCTACAAGACCCAGGTGACCCGCCTGTCGCGCCTGCGCAACCGCTGGAAGCCGGCGGATGCGCTGGGGCCGGACGGCATCGTCATCCCCGACAGCCTCATCGACAAGCCGCCCACCGCCGAGCTGCGCGAGAACCAGAAGGACGAGGATTCGCTGCCGCCCTATGCGGTGCTGGACGCCATCCTCGAACGCCTGGTGGAGCGCGAGCATTCGGTGGCCCAGATCATCGCCGACGGCTTCGACGCCGCCACGGTGACGCGGGTGGAGCGGCTGCTCAACATCGCCGAATACAAGCGCCGGCAGGCGGCGCCGGGGGTGAAGGTGACCGGCCGCAACTTCGGCCGCGACCGCCGCTATCCCATCACCAACCGCTTCCGCGAGGGGTGAGACGAGACGGACAGCGCCGGGGGCCACCGTCCGCCGGCGTGTCCATGTTACCACTGCGCGAAACGCGAGAATCCGTTTTAAATTGAGCACTTAACGCGGCTCAGCTAGCGTTGCGCCGGGCGCTGCGCTACACCCCGATGCCTTAAGGTGGGCGCGTGCGCGTTTCCCTTGGGGGAGCCGGCCGGCGGCCGGCGTGGCAGCAGGCGGGTGCATGCGATGGACGAGTGGGCGCTTCTCATTCTGGTGGTTCTCGCCTTCCCGGTGATGTCGCTGGTCGCCTTCGTTCTCGTCCTCAAGCACCGGGGCCGCATCCGGGTGCTGGAGGCCAGGGTCGCCGCGCTGGAGGCGCAGGCCTTCGGGTTCGTCGCCGAGGCGCCGCCCCCCGCCGCCCCGATACCCTCAGGCCCGATCACCCTTGCGCCCTTCGCGCCCCGGCCGCCTCAACCCGCCCTGCCTCCGGCTGTGCAGGACGTGACGCGACCGCCGTCGCTGTCGGCGCCATTGCCGCCCAAGGACGACGAGCCTCCGGTCCTGCCGCGTCCGGGTTTTGACGCCGGCCAGCTCAAGGAGCGCTTTGCCGGGTTCGAGGAGAAGGTGGGCGCGCGCTGGGCGGTGTGGGTGGGCGGCCTCGCCTTGGCGCTGGGCGGGGTTTTCCTCGTGCGCTTCGCCGTGGAGCAGGATTTGATCGGCCCGGCCATGCGGGTGGGGCTGGGGCTGCTGCTGGCGGTCGCGCTGCTCGCCGGTGGCGAAGTGCTGCGCCGCCGCGCCCGCAGGGAGGAGCCGGCCGAGCCGGTGGCCAATCTTTCCGCCGGTCCATTCGCGGGTTTGGGGCGCGTGCCCGATGTGCCGAGCGTGCTTACCGCCGCCGGCACCATGACCGCCTTCGGCAGCGTCTATGCCGCCTATGAGCTGTATCACCTCATTCCGCCGCAGGCCGCCTTCCTGCTGCTGGCCGCCACCGGCGTCGCCACCCTGCTCGCCGCCTTGCTGCACGGCCCGGCGCTGGCGGCGCTGGGCTTCATCGGCGCGGCGGTGACGCCCTTCCTCATCACCTCGAAGGAGCCCAATGCCTGGGGCGTGGCCCTGCTCATCGCCGCGGTGGCCGCCAGCGCTCTGGGCGTGGCGCGGGTGCGGCGCTGGGCGTGGCTGGCCTTCGTCGCCATCATCGGCGTGGTGGCATGGGGCCTCACCCTGGTGGTGTTCGGCGTGCCGCAGGCGGTGAGCGCCTCGGGCGCGCTGGGGCTGGTGCTGCTGGCGTTGACGGCTTTGCTGCTGGCGCCGGGCCTGTTCTGGGGGCCTGATACCGGCCCACGGCCGGAGCCGATCTCCATCCTCGGGGCCGTGGGCGCCCTGTTCGTCACCGCCGTGGCGGCGGTGGATGGGCAATTGGGCGGGTTGCCGCTCTCGGTCTTCGTCATTGCCGCCGTGGGCGTGGTGGCGCTGGCGTGGCGGGTGAAGCCCATGACCTTGGCCACGCTGGCGGTGGCGGTGCTGGCCCCCGCCATCCTCACCCAATGGGTGTTCCCGCCGGAACCGGGCACGGCGCTGGCGCCGGCCGGCCCCATGGCCGGCGCGCTGCCCGAGCCGGTCCGGCTCTCGCTGGGCCATTTCATGGTCTATGCCTTCGGCATGGGTGCGCTGATGCTGGGGGCGGGCCTTGCCGGCGCGTGGCACGGCGGGCGGTTCCTGGTCCTCGTCGGCTGGGCGGTGACGGGCACGCTTGGCCCGGTGCTGATGCTGATCGCCGCCTATGCGCGCCTCACGGAGCTGGACCGCAGCATGCCGTTCGCGGCGCTGGCGCTGGCCCTCGCCTTCCTGTTCACCCTCGCCGCCGAGCGGCTGTCGCGGGCCGTCCGAGCGTATGGCGGCACCATCTTCGCCGCCGGGGCGGTGGTTACGCTGGCGCTGGCGCTCACCTTCGCGCTGGAGAAGGGCTGGCTCACGGTGGGCCTTGCGCTGGCGGCGCTGGGCGTGGCGTGGATCTCCACCCTGCGGCCGCTGCCGGGGCTGCGCGCCTTCTCTGCCGGCCTCGCTTTGGTGGTGCTGGGGCGCATCATCTGGCTGCCCACCATCGCCGTGGACCCCGGCGCGACCCCCATCTTCAACTGGCTGCTGTGGGGCTATGGGGTGCCGGCCTTCGCCTTTGCCGGCGCCGCCTTCCTGCTCGCCAAATCCGGCGACGACTGGAGCCGCCGGGTGCATGAGAGCCTGGCGCTGCTGTTCGCGGTGATGCTGGCGGCGACCGAGGTGCGCCACCTCGCCCATGGCGGCGACATCTATGCCAGCGGCACCCGCCTGTTCGAGACCGGGCTGCTCGCCACCATCTACGGCGCCTATGCGGTGGGCCTGTCGCGCCTCGCCACCATCACCGGGCGCGGCTTCTACCGGCTGTTTTCCGACCTCGTTGCCGCCGTCGCGGCGCTGTGCGCCCTCAACGGCCTCGGGGAGAACAACCCGTTCATGACGGGAGAGAGCATCGGCGGGATCGTCTTCAACGACCTGCTCGTCGCCTTCGCGCTGCCGGCGGCGCTGGCGCTGGTCTTCGCCGGGGTGCAGCCGGAGGCACGCGCCCGGGTCAAACTCGCGGCGGGCGGCCTCGCCATCGTGCTGGCGCTGGCCTACATCACCTTTGAAGTGAGCCGCCTGTTCCAGGGCGACGTGCTCGATCCCGACCAGATCAGCTCGGGCGAGTGGTACGCCTATTCGGCGGCGTGGCTGGTGTCCGGCATGGTGCTGCTCGGCATCGGCCTGTGGCGGGGATCGCGTACCCTGCGCCTCGCCTCGGCGGCGGTGATGGTGGCAACCGTGCTGAAGGTGTTCCTCTCCGATATGGCGGACCTGGAGGGCGTGTTGCGCGCGGTCTCCTTCATCGGCCTCGGCGTGGTGCTGGTGGCCATGGGCTGGGTCTACCAGCGTCTGCTCGCCCGCGAGAAGGCCGCGCCGAAAGGGCAGGGGCCCGCGTGACCTCATACCATCGGCCTCGGTCTCCGACCGATGCCAAGTGGGTACGCTCAAGTGCCGCGCGGGCTTGAACAATGGCCCACGAGTCAAGCTCGCGGGCCATCCTGAAGGCTCAGCCGCGCGGGCCGAAGACGATGACCGCCGCCCCGGCGAGGCACAGAACCGCGCCGGTGGCGTCCCAGCGGTCGGGGCGCACGCCCTCCACCGTCCACATCCAGACCAGCGACGACAGGATATAGATGCCGCCATAGGCCGCGAACGCCCGGCCGGCGGCTTCCGCCTCCACGAAGGTGAGGGCATAGGCGAAGGCGGCAAGGCTGGCGATGCCCGCCAGCAGCCACCAGGGCGAGCCGCCGAGGCGCACCACATGCCAGACGGCGAAGCAGCCGGCGATTTCCCCAAGGGCGGCGAGCAGGAAGGCGGGCAGCGTCATGGTGGCGTTCAGCCCTATCGCAAAACGGTGGGCTTCACCCACCAGCCGGGCTCCTGCGCAAGCACGCGCCGTGCCAGCGCGGCGGCGGCGCGGCAATTGTCGGTGAGGGCGAACACCGTGGCGCCGGAGCCGGACATGCGAACCAGCCGCGCCTCGGGGGCGGCGGCGAGCAGGTCCATGGCCCGGCCGATCTCCGGCGCCAGTGCCAGGGCCGGCGGCTCCAGATCATTGGGCAGGCCGGCGAGAAATGTCCGCAGGGCGACCGCATTCCCCATCGTCGCGTCCGGCAGGCCGTCCGGATGTGTGGGGCCGGGCAGAGCGGCGCCCGGCTGAAGGCCCAGCGCCCGGAACACGCCGGCGGTGGGCACGGCGACGCGGCAATTCACCAGCACCGCCGACAAGGCCGGCAGGGCCAGCGGGGCGGAGAGACGGTCGCCGACGCCGCGCATCAGCCGCGCCCGCGGATCAAGGCACACCGGCACGTCGGATCCGGTGGCGCGGGCGGCGGCAAACAGGCGCGGATCCTCGGGCGCCAGGCCGTTGAGGCCGGCCAGCAGCCGCAGCGCCGCCGCAGCATCGGACGAGCCGCCGCCCAGGCCTGCCGCCACCGGCAGCCGCTTTTCCAGCACGAAGCGGCCGAGTCGCGCGCCGGGCACCCGTTCCGCAAAGGCACGGGCGGCGCGCAGCACCAGATTGTCGTCGTCCGGGCCGGCGGCGGCGGCGGTGGGGCCGGACACGTCCAGCGCCAACGGGCGGTCGGGATGAAGGAAGACGAGATCGCCGGCACCGGCAAAGGCCACCAAGCTCGCGAGATCGTGAAAACCGTCGGTGCGCCGGCCTTCGATGCGCAACGTCAGGTTGATCTTCGCCGGGGCGCGCGCGCGCATCAGTTCCATGGGCCGGGCTTATACCAGATCGGGTGGGACCGTCACGCCTGCGTGCGGGCGGATTTTCCGCACCGCACCACCACCCTGGGGTGCCGACCCCGTGGCATTACGCGCACGTAACTTGCGGTGTCACAGGAAAGCCGCCATCCTCCCGCCATCTCGCCCCGCTTGGATCCTTCACCAGTATCTCTGGCGCTCAACCGGCAGGGACGGCATTTTCAGGACATACGATCGGTGACGACTGCACGCCCCTTCTTCTCCGTGGCCCTCGCGGCCGGCTTTGCTGCGGTGCTCCATCTCGCGGCGAGCCCGGCCCGCGCCGAAGCGGTTCCCGATGTCGACACCTCGCTGGCCGGCAATTATCTCGCCGCGCGGCTCGCCAGTTCCGAGCGTGATTCGGATGCGGCGGTGACCTACCTGCGCAACCTGATGAAGCTCGATGCGCGCAATGACGAGATCGTCGAGCGCACCTTCTTCGCCATGCTCATGGACGGCGAAATCGACGACGCCATGAAGCTGGCCGACCGGATGGTGAAGGCGGACCGCACCCACCGCATCGCCCGCCTCGCGCTGTCCGTGCGCGCCATCAAGAAGGCCCATTACCAGACCGCCCGCACCAACCTCGCCCTCTCCGTGCGCGGCCCCATCGGCGATCTCACGGCCACGCTGCTGGCCGCCTGGACCTTCTACGGCTCCGGCAACACCAAGGGCGCGGTGGAACTGATCGACCGCCTGGAAGGCCCCGACTGGTACGTGCCCCTGAAGGAGCTGCATGCCGGCCTCATGCTCGATGCCGCCGGGCAGAAGAAGGAGGCGGGCAAGCGCCTTGAGCAGGCGATGAAGATCGATCCCGGCTCGCTGCGCGCCATTGATGCCTATGCCCGCTGGGCCTCGCGCAACGAGAGCATCGATGCGGCGCTGGCCGCCTATGCCAGCTTCGACAGGCAGCTGCCGAACCATCCGGTGGTGCTGGCCGCCATCAAGGAGCTGAAGGCGGGCAAGACCCTGCCGCCGCTGGTCAAGACCGCGCAGGAGGGCTCCTCCGAGGTGCTCTACGGCCTCGGCTCCACCGTGGGCCGGCAGGGCGGCGAGGATCTCGCCCTTGTCTATCTCCAGCTCGCCATCTGGCTCTATCCCGAGCACCCCTTCGCCAGCCTGACCCTGGCCGATCTCTACGAGCAGCTGAAGCAGCCGGCCAAGGCCATCGAGGTCTACGAGAGCGTGCCCGACACCTCGCCGCTGAAGCGCAACGCCGAGGTCCAGCTCGCGGTCAATCTCGACGCCGCCGACAAGTTCAACGATGCGCGCGCCCATCTGGACAAGATGATCGCCGCCGATCCCAAGGACATCGAGGCCATCGTCGCGCTGGGCAAGATCCAGCAGGCGCGCAAGATGTTCTCCGACTGCGCTGCCACCTATTCCAAGGCCATCGCGCTCATTCCCGAGCCGAAGAAGGGCAATTGGGCGCTGTTCTATTTCCGCGGCATCTGCAATGAGCGCTCGAAGAACTGGCCGGCGGCCGAAGCCGACCTGAAGAAGGCGCTGGAGCTGAACCCGGACCAGCCCCATGTGCTCAATTATCTGGGCTACAGCTGGGTGGACCAGGGCATCAACCTCGACCAGGGTGTCGAGATGATCCGCAAGGCGGCGAAGCTGCGGCCCGACGACGGCCCCATCGTGGACAGCCTGGGCTGGGCCTATTACCGGCTCGGCCGCTACGACGAGGCGGTGGTGGAACTGGAGCGCGCCATCGAACTGATGCCCCAGGATCCGGTCATCAACGACCATCTCGGCGACGCCTACTGGAAGGTGGGTCGCAAGCTGGAGGCCGGCTTCCAGTGGGCCCACGCCCGCGACCTGAAGCCCGAGCCGGACGACATGACCAAGATCGTTCAGAAGATCGACAAGGGCCTCGACGCGGTGGACCAGCCGGCCCCCGTGCGCAAGGCCGAGGACACCCAGAAGGGCGGCTGAGGCGGACGGGCGCGGCGTCGCGGCCGCCGTGGCCGCGGCCGTCCTGACCCTCAGGTTCGGGCAAAGCATTTTTGCCGCGCCCGTGCTTTCCTCGCGCGGCGGGACCCGATAGGGTCGCCGCCGCCCGGGGACTGATGCATGCACGAGAGAACCGCCCGCCCGCTCGATCCCTCCTCCGACGCCGCCATCGCCGCCAGCGTGACGCCCCGGCCCATCGCCGAGGTGGCGGACGCCCTGGGGATCCCGGCGGACGCGCTCTACCGCTACGGGCCCTACAAGGCCAAGGTGGCGCTCGACTTCATCGCCGGGATCGAGACGCGGCCGCGCGGGCATCTGGTGCTCGTCACCGCCATCAACCCGACCCCGGCGGGGGAGGGCAAGACCACCACAACCATCGGCCTCGGCGACGCATTGGCACGGCTCGGCACCAGGGCCGCCGTATGCCTGCGCGAACCCTCCCTCGGCCCGGTGTTCGGCGCCAAGGGCGGCGCCACCGGCGGCGGACGGGCGCAGATCATCCCCATGCAGGACATCAACCTGCATTTCACCGGCGACCTCCACGCCATCACCGCCGCGCATAACCTGCTGTCGGCGCTGATCGACAATCACATCCACTGGGGCAACGGCCTCGACCTCGACGCCCGGCGCATCAGCTGGCGGCGGGTGATGGACCTCAACGACCGGGCGCTGCGCCACGTCACGGTGGGCCTCGGCGGTCCGGGCAACGGCTTCCCCCGCGAGGACGGCTTCGACATCACGGTGGCCAGCGAGATCATGGCCATCCTGTGCCTCGCCGCCGATCTTGCGGACCTGGAGGAGCGGCTGTCCTGCATGGTCGTCGGCCAGACCCGCGGGCGCCGGCTGGTGCGCGCGGAGGAACTGGGCGGCGTCGGCGCCATGGTGGCGCTGCTGCGCGACGCCTTCCAGCCGAACCTGGTGCAGACCATGGAGGGCACTCCCGCCTTCGTCCATGGCGGCCCGTTCGCCAACATCGCCCATGGCTGCAATTCGGTGATGGCCACCAAGACGGCGCTCGGCCTCGCCGACGTGGTGGTGACCGAGGCCGGCTTCGGCGCCGATCTGGGGGCGGAGAAGTTCCTCGACATCAAGTGCCGGCAGGCGGGCCTTGCCCCCTCCGCCGCCGTGGTGGTGGCGACCGTGCGGGCGCTGAAGATGCACGGCGGCGTCTCGCTCAAGGAACTGGGCACGCCGGACGTGCATGCGGTCACGCGCGGCTGCGCCAACCTCAAGCGCCACGTGGAAAATCTGGAGAAGTTCGGCCTGCCGGTGGTGGTGGCGCTGAACCATTTCACCTCCGACACGCGGGAGGAGACCGAGGCCGTGCGCGCTGCTTTGGCGCCGCTCGGCGTGGCCGTCCATGTCTGCGGCCACTGGGCCAGGGGCGGGGCCGGGGCGGAAGACCTGGCCCGCGAGGTGCTGGAACTGGTGGGCCGCCCCTCCACCTTCCGCACCCTCTATCCCGATCAGTTGCCGCTCACCCGGAAGATCGAGACCATCGCCCGCGAGATCTACCGCGCCGCCCGGGTGGACATCGCCCCCGCCGCCGCCCGCAAGCTGCACGAGTTCGAGATCGCCGGCTTCGGCGACCTGCCGGTGTGCATGGCGAAGACGCAATATTCCTTCTCCGCCGATCCGGCGGCGCGCAACGCCCCGGAAGGCCATGTGCTGCCGGTGCGCGAGGTGCGCCTGTCCGCCGGCGCCGGCTTCGTGGTGGCGCTGGCGGGCGACATCATGACCATGCCGGGCCTGCCCTCGGCCCCTGCCGCCGAACAGATTTTCGTGATGCCGGACGGCTTCATCGCCGGCCTGTCATAAGGCTCGCCGCACGCCTATCTGAGCCAGGACCAACTTTGGCCAACACCAATGCGGCGTCACGCCGCCGGGAGAACGACATGCCTGCAGGAGATTTGGAGACCAAGGCCGCCATCGTGGGCTGGGCCCATTCGCCCTTCGGCAAGCTCGAGGATGCCGACACCGAGGCGCTGATGGGCCGGGTCGCCGGCGCCGCCATCGAGCATGCGGGCCTTGCCCCCTCGGATGTGGATTCCATCCATGTGGGCGTGTTCAACGCCGGCTTCCAGAAGCAGGATTTCCAGGGCGCCATGCCGGCTTTGAGCGTGCCGGAGCTGGCCCACACCCCGGCGGTGCGGGTGGAGAATGCCTGCGCCACCGGATCGGCCGCGATCCATTCGGCGCTCAACTATATCGAGAGCGGGCAGGGCCGCATCGCCCTCGTGGTGGGCGCGGAGAAGATGACCGCCAAGCCCACCGCCGAGGTGGGCGACATCCTGCTGAACGCCTCCTACCGCAAGGAAGAGGCGGACATCGACGGCGGCTTCGCCGGGGTGTTCGGGCGCATCGCGCAGGCCTATTTCCAGCGCTACGGCGACCGCTCCGAGGAGCTGGCGCGCATCGCCGCCAAGAACCACAAGAACGGTGTTTCCAATCCCTACGCCCAGATGCGCAAGGATTTCGGCTTCGAGTTCTGCAACACCATTTCCGAGAAGAACCCCTATGTGGCCGGGCCGCTGCGGCGCACCGACTGCTCGCTGGTGTCGGACGGCGCCGCGGCGCTGGTGATCGCCTCGCCCGACGTGGCGCAGACCCTGCAGCGCGCCGTCGCCTTCCGCGCCCGCGCCCACGCCAACGATATCCTGCCCTTGTCGCGGCGCGATCCCATCGCCTTCGAGGGCGCCCGGCGCGCCTGGGTGAAGGCGCTGGAGCAGGGCGGCATCAGCCTCGATGACCTCGACCTGGTGGAGACCCATGACTGCTTCACCATCGCCGAGCTGATCGAATATGAGGCCATGGGCCTCGCCAAGCCCGGCGAAGGCTACAAGGTGGTGCGCGAAGGCATCACCGAGAAGACCGGCAAGCTGCCGGTGAACGCCTCGGGTGGCCTCAAGTCCAAGGGCCATCCCATCGGCGCCACCGGCGTGTCCATGCACGTGCTCTGCGCCATGCAGCTCATGGGCGAGGCCGGCGACATGCAGATCGTGGACGCGAAGATGGCCGGCATTTTCAACATGGGCGGCGCCGCCGTGGCCAACTACGTCTCCGTCCTCGAACGGGTGAAGTGAGGGCAGGGGGGCCAATGGCCCCCTTTTCCCGCCGCCCCTTGTCTCACCGGGTTTACCCGCGCGACAGGCCGTTATCCTCCAGCGCCTTGAGATAGGCGCCGAATTTCTCCTCCTGCTCGACCCCGTAGGCGTGGAGCAGCGGCCAGGTGTAGAGGCCGGTGGAGTGGCCGTCGTCGAAGATGAGCCGCACGGCGTAATTGCCCACCGGCTCCACCTGGGCGATGCGCACGTTGCGCTTGCCGGCGACGAGGATCTTCTCGTCCGGATTGTGGCCCTGCACCTCGGCGGATGGGCTTTCCACGCGCAGATATTCCGCCGGCAAGGTGAAGCTGCGGCCATCATCGAAGGTGACCGCGAGGGCGTGCCGCTCGTTCACCACGCGCAGCTCGGTGGGCCATGCCGCGGCGGGGGCAGTCGCTGTGGGCATTTCATTCTCCAATCGCACGTTCGGGCGCTGCCACACCGGAATGTGTACCGGCCCCGACCCTATCCATGGGTTGCTTGCATACGATATATAGAGCGTGCGTCGAAGTCCGCGCACTGCCGCAGCCCCTTTGGAAACATCGCGGGTTGGCAACGGCGGGCCTTCGAGATCGGCAGGAAGCCGGCGGGAGAAGCGGCGCAGGGTGGATGTGGGAGTGGTCTCGTGAGTGATGTGCCGTGGGATCTGATCGACAGGCCAAGCGTGGCGGCGGCTCAGGCCGGTCCGCTGGTGGATACGTTCGGCCGCGCGGTCACCTACCTGCGCGTCTCCGTGACCGACCGCTGCGATTTCCGCTGCGTCTATTGCATGGCCGAGCACATGACCTTCCTGCCCAAGCAGGACCTGCTCAGCCTGGAAGAGCTGGACCGCCTGTGCAGCGCCTTCGTGCAGCGCGGGGTGAGGAAGCTACGCCTCACCGGCGGCGAGCCTTTGGTGCGCCGGGATGTGATGACCCTGTTCCGCAGCCTGTCCCGCCACATGGAGACCGGACAGCTGGAAGAGCTGACGCTGACCACCAACGGCTCCCAGCTCGCCCGCCACGCGGCGGACCTCGCCGCCTGCGGGGTCAAGCGCATCAATGTGTCCATCGACACTTTGGACGTGGCAAAGTTCCGCGCCATCACCCGCTGGGGCGAATTGTCCAAGGTGCTGGAGGGCGTGAAGGCTGCCAGCGCGGCCGGGCTCAAGGTGAAGATCAACGCGGTCGCGCTCAAGGACGTGAACGAGCACGAGATCGCGTCCATGATGGAATGGGCGCACGGGGAGGGGCACGACCTCTCCCTCATCGAGGTGATGCCGCTGGGCGAGGTCGGCGAGGAGCGGGTGGACCAGTATCTGCCGCTCTCCGACGTGCGCGCGCGGCTTCAAGAGCGCTTCACCCTCACCGATATTGATTATCGCACCGGCGGGCCGGCCCGCTACGTGGAGGTGAAGGAGACCGGTGGGCGCCTCGGCTTCATCACCCCCATGACCCACAATTTCTGCGAGGGCTGCAACCGGGTGCGGGTCACCTGCACCGGCACGCTCTACATGTGCCTCGGCCAGGACGATGCGGCGGACCTGCGCGCGCCGCTGCGGGCCTCGAAGGACGACGGCCTGCTGCAGCGGGCCATCGACGAGGCGATCTTCCGCAAGCCCAAGGGCCACGATTTCGTCATCGACCGCCGCACCCGCCAGCCGGCGGTCAGCCGGCACATGAGCACCACCGGCGGCTGATGCGCGCCCGCTGCCACCGCGCCGTCTTCGAGCCGAACCGGGAGGTTTCCCGCTAACGTCCGGCGTCGGCGCGAGCGTGAAATGCGGCGATGAGGTGGCGGCGGCATGCGGCGCGCGAAGGGCTCGTGCGGGAGCCATCGGGATTCCGCACGGCCGAGTTTACCTGAAATCAGCTACATCTGGTTCACCTAATCGATGAGGTGCGGACAGGACGTTCGCGCCGTGGGAGCAAACCCCAAGAGGTCGATCGTGAGCCTGCCCCGGGCCGCCGTGCGCCTGCGCGTCGGTGACAGCGTCATTGCCGCACTGTCCGTCTTCTCCTTCGCCGGCTGTCCGGCGGAGTGCACGGCATGAGCCGCCTTCCTCAATCGGCCAAGCCGGCGGTGCCCTCTTCCGGCGCCATGTCGGCCACGGTGAAGGGGCTGGTCGCCATGGCCCTGTCCATGGCGCTCTTCGTCACCAACGATACCTTCCTCAAGCTCTCCATCCGCGAGATCCCGCTCGGGGAGGCGCTGGGCCTGCGCTCGTTCCTGGCCGGCATCGTGCTGTTCGTGCTGATCGTGCGGGCCGGGGATCTGCCGGCCCTGCGCTATGCCTTCCACCCCCGGGTGGTGACGCGCTCCATGCTCGATACGCTGACCACCTTCGTCTATGTGGCGGCGCTGTCGGTGATGGCCATCGCGTCGTCCACGACGATCTATATGGCGACGCCGCTCATCACCACGGCGCTGGCGGTGCCCATGCTGGGCGAGAAGGTCGGTTGGCGCAGCTGGTGCGCCATCGTGGTCGGCTTCTGCGGCGCGGTGATCGTGACCCGGCCGGACCCCTCCACCTTCGAGGCCATCGCCATCCTGCCGTTGCTCGCCGCCCTCTTCGGTGCGATCCGGGACGTGTCGACCCGCGGCATCGGCCGGGAGATTCCGGGCACCGTGGTGGGCTTTTCCGGCACGCTGGTGCTGTGCGCCACCGCTGCGGTGTTCATGGCCTGGGAGAGCTGGAAGCTGCCGTCGGTGACGGTCATGGCCTATATCGTCGCCTCGGGCGTGGCGTTTGCCGGCGGCACCCTGTGCCTCGTCTTCGCCTTCCGCAACGCACCGGTGGCCTCGGTCTCGCCCCTGCGCTACCTGCTGGTGTTCGGGGCGCTGGTGTCGGGCTATTTCGTCTTCGGCGACCTGCCGGATGCCTGGACCACGGTGGGCATGGTGCTGGTGGTGGGCGCGGGGCTTTATGCGGTGCATCGCGAGCACGAGAAGAGCCGGGCCGCGCGCCGCGCCGCCGACGCTCCAGGCCTGGGCGCCGCTGCACCCGGTTGCCGGCCGGCGGCAGCCTGCGCGCCCGCCCGCGATTGATTTCAACGGCCCCGGTGTTCGACCTATGTCGAGAAGGTATCGCTCAGGCGCCGTGAGGGCCTGATGCCAACGGGCGCGGTCTTCACCGTCGCCCGGCGGCGGGCTCGCTCAAGGCGTCTTGTTCCGCCTGGCTTGTTCCGCTTGGCTTGTTCAGCCTGGCTTGGGCCTTTCCGTTTTTGGGCTTCAGCCTTGCTTGGGCCGGTAGTCGCCGGTGACGGGATCGCGCTCCAGCGGCACGGTCTTCATCTCACCCGTGTCGGACGCGCGGTGGCGATCGAGCGCCGCGTTGATTCGACGCGTCTCGGCGGCAATCACCTTGACCAGAGCGGCGGCGCCGAGGGCACCCAGCGCGACGATGACGAACGGGGGCACGGGCTTTCTCCCTTCAGGCCTCCGGGACGGATGGCCTGAGGCATTCTCACCATACGCCCATGGCGAAAAATCGTCGCGCGGCTCCGGCCCCGCCTCAGCGCGCCGGCTGCGGGAACACCTTGTAGCGGCGGGGCAGCAGGCCCACCTTTGTGCCCGGCTCCAGCGTCTGGCCGTGGGGCACCGCCGCTTCCACCACCACGGGTCCGCCGGTGCTGGTCAGCTCCACATCCGCACGGCGGGTGGGGCCGAAGGTGCGCACGGCCAGCACCTTGCCGGCGAAGGGCGTGGTGCCCGGATCGGCGAGGTCCACGTCATGGGGGCGGGCAAGGATGCGCGCCGGCCCGTCGGCCACGCCCTGCGGGTCGAGGCCCAGCGCGTGGCTGCCGAAATAGAGCGCGCCGCCGCGCACCTCGCCGGGCAGGGCGATGGTCTCGCCGATGAA
The DNA here is from genome assembly GCF_029991245.1 of Xanthobacter autotrophicus. Classification (GTDB taxonomy): domain Bacteria; phylum Pseudomonadota; class Alphaproteobacteria; order Rhizobiales; family Xanthobacteraceae; genus Xanthobacter; species Xanthobacter autotrophicus_C. The sequence goes on from NZ_JAIVFO010000068.1 coordinate 16,219, forward strand.
GTCGTGCACGAAGGCGGTGGCGGGATTGTCATAGACCTCGGCGGGGGAGCCCACCTGCTCGATCCTGCCGTGGCCCATCACCACCACCCGATCGGCAAGTTCCAGCGCCTCCTCCTGGTCGTGGGTGACCAGAACGGACGTGACCGGCAGTTCCTCGTGCAGGTGGCGCAGCCAACGCCGCAGCTCCTTGCGCACCTTGGCGTCGAGGGCACCGAAGGGCTCATCCAGCAGCAGCACGCGCGGCGAGATGGCCAGCGCGCGGGCCAGCGCCACGCGCTGGCGCTGGCCGCCGGACAGCTGGGCGGGATAGCGCTCGGCCAGCCAGTCGATCTGCACCAGGGAGAGCAGCTCGTTGACCTTCTCGCGGATGGCGGCTTCCGGCAGCTTGTCGGCGCCGCGGCGCACGCGCAGGCCGAAGGCCACGTTCTCGAACACGTTCATGTGCCGGAACAGGGCATAATGCTGGAACACGAAGCCCACGTTGCGCTCGCGCACGGAACGCGTCAGCGCGTCCTCGCCGTCGAAGCGCACCTCGCCCGTATCGGGCCATTCGAGCCCGGCGATGATGCGCAGCAGCGTGGTCTTGCCGGAGCCGGAGGGGCCGAGCAGGGCCACCAGCTCGCCCGAATGGATGGTGAGGTTCACATGGTCGAGGGCGGTGAAGGTCTTGAAGCGCTTGGTGACGCCAACCACGTCGATGGTCATCTGTCTTCCTCGGCGAGGCGGTGTTCCAGGACGGTCTTGGCGATGAGCGTCACCAGCGCCAGCAGCGCCAGCAGCGACGCCACCGCGAAGGAGGCAACGAACTGGTACTCGTTATAAAGGATCTCGATATGCAGCGGCATGGTGTTGGTGAGGCCGCGCACATGGCCGGACACCACCGAGACCGCGCCGAATTCGCCCATGGCGCGGGCGTTGCACAGCAGTACGCCATAAAGCAGCGCCCATTTCACATTGGGCAGGGTGACGCGGAAGAAGGTGGACAGGCCCGACGCCCCGAGCGAGATGGCCGCCTCTTCCTCCGAGGTGCCCTGCTCCTGCATCAGCGGGATCAGCTCGCGCGCCACGAACGGGAAGGTGACGAAGATGGTGGCGAGCACGATGCCCGGCAGGGCGAAGATGATCTTGATGTCCCACGCCTGAAGATAGGCGGCGAACAGGCCCTGGGAGCCGAACAGCAGCACGTAGATGAGGCCGGCCACCACCGGGGAGACGGAGAAGGGCAGGTCGATGAGGGTGATGAGCAGGCTCTTGCCCGGAAACTCGAACTTGGCGATGGCCCAGGAGGCCACCAGCCCGAACAGCAGGTTCGCCGTCACCGAGATCGCCGCCACGATCAGGGTGAGGCGGATGGCGGCGAGGGCGTCGGGCTCGATGATGGCCGCCACATAGGCCGCCCAGCCGCGCCGGAGCGCCTCGTAGAACACGCTCACCAGGGGCAGGCCGATGAATAGCCCGAGAAAGGCCAGCGCCACCAGGATGAGGGCGATGCGCACGGCGCGCGGTTCGGTGCGCACCGGCCGTCCGCCGTGATGGGCATAGGTGTGGGATTGCGCCAGCGCCGGGGGCAGGCCCTCGCTGGCACCGTGGATCGTGGTCTGGGCGGGGTGGTCGAGCGCGCTCATGCGTTGCGTCCCCCCCGCAGCTCCGCCCAGCGCTGCAGGCGGTTGATGATGAGCAGGAGCAGGAAGGAGGCCACCAGCATCACGGTGGCGATGGCGGTGGCGTCCGCATAGCGGAACTCCTCCAGCCGGATCACGATGAGGAGCGGCGCGATCTCCGACACGCCCGGCAGGTTGCCGGCGATGAAGATGACGGAGCCGTATTCGCCCACCGCCCGGGCGAAGGCGAGGGCGAAGCCCGTGAGCAGCGCCGGCCAGATGGACGGCAGCACCACCTTGACGAGCGTCTGGACACGGGTCGCGCCGAGGCTGGCGGCGGCCTCCTCCAGTTCCTGGTCGAGGTCTGCCAGCACGGGCTGCACGGTGCGCACCACGAACGGCAGGCCGATGAAGACCAGGGCCACCACGATGCCGAGCGGCGTGAACGACACCTGGATCCCGAGCGGCGCCAGCAGGGAGCCGATCCATCCGTTCTCGGCATAGAGCGCGGTGAGCGCGATGCCCGCCACGGCGGTGGGCAGGGCGAAGGGGATGTCGATGAGCGCGTCCGCCACCTTCTTGAAGGGGAAGTCGTAGCGCACCAGCACCCACACCACGATGGCGCCGAACACCACGTTCACCAGCGCCGCCACCAGCGCCAGCCCGAACGACACCTGCAACGCATGCAGGGTGCGCGCGGCGGTGATGATGGCGATGAAGCGATCGAGGGTGAGTTCGCTGGTCTTGATGAACAGGGCCGACAGGGGCAGCAGAACGATGAGGCCAAGCCAGGTCAGCGTCAGCCCCATGGTGAGGCCGAAGCCGGGGATGACGCTCTGCTGCCGGAAGGCGATGCGGGACGGAGAGGCGCTCATGAGGAATTATAGGCTCTGGCAGAGATCGCGTCTCGGTTCCCGGGGCAACGGCCGCCGCCGGGAGGGGCGACGGCCGCGGTGATGAAGGCTCAGTTGCCGGTGATCTGGTCGAACACGCCGCCGTCGGCGAAGTGGGTCTTCTGCGCCTTCTGCCAGCCGCCGAACACCTGGTCGATGGTGAACAGCTCCACCGGGGCGAACTTGTCCTTGAACCTGGCCGCCACCGTCTCGTTGCGGGGACGGTAATAGTGCTTGGCGGCGATTTCCTGGCCCTGGGGCGTGTACAGGAACTTCAGATAGGCCTCGGCGGTGGCGCGGGTGCCCTTCTTGTCCACCACCTTGTCCACCACCGCCACCGGCGGCTCGGCCAGGATGGACAGGGAGGGGGTGATAATATCGAACTTGTCGGGACCCAGCTCGTTGACCGAGAGATAGGCCTCGTTCTCCCAGGCGATCAGCACGTCGCCGATGCCGCGCTCCACGAAGGTGACGGTGGAGCCGCGGGCGCCGGTGTCGAGCACCGGGGCATTCTTGAACAGCGCCTTCACGAACTCCTTGGCCTTGGCCTCGTCGCCGCCGCTCTTCTTGAGCGAATAGCCCCAGGCGGCGAGATAGTTCCAGCGGGCGCCGCCGGAGGTCTTCGGATTGGGCGTGACGATCTTGATGCCGGGCTTCACCAGGTCGTCCCAGTCCTTGATGCCCTTGGGATTGCCCTTGCGCACCAGGAACACGATGGTGGAGGTGTAGGGCGCCGCATTGTCCGGCAGGCGCTTCTGCCAGTCGGCGGCCAGCTGGCCGCGCTCGGCGATGGCGTCGATGTCGTAGGCGAGGGCCAGCGTCACCACGTCTGCCTCGAGCCCGTCGATGACCGAGCGCGCCTGCTTGCCCGAGCCGCCATGGGACTGGTTGATCTTCAGCGTGTCGCCGGGATGGGCCTTCAGCCATTCGGCCGAGAAGGCCTTGTTCACTTCCACATACAGCTCGCGGGTGGGGTCGTAGGACACGTTGAGCAGCGTGGTGTCGGCGGCGACGGCCGCGCCGGCCGAAAGGGTCAGCGCCGCCACGGCGCCGAGGGATCTGCGCAAGAACGAGCGGCGAGACGACATGGGAACCTCCAGCGAAGTTTATCCGTCAAATGGATCGTTTGTTCGATAAAACAAACGATGGCACTGGCCTCGCGAAGGGTCAACACCTTTTATCACAAATTCGATGGAATTAAATTATTTCCCATCGCCAACATGGATACCGCATTCGGTCTTGGATTTTCCGCGCCAGCGGCCGGCGCGCGGGTCCTCCCCCGGCTTCACCCGTGAGGTGCAGGGCATGCAGCCGATGGAGGGAAAGCCGAACTTCTCCATGGGGTGCCGCGGCAGGGCGTGGGCATCCATGTAGGCGAGGAGGTCGTCGCGACCGAGCGCCGCCAGCGGGTTGAACTTCACCCGCGCGCCGTCCTCTTCCACGAAGGGAATGTCGGCGCGGGTCGACGCCTGGTAGCGCTTGCGGCCGTTGATCCAGGCCGCATAGGGGCCGAGCGCCCGGGCCAGCGGCTCCACCTTGCGCAGGCCGCAGCAGGCATCCGGATCATCCGCCCACAGGGCCTTCTCGGGATCGCGCGCGGCGAGCGCCACCGGGTCCGGGGAGAAGGTGAGGACCTGCGTCAGCCCGAGGCGCGCGATGAGGGTGTCGCGATAGGCCAGCGTCTCCTCGAACAGGTGGCCGGTATCGAGGAAGAGCACCGGCGTCGCCGTGTCCACCTGCGCGATCATGTGCAGCAGCACCGCCGATTCCGTCCCGAAGGACGACACGGCGGCGATGCGGCCCGGAAAGGCGGCGAGCCCCGCCGCGATGACCTCCAGCGGCGCGGCCGACCTGAGCTTTTCATCGAGCGCCGCCACGTCGAAGCCGGATCCTGCACCCAAGGGGGCGCCTGGCGCAGGCTGGTCGAACGGTGGGGGAGAGAGGCTGGCGCTGGGGCTGGCTGTCATGGGACCTATCCCCCTGTGGCCGCCGACGCCGTGCGGGCGTCGCGCACGGTGGGGCGCTGGTCGCCCGTGGGCTGGTAGAAGACCGAATAGGTGGCGACCGCCTTGCCGAAGGCCTCCACGTCCGCCGCCTTCTCCAGGGCAAAGGCGTCGAAGCCGGCGCGGACCATCATCAGCACCTGGTCGCGCAGCACGTTGCCCACGGCGCGCAGCTCACCCTTGTAGCCGTAGCGCTCGCGCAGCAGCCGGGCCTGGCTGTAGGCGCGCCCGTCCCGGAACTTGGGGAAGGCGAGGCTGATCAGCGACAGCCGCGACAGGAAAGGCTGAAGCTCGGCCACATCCTTGTCGTTGGGCCAGGCGACGCCGATCTCGCCGTTGCGGGCGATGACGGCCGGCCCGTCGGCCAGCAGCCGCGCGGCCGAGACGATCACCGGCCCGTCGGGCAGCGGCTCGCCGTCGGCGACGGCGACGAAGAGGTCGGCGGCGGGCGCCCCGGTCTTAACGAGGGGCATAGGCACGCTCCTTGAAAGGCTCGATTCCCAGGCGCTCCACCGCCGCGACGAAGGTCTCGGCGGGGGAGGTGCGCAGATTGAGATAGGTATCGACGAGGCTTTCCACCACGTCCACGATCTCGCTTTCCGCAACGGCGGGGCCGATCAGCTCGCCGATGCGGGCCTTGGAATTGCCCTTGCCGCCCAGCGTGATCTGGAAGAACTCCTCGTCCTTCTTCTCCACGCCCAGAATGCCGATGTGGCCCACATGGTGGTGGCCGCAGGCATTGATGCAGCCGGAAATATTCACATGCAGCCGGCCGATGTCGGCGATGCGCGCCTCGTCGGCGAAGCGCTCGGTGAGCTTCTGCGCGATGGGGATGGAGCGGGTATTGGCCAGCGCGCAATAGTCGAGGCCGGGGCAGGAGATGATGTCGGTGATGAGGCCCACGTTCGGGGTGGCGACGCCGATCTCCTTCAGCTTCGCCCACAGCGCCGGCAGATCCTTCTGCCGCACGTAGGGGAAGGTGAGGTTCTGCTCGTGGGCGACGCGGATCTCGCCATAGGCATACCGGTCGGCGAGGTCGGCGATGGCGTCCATCTGGTCCGCCGTGGCGTCGCCGGGCGGGGCGCCCACGGGCTTCAGCGAGAGCGTGACGATGGCGTGGCCCTTGGTCTTGTGCGGGGCCACGGAATTGGCGTGCCAGCGGGCGAAGGCGGCGTCGGTGGCGAGCGCGCGGGCCAGCTCCGCGGGCTGGTCGTCCAGCGTCTCCAGGTCCGGGATCTGGAAGCGGTCGCGGATGGCGTCGAGGGCGGCTTCGTCGAGCTTGAGCGCGCCGTCGCGGATCTCGGCCCATTCGGCCTCCACCTTCTGCGCGAAGGCCTCGGCGCCCATCTCGTGCACCTGGATCTTGATGCGCGCCTTGTAGATGTTGTCGCGCCGGCCGCCCAGATTATAGGTGCGCAGCACCGCCTCCAGATAGGAGAGCAGGTGCTCCTTCGGCAGGAAGTCCTTGATGGTCTTGCCGATGAAGGGTGAGCGGCCGAGCCCGCCGCCCACCATCACCTCGAAGCCGGTCTCGCCGTCGCGCTTGTGGAGGCGCAGGCCGATGTCGTGCACGCGGATGGCGGCGCGATCGTGCCTGGCCGCCGTGATGGCGATCTTGAACTTGCGCGGCAGGTAGGTGAATTCCGGGTGCAGGGTGGACCACTGGCGGATCACCTCCGCATAGAGGCGCGGGTCCTCCACCTCGTCCGCCGCCGCGCCGGCCCACGGGTCGGTGGTGGTGTTGCGGATGCAGTTGCCGGAGGTCTGGAGGCCGTGGATGCCCACCTTGGCAAGGTCCGCCATGGCGTCCGGCAGCTCGTTGAGCTTGATCCAGTTGAACTGGATGTTCTGCCGCGTGGTGAAATGGCCGTAGCCGCGGTCGTACTTGCGGGCCACGGCGCCGAGCGCGCGCAGCTGCTGCGACGAGAGGGTGCCGTAGGGAATGCACACCCGCAGCATGTAGGCGTGGAGCTGCAGGTACACGCCGTTCATGAGGCGGAGCGGCTTGAACTCCTCCTCGTTCAGCTCACCGGACAGGCGGCGCGCCACCTGGTCGCGGAACTCGGCGACGCGCTCCTCAAGGAAGGTGCGATCGAACTCGTCATAGACGTACATGAGGCCTACTCGCTTGGGCGTCGGGGACCCTTAAGGGATCTCAGGCGGCGCCGGGCAGGGAAATGGTGGGGCCAGAAACGCGGATGCGCTCGCGCAAATTGGCCGGTTGCGGCGTGCCGTCGGCCGCCAGCGTCGCACTGGCCGAATAGGCGCCCACCGCGGTGTTCTCGTCCGCGTGGGCGATGTCGAGCAGGCGCAGGACCTCGTCGCTGGTGGTGCCCACCGCGGCCTCGGCGATGGTCTCGCTCCAGCCGCCGGCAGCGGTGAGCCACACCGAAACGCCGTCCGCGAGGCGATTGGCGGTCACCACCGTGGGGCCGTGGATCTTGAGCTTGCGCTGCAAGGGGGAGGTCATGAAAAGCCGCTCCGCGCGCCCGATTTCCCAACTCACAACGGGAGAGCGCTAAATAATCCAGTTGACGTGTGTCTTAAGCTAAATTACCGATCAAAAATGCGCAATATGAAAATAACCGCCTCTCGTCAATGTAAAATCTACCAGTTTGGTAGAATTTAAAAGTCGCCCGCCGTCTGTGGCGCCCGGCCCGGGCGTGGTCAAGGCGGACGGGGAGGGGCGGTTCTGGTTTGGATTGGCGCCGGGCCGGCGTGTCCCGCTTCAGCGGGCAGGCGCGGACCGGGGCAGACCGGCGCCTTCAGCGGTGCCACGAAGGAATGACGTCATGACGCGTCTCGATGCGCTGGAAGCGCAGAGCATCTTCATCTTCCGCGAGGCCTTCGCCCAGCTGCGCAAGATCGCCATCCTGTGGTCGCTGGGCAAGGATTCCAACGTGATGATCCACCTGGCGCGGAAGGCCTTCTTCGGCCGCCTGCCGTTCCCGGCCATGCACGTGGATACCCACCGCAAGTTCGCGGAGATGTATGCCTTCCGCGATCATTACGCCAAGGAATGGGACCTCGACCTCATCGTCGAGGACTGCCCGCCCATCGAGAGCACCGACCCCACCCTGCCCCCCGCCGCCCGTTCCGCCGCCCGCAAGAC
>NZ_JAIVFO010000069.1 GCF_029991245.1 Xanthobacter autotrophicus
CTGAAGGAAAGGTGTCGGCGGGATGCCCTCCCCGCCCTGCGGGAGAGGGCATCCCGCCGACACCTTTCCTTCAGAGCCCCGCCATGTCCCAATCCCCCGAGACCATCGAGCGCCACACCCTCTCCGTCCTGGTGGACAACGAGCCGGGCGTGCTTGCCCGCGTCATCGGCCTGTTCTCCGGCCGCGGCTACAATATCGACAGCCTCACCGTGTCCGAGGTGAGCCACGAGGGGCGCCTGTCGCGCATCACCATCGTCACCACCGGCACCCCCATGGTGATCGAGCAGATCAAGAACCAGCTCGACCGGCTGGTGCCGGTGCACAAGGTGCGCGACCTCACCGTCGAGGGCACCGCGCTGGAGCGGGAGCTGGCCATGGTCAAGGTGCGCGGGCTGGGCGAGGCCCGCGGCGAGGCGCTGCGGCTCGCCGAGGCGTTCCGCGCCCGCGTCATCGACGCCACCCGCGAGAGCTTCGTGTTCGAGATCACCGGCAAGTCCGACAAGATCGACCAGTTCGCCTGGCTCATGGAGCCCCTGGGGCTGGTGGAAGTGGCGCGCACCGGCGTGGTCGCCATCTCCCGCGGGCCGGAGGCCATGTAACGCAGCCTGTGAAATCGGTCATTACCTGAGGCAGCGCCTCGCGCCGGGGCAGGGCGGAAAGCGGCCCTCCGGCGCGAACGGCTGTTCCCATTTCCCGCGATCCGGTGCAAAGGGACGCCCGGCGCGGATCAAACCGACATTGAAGACAACGCCATAAGGAGAAAACCATGCGCGTTTACTACGATCGCGACGCCGACCTGAACCTGATCAAGGGCAAGAAGGTCGCCGTCGTCGGCTATGGCAGCCAGGGCCATGCCCATGCGCTCAACATGCGCGATTCGGGCGTGAAGGACGTCGTGGTCGCCCTGCGTCCCGGCTCCGCCACCGCCAAGAAGGCCGAGGCCGAGGGCTTCAAGGTGATGAGCCCCGCCGACGCCGCCAAGTGGGCCGACGTGGTGATGATGCTCACCCCCGACGAGCTGCAGGGCGACATCTATCGCGAGAGCCTCGCCGACAACATGAAGCACGGCGCGGCGCTGCTGTTCGCCCACGGCCTCAACGTGCACTTCAACCTCATCGAGCCGCGCCCCGACCTCGACGTGCTGATGGTGGCCCCCAAGGGCCCCGGCCACACCGTGCGCTCCGAATACCAGCGCGGCGGCGGCGTGCCGACCCTCATCGCCATCGCCCAGGATGCCTCGGGCAATGCCCATGACCTCGGCCTGTCCTACGCTTCCGCCATCGGCGGCGGCCGCGCCGGCGTCATCGAGACCACCTTCAAGGAAGAGTGCGAGACCGACCTGTTCGGCGAGCAGGTGGTGCTTTGCGGCGGCCTCGTGGAGCTGATCCGCGCCGGCTTCGAGACCCTGGTGGAAGCCGGCTACGCCCCGGAGATGGCCTATTTCGAGTGTCTGCACGAGGTGAAGCTCATCGTCGACCTCATCTATGAGGGCGGCATCGCCAACATGAACTATTCCATCTCCAACACCGCCGAGTATGGCGAATACGTCACCGGCCCCCGCATCATCACGCCCGAGACCAAGGCGGAGATGAAGCGCGTGCTCACCGACATCCAGACCGGCAAGTTCACCCGCGACTGGATGCTGGAGAACAAGGTGAACCAGGCCTCCTTCAAGGCCACCCGCGCCCGCGCCAACGCCCACCCCATCGAGGAAGTGGGCGAGAAGCTGCGCGCCATGATGCCCTGGATCAAGGCCAAGGCCCTCGTGGACAAGACCAAGAACTGAGGGTCGCAACGAGAGTCATCGTCAGCCGGCAGATCGGGTGACCTCCTGCGTTGTGCCTTCCTATGTCTTTGAAGGCACAACGTTTAGATTTACTTTGTGCTGTCCTGCCGGTTCGGCCATTTCGGTGTAAGTTTACCCGAATCAGCCGACAGGTATTGATCATGGGCGAGACCGACGACCTCGAATGGGATGACGGCAAGGACGCGGCAAACCGTGTGAAACACGGTTTGCCGCTGTCCATTGCGGGCCGCCTGTTCGACGGGAGGCCACGCCTCGACCGGCAATCGATCAAGCCGCCGCAGACCGAGCTTCGCTTCGAGACCATCGCTGCCGTTGGCGAAGATGTGCTACTGTGTGTGTGGACATGGCGGAGCGGAAAACGGCGCCCCATATCCCTGAGAATGGCGAAGCGGAGCGAGCGGCGTGCCTACCAAGAAGCAATTGGAGGAAGCTGACCGGGCGATCAAGGAGGTCGACTGGGAGAAGCTCCGCGCCATGTCGGACGAGGAAATCATCGCCGCTGCAAAGTCCGATCCGGACAGCGCCCTTCCCACCGACGAGGAACTCGCCGAGTTCGATCTCGTCATTCCCGCGAAAAGCCGGCGCAAGCCGCCGAAGGAAGCCGCCGAATAGGCTGGCGCGCCCTTGTGCGACGGGCTGGCGCGTGCGGATGGCCACGACCGCCCGGCGCCCCTGCCAAGCTCCCCTGCACCCAATCCCCCACCCAGATTTCCGGCCTCACCGCGTCCCGTAGGCCATGTAGCGGACGATGCGCCAGGCGCCGTCCGGATCGCGGCGGAAGACGTCCAGCCCCTGCTCCGCCCAGCTCTCGCTCTCACCCGCCGCGTTCTTGCCCGCCGTGCTCAGCGTGGAGGTCCAGGTGAGGCGCACGGCGGCCATGTCGCCCGAAACCAGAATGTCGTGGATCGCCACCGTGTAGGTGAGCCGCCGATCCGGCTTTGCCAGCGCCGTCTTCAGGCGGGCGCAGACCGAGGCCTTGTCGCCCACCGGGGCGGTTTCCACGTCCGATTGCAGGTCGTCGGCGAAGAGGTCGCAGACGCGGGAGGCATCCCCCGCATTGAAGGCCTCGGCCCAGCCCGTGAGGCGGGAGCGGATCGCAGCGGCGTCGGACGCCTGAGCCGTCTCGCCGGCTCCTGCGGGCCGGAGCGAAGCCGGCAGCGCCAGAACCACGGCAAGTGCCACCGAAGCGAGGAGCAGGGCCGTGCGGCGCGTCATGGGGCTCTCCAAGCTGGCCCGATTCCGGCGGGCGCACGCCCGTCCGGCTCAAGGTCCCGGCGAGGATAGCGCGGCCGCTGCCGACCTCAATCCACGATCTGGGTCTGGATGGTGAGGATGTCGTAGGCCGGCGCCTCCGGCGGGTTGGCGTAGAGGCTGGTGAAGGCCGAAGCGCCGCCATCCGCCGTGATGGCGCGGCGCGCGAGGCCGCCGATCTCCCCGCCATAAACCTGGATCGCGATGGCCACATCCGTCTCGGAGGCATTGGCGATCTTCAGGCCGTCGCCGCCCTTGGGCGAGAAGGTCTCCACCACCCCGGCAACCAGCGCCTTCACCGGTGCGCGCGGCTCGGGCGCGGCGCCGTCGGGCAAGGCGAAGCGCTGGCGGTGGAGGGTGCCGCGCAGCACGCCGAAAATCTCCCAGAACGGCTCCTGGCACAGGGGCAGGTCGGCGCCGCCCGACAGCACCGTGGCGACCACGCTGAAGCGCTCCATGCCGTCCGCATAAAGCTGGTACTGGCGAAACGGCGCGTCCCCGGCCGTGGCGAACAGCGCCGGCAGCCAGTCGTCGGTAGCGACGAGGCGGCCCATGAGGTCGGCGCCGATCATCAGGATCTCGCGCGGATCGTCCGCCAGTTCCACCATGGACTGGATGTCCCAGATGAAGCGCTTGAGGACGGGCGGAACGGGTTCGGTCACGGGCGGGTCCTCGCGGCGGGGTCAGTGATCGTGGTCATCATGATCGTGGTCATGGTCGTGGTCATCATGATCATGGTCGTCGTGGTCATGATCGGCCTTCGCGGCGGGGGTCTTCACCAGCGTGGCGGCGAGCACGCCACCGGCGGCGAGGATGCCGTCGTCGTCGATGGCGTGGCCGAGGCCCGGCCGGCGCATGCTCTTCGCCGGCACGCCCAGCGCCTTCAGCCGCTCGCGGGTGGCGACCATCTGCTCGAAGGGAACCACCGCATCCTCCTCGCCGTGGATCAGCAGCACCGGTGGCCGCGCGCGGATCTCGCCGGCCAGATCCTCCGCCTCCGGCAGCGCGCCGCAGAAGCCGATGATGAGGGCCGGAGAGGCGGTGCGGCGCAGCCCCACATGGAGGGCCAGCATGGCTCCTTGCGAGAAGCCGACAAGGGCGAGGTGGCTGTCCGGCAACCGGCGCTCGGCCAGCATGCGGTCGAGGAAGGTGTCGAGCCACGGCCCGGCGCTGGGGGCGGGGAAGGGGGCCTCGGCGGCGAGGAAGTCGGCCTTGGGCATCTCCGGCGCCCAGTTGAGGGCGAGGTCGATCACCTTCTGCCCGTCGGCGCCTTCTTCATGCAGCAGCACCACGAGCCACGCCGGCTTGCCGCAGGACAGGGCGGCAATCTTCGGCCCCGCGGCGATGGGCAGGTCGGTCGGCAGCTCGGTGCCGGCGGCGGGGGCGACGTGCGTGGTCATCGCCGCGCCCTCGTACCGGACCGGTGTCCGGCGCGCGGGAGGGGTATCGGACGGCCGTTGTCACGCGCGTGTCGGGTTCCGCACGCGAACGGGCAGGCCGCGCGCGGGATCGAATTTGCCTTCGTCGCCAAGGCCATGGCCGGCCCCACTTGCCATCGCGCCCCTGCCGCAGGGGCTCCACGGGGATCATCTGGCAAGAAATGGGCCGGTGTTGGGTCAGGTCGCCGGCGCCGTGGCGCTCACCACCCCGCCCACCAGGTTGAGCCCCAGCAGGAAGTCGGATGGCAGATCGGTGCGGATGAAGGGCACGCGCTCCACCGGCCGCGCCAGTGCCTCGGCCTGACCGCGCCGCGCCGCAACGGCAGTCGCGATGTCCACCGCCGCGAAACGGAAGCTCGCGCCTGGGCGCAACTGGGCGAAGCTGCCGAGATCGGCGCCGATGACCGTGGCGATCTTGGGATAGCCGCCGGTGGGCGCGCGGTCGGCCATCTGCACGATGGGCAGGCCCTCGCCCGGCACCTGGATGGCGCCATGGGCGATGCCGTCGGAGACGATGTTGAAGCCGCCGGCATGGGTCAGGGGCTCGCCCTCCAGCAGGTAGCCCATGCGGTCGCTGCGGCCCGAGAGGGTCCAGGGCTGGGTGAGGAAGCGCTCCACCACCTCGGGCGCGAAGAAATCGTCCTGCGGGCCGAGCACCACGCGGACCACGTCGCGCGAGCGCTCCAGCCACGGTGCGATGAGGCGGGATGGGGCGGTATGGCCCAGATCCGCCGTCGCGCCCAGGGGCAGGCGGTCGCCGGCCTTCAGCGGCCCGCCGTCGAGCCCGCCGAGGCCGGAGCGCGTGTGGGTGGCGGTGGAGCCCAGCACCGGAGCGGTGGCGAAGCTTCCCGCCGCCGCCACATAGCACCAGGCGCCCGTGGGGCCGGCGCGCAGGGCGAGGGCGGCGCCCGGCTCCAGCGTCAGCACCAGCGGGGTTTCCAGCTTCTGGCCGTCCAGCGTCACGGTGAAGGGCGCGCCGGCGATGGCAAGCGTCACCGGTCCGTCTTCCGCCGCGAGCGACAGGCCGCCGAGCCCCACTTCGATGGCGCTGGCACCGGCCGCGTTGCCCACGGCGAGGTTGGCGGTGGCGTGGGCGAGGGCGTCCATGGGGCCGGCCCCGGTGACACCGAAGCGCAGGTAGCCGTGCCGCCCGCTGTCCTGGATGGTGGTTCCGGGACCGGCGGCGACGATGCGCAGGGCGGGGGCGCTCATGGTTGCACCTCCCGGCGCGCGACCACCTCGCCGGCCGCCGCGCGGGCTTCCAGCGCGTCGAAGGTGGCGCGGTCGATGGGCTCGAACATGAGTTCGTCGCCCACGTCCAGCAGCACCGTCGGGGTGCGGGTGAGGGAGAACATGCGCTCCGGCGTGCGGCCCACAAGGAACCAGCCGGTGGGCATGGAGACGGTGGCGATGCTGGCGAGCCCGCCGGCCATCATCACCACGTTGGGCGGATGGGGCGGGCGCGGCTTGAGCCGGCGCGAGACCTTGGCGAACACGTCCGGCAGGCCGCCCAGATAGCAGAAGCCGGGGGCGAAGCCGTACATGTAGAGCCGGTAGCGCGCGCTGGAATGCAGCGCCACCACCTCGTCCGGGGGGAGGCCGGTGGTGGCGGCGATGGTGGCGATGTCCTCGCCGAATTCCGGGTCGTAGCAGCAGGGGATGGTCCAGAGCGCGCCGCGCCGCCCTTCGGCGGGAGCGGCCTGCGCCAGCGCCGTCACCTCGGCGGCGAGTGTCGCGCGGTCGATCACCAGCGGGTCGTAATGGATCATGAGGGAGCGATAGGTGGGCACGCTCTCGCGCACGCCGGGCAGGGCGCGCGCGGTGACGGCGGCATCGAGGGCGAGCACCCGGTCGCTGAGGACGGGGTCCACCTCATTGCCGAACTCGGCGACGAGGGCGGTCTCCCCGGCATCCAGCAGGCGGGGCGCTGGCATATCAGGCGAAGGACTGTCAGGCGAAGGGGACAATGGAAATGCCCTCGTCTTCGAGCCGCGCCCGCACGCGCCGGGCGGTCTCCACCGCATGGGCGCTATCGCCGTGCACGCAGATGGAGCCGATCTCGGTGGACAGCGGCGTGCCGGATGCGGTGATGATGGCCCCCGCCTTCACCATGGCCACGACGCGCGCGGCCGCCTCCTCCGGATCGGTGATGACCGCGCCGGGCTGGCCGCGCGGCACCAGCAGGCCGGTCTGCGTATAGGCGCGATCGGCGAAGATTTCCGCGATGGGGGTGAGCCCCGCCGCGCGGGTGGCATCGGCCTGCGCGCCCAGCGGGCCGGCGAGGATGGGCAGGCTTCCATCCACCGCCTTCACCGCGCGGGCGATGGCGGCGGCGACCTCCGCACTCTCCTCCGCCATGTTGGACAGGGCGCCATGGGCCTTCACGTAGGACACGCGGTGGCCGGCATAGGCCGCCAGCCCCTGGGCGGCTCCGACCTGATAGGCGACCAGCCGCTCGATCTCCCCGGTGGAGAACGGGATGCGGCGCCGGCCGAAGCCCCACAGGTCCGGAAAGCCGGGATGGGCGCCGACGCTGACGCCCTTTTTTTTCGCCAGCGCGAACACGCGGGCCATGATCTCGGGGTCCCCCGCATGCAGGCCGCAGGCAAGGTTGGCCGAGGAGACGATGTCGAGCAGCGCCGCGTCGTCGGTGATGGCGTAGGCGCCGAAGCCCTCGCCGAGGTCGGAATTGAGGTCCACCCGCATGGTGCTGTCCCCTCAGGATTGGCTTGAGACTGACCGAATATGGCGTGCTGCGATCCCGGCGTCAGGCCCGGGCTTGCACCGGGAGGGATGGCCGGGACGCGCCCGGCCATGACGGCTTCATCGCTTGGCTTCCGCCGCCAGATGCGCGGTCAGATGCCCAGATACGCGCGCCGCACATCCGGGTTGTCGCGGACCTCGGCGGCGGAGCCTTCGAGGATCACCCGGCCGGTCTGCAGCACATAGGCGCGGTCGGCGATCTCCAGGCTCTCCACCAGCCGCTGCTCCACCAGGAGGATGGTGACGCCGGTGTCGCGGATGGTCTTCACCGCGTCGAAGATCTCATCCACCAGCTTCGGCATGATGCCCTGGGAGGGCTCGTCGAGCATCAGCAGGCGCGGCCGGGTCATCAGCGCGCGGCCGATGGCGAGCATCTGCTGCTCGCCGCCGGAGAGCGTGGCCGCCTTCTGGGGCAGGCGCTCCTTCAGCCGCGGGAACAGGGTGAAGACCTGCTCCAGCGGCGCCTCGCGGTCGGCCTTGTCGGCGTGCAGGTAGCTGCCGAGGCGCAGATTGTCCGCCACCGTCAGGCGCGGGAACAGGCGCTTGGCCTCCGGCACGTAGGCGATGCCCCGCGCGGTGATGAGGTGGCCGGCCATGCCGTCGATGCGCTCGCCGGCGAAGGTCACGGTGCCGCCCTTGGGGCGTTCCATGCCGGCGATGGATTTGAGCAGGGTGGACTTGCCCGCGCCGTTGGCGCCGGCCACCACCACGATCTCGCCCGCCTTCACTTCCACCGAGATGTCGGAAATGGCGATGAGGCCGTCATAGGCCGTGGTCAGGGATTTGACTTCAAGCAGCACGGTGGCGATCCCCGAGATAGGCGGTGATGACATCCTCGTTGCGGACAATCTCGGCGGGGCTGCCCTCGGCCAAAAGCTTGCCGAGGTTGAGTACGATGGCCCGGTCCACCAGCTGCATGACGATTTCCATCACATGCTCCACCATCACCACGGTGATGCCGCGGGCGCGCACCTTGCGCACCAGATCCATGCCGAGGCGCGCCTCGGAGGGGGTGAGGCCGGTGAGCACCTCGTCCAGCAGCAGCAGCTTGGGCTCGGTGGCGATGGCGCGGGCCACTTCCAGCCGGCGCTTCTCCGGCGGCGTGAGCTGGCCGGCGGTGGCATCGGCGCGGCCGTCGAGGCCCACATAGTCCAGCACCTCCAGCGCCGCGGCGCGGGCGCGGGTGGCGTTGGCGTGGCGCACGAAGGCGCCGATCATCACATTCTCGGCCACGCTCATGGAATCGAAGGAGCGGGGCACCTGGAAGGTGCGGGCGATGCCGAGCCGGCAGCGCTCGGCCGCCGGCATCTGGGTGATGTCTTGGCCCTCGAACAGGATCGAGCCGGAGGTGGGCACCCGCGCCCCGGAGATGGCCGCGAACAGGGTGGACTTGCCCGCCCCGTTGGGGCCGATCAGCCCCAGGATCTCGCCCCGCTTGATGGAGATGGAGACATCCGAATTGGCCACCAGGCCGCCGAAGCGCTGGGTGACGCCGCGGGTCTCCAGAAGGATTTCGGACGTCATGCCTTGCCTCCGCTCTTGCGGGTGAAGAGGCTGAGCAGGCCCTCGGGCTTGGCCAGCGCCACCACCATGATCAGCGCGCCGTAGATGATGAGGTCGAGGCCGGAGCCCGACCCGCCCAGATACGAACGGGTGATCTCGGTGAGGGGGATGAGGATGGCCGCACCCAAGGGCGCGCCCCACAGGGTGCCGATGCCGCCGAGCACCGCCGGCAGGGCGAACAGCAGGGAGAAGCGGAAGCTCATCACGCTCTCGGGGTCGATGTAGGAGACGAAGGCCGCATAGAAGCCGCCGCCCACGGCGGTGAAGAAGGCCGACACCGCCGCTGCCGCAAGCTTGGAGCGGAACACTTCCACGCCCAGGCTTTCCGCCGCTTCCGGATCGTCCTTCACCGCGCGCCACCAGAAGCCCCAGCGGGAATTCTCGATGAAGTAGGTGACGAGCCACACCACCACCAGCAGCCCGAGGGCGAAGTAGAAGTAGGGCACCTTGTCCCTTGCGAACTGGAGGGTCCAGATGCTGTCGGTGCCGAACGGCCACTGGATGCCCAGGGCGCCGCCGACAAAGTCCCAGTTGTGGACCAGAACGA
This sequence comes from Xanthobacter autotrophicus, assembly GCF_029991245.1. GTDB lineage: Bacteria > Pseudomonadota > Alphaproteobacteria > Rhizobiales > Xanthobacteraceae > Xanthobacter > Xanthobacter autotrophicus_C. Next base: position 9,371 of record NZ_JAIVFO010000069.1, read on the forward strand.
GGCCGATTTCCGCGATCACCAGGGTGGCGATGGCGAAGTAATGCCCCTTCAGCCGGAAGGTCATGAAGCCGAGGCCCACCGCCAGAATGGCCGAGAGCACGCCGCCCACCACCATGCCGAACCAGGGCACGATGTCGTAGTTCACGTAGAGCACGGACGCCGCATAGGCGCCGATGCCGAAGTAGAGGGCATGGCCCAGAGAGATCTGGCCGCAATAGCCGCCCAGGATGTTCCAGCTCTGCGACACCGCCGCATAGAGCAGGGTGAGGATGAGGACGTTCTGGAGATAGACGTCCCGGATGCCCAAAGGCAGGCAGGCCACGGCGGCGAACACCGCGGCCGCGACCACGAGCTGGCGCCGGCGCTTGGCGATGAACGCATCGCCGCGCAGCTTGAGGGAGGAGAGGGTGGCGTCGGTCATCTTCACAGCTTTCCGAACAGGCCGCTCGGGCGGAAGAACACCACGGCGAGATAGAGGGCGAAGATGCCGACGGCCTTCATGGTCGGTGGCAGGATGAGGGCGGTGATGGCCTCCACCAGCCCCACGATGACGCCGGCCACCAGCGCGCCGAACACGCTGCCGAAGCCGCCCAGCGCCACCGTCACATAGGCGATGGTGCCGAAGGTGGCGCCCACCTGGGGGTGGATGTAGTAGAAGATGGCGAGCACCGTGCCGGCGAGCCCCACGAGGGCGGCGCCGAGGCCCCAGCCGATGGCGAACACCTTGTTGCGGTCGATGCCCACCAGCGCCACCGCGCCCTGGTCCTCACGGGTGGCTTCCAGCGCCTTGCCGAAGTCGGTCCGCGAGATCAGGGACAGGGCGGCGAACGCCGCGATGGAGATGAGGCCGCCATAGATCTGCGGCCACGGCAGGAAGATGCCCCCCAGTTCCAGCGTATGCCCGCCGAGCCACGAGGTCTTGATGGACCTGTAGTCGGGGGTGAAGAAATACTGGGCGCCGCCCTGGATGAGGATGGCGAGGCCGAAGGTGGAGAAGATCTGCACCATGCCGGCATTCGCCTTGGTGCGCATGGCATAGCGCACCACCGCCACGTAGACGAACGCGCCCACGCAGAACATGAGCCCCACCACCAAGGGTGCGACCACGATGGGATCGAGCGTCGTCCACAGGACGAGCCCGAAGGTGGCGTACATGGCGATCATGAGGAATTCGCCATGGGCGAAGTTCACCACATCCATGAGCCCGAAGATGAGCGAGAGGCCGACTGCGATCAGGGCATAGATGAGCCCCATCAGCAGGCCGCTCGCAAGCACCTGGATCAGCGCTTGCGCGGTCATTGTGTGTCCTTCCAGCCGGAACGGCAGCCGTTGCTTCGGCGTCAGCCGTTCATGGGCCAGATGGCCGCGGCGATGGCCACGTCCTCGGGGAAGATGGTGACGAACTTGCTGCCGGTATATTGCAGCAGGACCGGGCTCGCGTCCGGGTTCTGGCCTTCCTCGTTAAAGTGCACGCGCGCCCAGGGCATGATGGTGCGGGTGCCGGGAATGTCGGTGGCCACCAGCGCATCGCGGATCTTGGCGCCGTCCGTGGCCTTGGCCCGGTCGATGGCGTCGGCGAGGATGATGAGGCCCATCAGTTCGCGGGAGGAATTGTCGTTGAGGTCGCGCGAGGAGCGGGCCTTGTACATCTCGTTCACCTTGCCGATGAACGGGCGCTTGGCGGCCAGATCCAGCGAGAAGGAGGCGCGGGAGATGGCGCCGATGAGCTTGTCGCCCACCGCGTCGAAGGTCACCTGCTCGGAGAAGCCCGAGGCCTGGGCGACCAGGTTCCTGGGCTTGTAGCCCAGCTCCGCCATGGTCTTCACCAGCAGGATGGCATCGGTGGTGTAGGTGGACGGCATCAGCACGTCCGGATCGGCGCTTTTCAGCTGCTGCACCTCGGCGGAGAGCGAGGGCGAGTTGGACTTGTACTTGATGTCGGCGGCGATCTTGTAGCCGCGCTCGGCCGCGAGCTTGCGCTGCACGTTGGACGAATCCACGCCGAAGATGGTGTCCTCGTAGAACAGGCCGACGCTCTCGATTTTCTTGCCCTTCTTCTTCTGGGCGTCGAAGAAATCGAACATGGCGGCGGAGAACATCTCGTCCTGCGCGGCGGGGCGGAAGAAGAATTTCAGCTTCTTGCGCTGCAGGCTGGGGGAGGACGAATCCGCGCACAGGAACGGCACGCCGTAGCGCTCTGCCACCGCGCTGACGGTGGAGGAGACCGCGGACTGGTAGCAGCCGATGAGGGCGGTCACCTTGTCCTGGGTGATGAGGCGCTCGGCCTCGGCGCGGCCCTTCTGCGGGTCGGACTGGTGGTCGGCATAGACGAGGCGCACCTTGGCGCCGCCGAGGCCTTGGAGGCCGGCGGCCTTGGCGGTGGGCATGTCGAAGTCGAACGAGCCGTTGATGATCTCGGCGGCGGTCTCGAAGGCGTGGCGGGCATCGATGCCCACCTGGGCGCTCGGGCCGGACATGGCGTAGAGCACGCCGATGACCACTTCCGGCGCGCCCTGCGCGAAGGCGCGGGAGGCGGAGCCGGCGAGGCCGACGAGCGGCAGGGCGGAGGCGGCGAGAAGAAGTTCTCTGCGGTTCATGTGTGGTCCCCTCTGGAAGTCAGGATGGCTGGACAGGTCTTGGTTGCAGTCTGCGCCGCTTTCGGCGTCAGTCCGAGCGTTGCCGCCCGGGGATGATCAAAGGATCGAAAATTCGGTGTTGCGCCGGTCGGTGACCAGCATGCAGCCGGGCGCGTGGGTGATGGCGAAGGCGGGCTTCGCCTCGGCGATCACCGACTGGGGGGTGACGCCGCAGGCCCAGAACACGGGCAGCTCGTTTTCAAGAACCTCCACCGCGTCGCCGTAGTCGGGCTTCATCAGGTCGGTGATGCCGATCAGCTCCGGCAGGCCCACATGGAGCGGTGCGCCGTGCACGGCGGGAAAGCGCGTGGTGATCTGGATGGCGCGGATGGCGTGGGCCGGGATAAGGGGCCGCATGGACATCACCATCCGTCCCGAGAAGCGGCCCGCCGGCACGCACTGCACATTGGTGCGGAACATGGGCACGCGGACGTTGCGCTCCACATGGCGTAGCGGCAGGCCCTCGGCCATCAGCGCTTCCTCGAACGACAGGGAGCAGCCGATGACGAAGGCGACCAGATCATCGCGCCAGTAGTCCGTCACGTCGGCGGTATCGGCGATGACCTCGCCGTCCTGCCACACCCGGTAGCCGGGGAAATCGGTGCGGATATCCAAGTCTTCGCCCAGCGTGGGCACCTTGAAGCTGCCGGGCTCGGACATGCCGATGACCGGGCAGGGGCGCGGATTGAAATGGCAGAAGCGCAGGAATTCCTCTGCCAGATCCTTGGGCAGCACCGCGAGGTTGCCCTGCACATAGCCCGGCGCCATGCCTGCGGTGGGGCCGGTGAGGGCGCCGCTGCGGCAGGCCTGACGCACCGCCAGCGGGGTCTGGTAGGCGGCATAGGCGTCGAGGTCCGGCGCCGGACGCGTATCTGCGGTGCGAAGGCTTGCTGTGCTGGTGCTGGACATGTGCTGCTCGTCATGTTCATCGCCGGAGCGATGCGGGCGGATCTGGTGTCGAGGGCGGTTGGAAACTTGCCCACGGATTAAGCGCGCTCGATCCATGGGCATTATCTCGACGAAAGACCCACAAGGTCCAATGATGATTCAGGATTGTTTTGGATAAGGCGGGCTTATAGTCCGCGCCAGCTCAGGGTTTGATGGCGAAACAGGCTTCCACCTCCACCGTCATTCCGCTCGGCAGGGAGGAGGCGCCGCTGGCGATGCGGGCATGCCGCCCCCGCTCGCCGAACACAGCGCAGAACAGGTCCGAGGCCCCGTTTATGACGCCGGGGTGGGCCTCGAACGTGTCCACGCAATGCACCAGCCCGGCCACCCGCACCACCTGCGTCACCCGGTCGAGGTCGCCGTCGCAGGCCACCTTGAGCTGGGCGAGGAGGTTGAGGGCGCACAGCTTTGCGGCCTCATAGCCCTCCTCGGGCGTGCGCTCGGCGCCCACCTTGCCGGCATAGAGCAATTGCCCGTCGCGGCGCGGACCCTGCCCGGAAATGAACACCAGGTCGCCCACCCGCACGAACGGCACATAGGTGCCCCGCGGGGTGCCCGCCTGCGGCAGGGTGAGGCCGAGGGCGGCGAGTTTTTCTTCCGCTTCAGTCATGTGCGATTCCTCACTTCGGGGCTCTCACTTCACCTGACGCCAGTCGCCCCGGTCGCCCTTCCAGTTGACGCTGTCGCCCAGAGTGCGGGCAACGGTGAGCTTCAGGGTGCGCACGAGGCCTTCCCATTCCTTGGCGGAAAGCCCGTCCACGGCCGGCTCGGGCGCCATGAACATGCCGTCCACACCGCCGAAGGCCACGCATTGCTCGATGGCGCGCACCTCCAGCTCCGGCTCGTGGAACACCACCGGGTTTTCCAGAAGCGCGGAGAGCGCGGCCACGAGGCCGGTGGCCCCCAGGTTGGAGATGTTGGCCACCACCAGATGGCCCGCCGCGGTGGCCGCCGCGACGCCCCCACGGCCGGGAATGCCGCAGTCCGCCGCCTTGGGCGAGAAGGCGGGCAGGTCCTGCGCGATCACGCCCATGCCCAGCTCGTTGCCGCCGTCGCCGATGCCGATGAAGGGCAGGCCGATGGCCTTGCCGGTACGGAACAGATAGTCGAGGTCGCCCACCATGCCGTCCAGCGGGCGCCCGCCGAGGCCGTGATAGAGCCCGTTCGCATTGGCCCCCGGCCGCTCGATGGCAATGAGCAGTTGCGGGTGGGTGTGTTCCAGCAGGTCGTCGGCCACGGCGCGACAGCCTTCCGCATCCTTCGGCACGGTGCGGATATAGACCGGCCGCAGGAACGGGACGGGGGTGATGACGCCATCGGCCGGGAACGGCAGGGGGGCAAGGCCCGCGCCCCGGCAGGTGGCGGCCATCATCTCCGCCCAGTCCTCGTCGATGACGATGACGCTCTCCACCCCGAAGCCGAGGAACAGGGCGCGGGCGATGAGCGCGGCGCCCACCGGCCCGTCGGTCTCCGGCACGCCGCCACCCTCGGGAAAGCCGGTGGCGATGAGGGCGGGGCCGCCCTTCGTCGTAAGGGTGGCGGCGATGATCTCCGCCGCCCCCATGGCGATGAAGCCCGGCTGCCGCCGCGCCAGCGCCGCCCGGATCGGTCCGATGAGGCCGACGCCAGTGAAGTCGAGGCACATGAAATCGTCGATGGTGCGTGCGACCCGCGCGTAGAGGGCCGTGTCCTTGGCAAGCATGGCGAACCCTGTGGATTGGAAGCGAGAGGAAAGGGTTCAGGCGCCGATGCAGGCGGCGAAGGTGCCGGGATCCACATTGCCGCCGGAGAGCACCACGCCCACGGTCTTGCCCCTGGCGTCCACCTTGCCGGCGAGCACGGCAGCGAGCGGGGTGACGCCGCCGGGCTCCACCACCAGCTTCAGCGTGTCATAGACAAGGCGCATGGCGGCCTTCACCTCACCGTCCGTCACCGCGAGGCCGCCCGCCAGCAGAGCGCGGTTGATGGGCAGGGTGAGGAGGCCGGGGGTGGGCACCATCAGGGCGTCGCACAGGGTGGTGGCGCCCGGCGCGTTGCGCTCCGGCTTGCCGGAGGCAAGCGAGCGGGCGGTGTCGTCGAAGCCCGCGGGCTCCACGCTATAGACCTGCGTCGCCGGCGAGCGGGCCGCGAGGGCGGTGGCGGCGCCTGCCACCAGGCCGCCGCCGGAACAGGCGAACAGCGCCATGTCGAGCTGAGCGCCGAGGGCTGCCGCCTGCTCGGCCAGTTCCAGGCCCACGGTGCCCTGGCCGGCGATGACGTGGGGGTCGTCATAGGGCGGGATGATGACGGCGCCGGTGCGGGCGGCGATCTCGGCGCCGATCTCCTCGCGCACTTCGGTGGCGCGGTCATAAAGGCGTACGGTGCCGCCGAGCCGTTCGGCGCCCTCGATCTTGGCGCGCGGGGCGTCGGACGGCATCAGGATGGTGGCGTGGATACCGTGGCGCGCGGCCACCGCCGAGATGGCGAGGGCATGGTTGCCTGAGGACCAGGCGACGATGCCGCCGGCGCGCTCGGCGGCGCTCATCAGCGCCACGCGATTGGAGGCGCCGCGAAACTTGAATGAGCCGGTATGCTGCAACATCTCCGGCTTGATGAGAATTCGTGCACCGCAGGCGGCGTTGATGGCCGCGTTCTCGAACAGTGGCGTGCGGATGATCTGGCCGGAAATACGATCCGCTGCTGCCTCTACGTCAGTGATGGTGGCAGCGAAGACTTGGATATCGCCATTGGGGTCAGAAGAAAGAGCGGAGCTGGAAGACATGATCGGGCCTCGGCGGAAGAGGCTGTCATGTCACCACGCTCCATGCATGCATTCAAATTATGATCTGGCATGAACTTTAATCATGCCTGCTTATTAGTCGTTCCCCCCGCCCGATCCTCCCGGGCGATCTCGGCGGCGAGGGCGGCCAGCGGGCCGGCGATCCCGCCGCCCATGGCCATGGGATAGCTGGCGGTGAACGCGAGGTCGGGCAGGGTGATCTCGGTCGTCACCACGCGGAGCTTGCCGGAGGCCAGCTCCGCGCGGATCACGTCGGGGGGGATGACGCTCAGGCCGATATGGTCCTCGGTCATGCGGATGATGGTGGAGAGGGAGGAGTTGCTGAACAGGCGCGGCGATCCGATCTCGGGAATGCTCAGGATCTCGCGCAGGAAGGTGTAGGGATAGGTGGATTTGGGATAGGTGATGAGCGGATACTTCAAAAGGTCCCGCCGGGACAGGGGCTCTGCCGCGATGGGCAGGTCGCTGGCGGCCACGAAGGCCAGCGCATAGCTGCCGAGATCGAGGTTGTTCATGTTCGGCTCGCTCACCGGGCCGAGCAGGAAGGCGAGGTCCAGCTCGCGCTTCACCAGCGCGTCGCGCATCACTGGCGTCACGTCCACGGTGATGTCGATGAGCACGTTGGGGTAGACCGCGTGGGCGCGCTCGATGAAGCGGGACAGCCAGGTCTGCACGATGGTCTCGGAGACGCCGAGGCGCACCACCCCGCGCATGGCCTCCGGCGTCGCCACCGCCTCCAGCATGGCCGCGCGCAGCCGCAGGAAACGCTCGGCATAATCCACCAGCACCCGGCCCTTCTCGGTGAGGCTGATGGAGCGGGAGGAGCGCTCGAACAGGCGCGTCCTCAGCTCGGTTTCCAGCGCGGCGATGCGCTGGGATACGGCGGGCTGGGTGGTGTTCAGCCGCTCGGCCGCCTTGCTGAAGCTTTCCAGCTGCGACACCCAGTAGAAGATTTCGAGGCTGCGGAAATCGACCATCGAACGCGGTGCGCCTTGAGAGGGGTTGCGATTGTAGGCCGATGCCCCGCGCTGGCAATCGCGCCCTCCGAACGGCCGATGAGGTTGACTCAAGGGCCGGTTGGCCATTGGCCCGAGCGGCGCCTCAGTCTTCAGCCGGAAGGATTGCGGCGCAGGCGATTCAGCGCGGCGCCGGGAAGGCCAGCACGCCGGAGGTGTAGCGCTCGATCAGTGCGCTGAAGGGCGTGCCGTCCGGCAGGGTCAGCACCGCGCGATGGGCCAGCACGAAGCGGGGCACCGCCAGCGCGCCGGAAGCCGGGGCTTCCTCCCCCGGCCGCCACAGCGCGCGCGCCTCCAGCGTGCGGCGGCGGAAGTCGAGCGGGCGCACCACCTTGCCGAAGGGCGTATCGGTGGTGTCGAGGATGGCGTTCATCTCGTCCGTCAGGCGATCCGGGCGGTAATAATTGTCCGCCTCCGACAGCACGATGGCGCCGCAGGTGAGCCGCACCCGGCGGTGCCGCACCAGGGTCTGCGGATCGGCGCCGAGCAAGGCGCGCACCTCCTGCGGGGCGCCGTCTTCCCCGGCGCGCTCGCGCTCCGCCCGCACCAGGGCGGGATCGCCGATGCCGTGGGCGCCGCACCAGCGTTCCAGCGTCAGGGTGGCGCTGGGCTGGGCCAGAAGCGCGCGGTTCAGGGTGTCGATGAAATCCTGCGCGGCGCGGCGCGTGGCGGGGGTGTCGGGCCAAAGCATCGCGGGGGAAGTCATCTCGGGCTGAAGTGTGCCGGGCTGCGGCGTGCTGGCCTCCAGCGCGCGGGCCGGCGCGAGGAGGCAGGCAAGGAAGAGGAGCGGCAGCACGGCCGGCGGCAGGAACATGGTGGCATCAGGCCCACGGCAGCGCCGGCGCACCGGCCCGTCTTCCATAGCGCAGGCCGGCGGCGCTTGCCATTGGAACCCGCCGTGCCTGCTCCACCGCCCGGGCATCCGCAGCCGTGCAGGGCCGCGCGCGTCAATTCCGACGATGCACTGCGCGGGAGATGCGCTATAGGATCGAGCGCGATGCAAGAGGCGCTCCAATACCTTCAATTGCTTCAGGAGAAAACGCCTGTCCTGGTGGCGCTCTTCGACGCCTCCGATCGCCTGCGCTATGCCAATGCCGCCTTCCGCGCCGCCATGTTCATCGCCGAGGGCGAGGACATCACCTGGGAAGAGATGGTGCGGCGCAATTACCACGCCGGGCGGGGGACCATCATCAACACGTCGGACATCGACGAGTGGATCATCGTCCACCGGTCGCGGCGCGGCAAGCAGCGCCACAAGGTGTTCGAGGTCGATTTTCATGACGGCCGTTGGCTGCTGGTGACACAGACGGTGTCCACCGATGGCTGGATGCTGGCCCACGCCATCGACGTCACCGCCTTCCGCCCCGATGAGCGCGCCATGCGGCTGGACCGGGATCGCGCCCTCTATGCCTCCTACACGGACGATCTGACGGGCGTCGCCAACCGTCGTTTCGTCGCCGCCCGGGTGGCCGACATGCTGGCTCCCGATGGGCTGGGCGGCGCCTTCTGCCTCATCGATCTCGACCATTTCAAGGGCATCAACGACCGCTTCGGCCATCAGGCCGGCGACTTGATCCTGCGCGACTTTGCCGCCCGGATGGTGCGCGAGGTGCGCCGTTCAGACTGCTTTGGCCGCGTGGGCGGCGAGGAGTTCGTCCTCGCCATGCCTGCGACCTCCGCCGGCGCCGCGCGCGCCCTTGTCGAGCGGGCACTGGACGTGGTGCGGCTGGCCCGTCCGCTGCCGGAACGGCCGGACTTTGCCTATTCCTTCTCGGCCGGGATCGCACACAGCCGGCCGGGCGACACCTTCGCCGACCTCTACGCCCGTGCCGACCGCGCGCTCTATGCCGCCAAGATGGCTGGCCGCAGCCGCATCCATCTGGAACAGGACATGCCCACGCCGCCCTCCGCCACGCCGGGATGAGAGGTATTTTTTCCTCTTATCGGAAATTAGTCCTTGACAGCGTGACGCTGCCCCGCTAGGTTTTGTCCATGTTCCAGACGTGTGCCCGACGGGCTTTCGCCCCGCACCGTCCCGACGCCGGTTTCGGTCGCTGGTTCCGCCGGCGGTCGGGCCAGCCTTCAGGCTCCTGGCTTCAGGGCCCACCCTTTTTCCGGACATGTCCATGCGCAAAGCGTTGCCGCCCCGCCGGGTGCCAGCCGTGGCACAGCTTGCGCGCCAGCTCTATCTGGACGGCGCGCCGCTCAAGGAGATCGCCCACCGCACCGCCCTGAAGCGCTCCCAGGTCTATTATTGGATCGACCGGGAGGTGGCCCCCGACGGCACCGTCACCCTGAAACCGGTGGTCCGGCGGATGACGCCGGCGCCGGGCGCCCGCAGGGTAGCGCCGGGGCGGGGGCATCTGCTGGCCCGGTTGTGGCGGGCCGCCGAGCGTCAGCTCGACGAGATCGAGCAGCGCCTCGCGAGCGCCGTGTCGCCGGAGGCTGCCGCCGCCGCGAGCCCACCGCGCCCCGCCGCCGATGCGGAGAAGGACGCCCGCGCCCTCGCCGTGCTCGCCCGCACCCTGCGCGAACTCTCCGCCCTGGAGGCGGAGGCGCAGAAAAGCCGCAAGGTGAAAGCCGAAGATGACGCCGTTCGCGACCTCGACACCTTCCGCCGCGAGCTTGCGCGCCGCCTTGATCGCCTGCGCGCGGACGGGGCAGGCGCAGAGCCTGCTGAATGATATGCCCGAGGCCGAGGCCGAGCTTCTGCTCGCCGACTGGGCCCTGTGGGCGCGTCCCGACCAGCTTCCTCCCGATCCGGCACCCTCCGGCGCCCCCTGGACCACCTGGCTGGTACTGGGCGGGCGCGGCGCCGGCAAGACGCGGGCCGGCGCCGAATGGGTGCGGGGCCTCGCCCTCGGCAGGCCGCCCTTTGCCGACCAGCCGGTGGGGCGCATCGCGCTGGTGGCCGAGACCATGGCGGACGTGCGCGAGGTGATGGTGGAGGGGGTCTCCGGCCTCCTTGCCGTCCATCCCCGCGGCGAGCGGCCGCGCTGGGAACCCACCCGGCGGCGGCTGGAATGGGCCAATGGCGCGGTGGCGCAGGGCTTTTCGGCGGAGGACCCCGAAAGCCTGCGCGGTCCGCAGTTCGCCGCCGCCTGGCTCGACGAGCTGGCCAAGTGGAAGCGCGCCGAGGCCACCTTCGACATGCTGCAGTTCGGCTTGAGATTAGGCGCCCAGCCGCGCCAGATGGTGACCACCACGCCGCGCCCCAGCGCGCTGCTGCGGCGGCTGCTGGCCGACCCGTCCACCGCCGTGACGCGGGCGCGCACCACCGACAACGCCTTCCACCTCGCCCCGAGCTTCCTCGGTCAGGTGCTGACCCGCTATGGCGGCACCCGCCTCGGCCGGCAGGAGCTGGATGGCGAACTGATCGAGGACCGCGCCGACGCCCTGTTTTCCCGCCCGGCGCTGGAAGCGCTGCGGGAGGCGGAGGCGCCGCCGCTCGTCCGCATCGTGGTGGCGGTGGACCCGCCGGCCTCCTCGCGGGCCGGGGCGGATGCCTGCGGCATCGTCTGCGCCGGCATCGACGCGGCGGGCCTCGTGCATGTGCTGGCGGACGACAGTGCCGCCGGCCTGCGCCCCGCCCAATGGGCGGCGAAGGCGGTGGCGCTGTTCCGCCGCTTCGAGGCTGATCTCATCGTCGCCGAGGTGAACCAGGGCGGCGAGATGGTGCGCGCCGTCATCGCCGAGGTGGATGACGGGGTGCCGGTGGAACAGGTGCGGGCCACGCGCGGCAAGTTCCTGCGCGCCGAGCCGGTGGCCGCGCTCTATGAGCAGGGGCGGGTGCGCCATGCCGGCGCCTTCCCGGCGCTGGAGGACGAGATGTGCGATTTCGGCACCGACGGCCTGTCCTCCGGCCGCTCGCCCGACCGGCTCGACGCGCTGGTGTGGGCGGTGACCGCCCTGGCCCTTGGCCCGAAGGCCGGTGCGCCGCGGGTCCGTGGGCTGTGAGCGGGTCATAGGCCCTTGCGCTGGCGTAGTTCCGGCAGAAGGCTCAGTCGCCGCTCAGGCCCGGCATGCCCGTCATCGGGAGTCTCCCGGCGTCAGGGCCTGCCAACGGCCCCGGTCTGCCACCGGCGCCGAAAGGGTTTCGCGCATGTGCCGCGCGGGCTGAACCAGGGGTCGGTGAGTCATGCGCGCCCGCCCTGGTTCAGCTGCCGCCGACCATATCCGCGCCCACCGGGATCTCCACCTGCACGCACAGGCCGGTGACGCTCTGTCCCGGCGCGAAATCCGGCCAGTTCTGGTTGCGCTTGAGGCTGGCGCCGAGGCATCCGCGCTCGGTGCGATAGTAGCCGATGAGCTTCTGCGAGGTGGTGGTGATCACCCCCGGCCCCACGCCGTAGGGGTCCGGCGCATAGCCGTAAGCTCCGGAACCAGCAGGCTGGAATGTGGCGGTGGTGACAATGAGGACCAAGGCATAGAGCATGGCGCCCTCCCTTTGCGTCCCCCAGGCCCCGGGCGTCGGGGCCATCACGCAGGGTCTTTATACGCCTGCTTGGCCGGTGACGGAACGAAATCGCGACGTGGAACGGCTGTTTGGGGAGCAGCCTCGGCCAGCATTCGCGCTTGGCTTGGCCCCATCGGCACCGGTGCTTCGGACGGCGTCATCGACCATGCGTCGCCCCAGCTTGCGCGTATTCAAAATACATGCATGATCGTGCCTACAAATGAGGCTGCATGGCAACGATGTGTGCAGACATTTGCATACCATTGGCCCCTGCAGCCCCATCTGGAGCCATGAGACAGCATCTGAAAGAGTTCTTCGCACGTCACGAGCCCCATTGCGGATCGCTTCTCGTCGGCCTGAAGTCCGGTGCGGGGGGCATGCTCGGCATGGGCCTCGTGGGCGGTGCCGCCGCCTTCACCCAGCTGCCGCTGCTCATCGCGCCGTTCGGCGCCAGCGCGGTACTGCTGTTCGGCCATCCGGCGACGCCGCTGGCCCAGCCGGCCAATGTCATCGGCGGCTATGCGGTCTCCGCGACCATCGGCCTTTTGATGGCGCTGGTGTTTCCGGGCGCGTGGTGGGCCGCGGCCCTCGGCGTGGGGCTCGCCATCCTCGCCATGCTGCTGCTGCGCCTGTCCCATCCGCCGGCGGGGGCGGTGCCCATTCTCATGGTGGTGGCCGCCATCGATCCATTCGAGCTGGCCGGCATCGTCTTCGCCGGCTCCATCGCTCTGGTGCTGATCGCGAGCCTTTATCACCGGCTGCCGCCGCGCCACGAGTATCCGCGCCGCATCGCCTGAGCGCGCCGCCGCCCGCGCCTGCCACCCGCATCAAGGCCGCCCCTCCGGGCGGCCTTTTTCGTTTCCGGAGCCTTTTCATGCTGGCCGAGCTTCTCGCCCCCTTCCGCCGCCGCCCGCCCGAAGAGAAGGCAAGCCGCGCCGCGCCGCTCATCGCCTTGTTCTCCGCCGGGCGGCCGCGCTGGACCCCGCGCGACTATGCCTCCCTCGCCCGCGAGGGCTTCGCCAAGAATGCCATCGCCTATCGGGCGGTGCGGCTCATCGGCGAATCTGCGTCGGCCCTGCCGCTGGTGCTCATGGCCGGGCGCGAGGAGCTGGAGGCCCATCCGCTGCTGGACCTCATGCGCCGGCCCAACCCGCGCCTCACCGGATCTTCCCTCATGGAGGCCATCTGCAGCCACCTCATGGTGGCGGGCAACGCCTATGTGGAGGCGGTGGCGGTGGAGGGCGAGATCCGCGAACTGCACCTGCTGCGGCCCGACCGGGTGAAGGTGGTGCCCGGCCCCGACGGCTGGCCCGAGGCCTATGACTACACGCTCGGCGCGCGCACCGTGCGCATCCCGCAGGACACGCTGGTGGAGGGCGCGGACGTGCCGGCCATCCTGCACCTCACCGCCTTCAACCCGCTGGACGACCATTACGGCTTCGCCCCGCTGGAGGCGGCGGCCCAGGCCCTCGACCTGCACAATGCGGCCAGCGCCTGGAACAAGGCGCTCATCGACAACGCGGCCCGCCCCTCCGGCGCGCTGGTCTACAGCGGCGCGGGCGCGCTTTCCGACGAGCAGTTCGAGCGGCTGAAGGGCGAGCTGGAAGCCTCGTTCCAGGGCGCGGTGAATGCCGGCCGCCCGCTGCTGCTGGAAGGCGGGCTCGACTGGCGGCCGCTGTCGCTCTCGCCCAAGGACATGGATTTCGAGGCCGCGCGCAATTCCGCCGCCCGCGAGATTGCCCTCGCCATCGGCGTGCCGCCGCTGCTGCTGGGCATTCCCGGCGACAACACCTATGCCAACTACGCCGAGGCCAACCGCGCCCTGTGGCGCCAGAGCGTGGTGCCGCTGGTGCGCCGGGTGTGCGACGCGCTCTCCTCCTGGCTCGGCCCGGCCTATGGCGGCGGCCTTGCCCTGGTCCCCGACCTCGACCAGGCCGAGGCCCTCGCCGCCGAGCGCACCGAATTGTGGGCGCGCATCGGGGCGGCCGACTTCCTCACCGATGAAGAGAAGCGCGCCGCGACGGGGTATGGCGAGGGGGGAAGAAGGCTGCGGTGAAAGACCCTCCGGCTTTCCGCGCAGCAGCTTTTGTGGGATGGAGGAACGCGCCAACACGGTCTCCGCTATGCTGTCCCACATCCATATCGGCACCAACGATCATGCCCGTGCCCACGCCTTCTATGCGGCGGTGCTGCCGGCGCTGGGCTGGGTGCTGAAGTTCGTGGAGCCCGAGCGCCCATGGTCCGGCTCGAAGCCGGCGGAGGCCGAGCGACCGCTGCTCATTATCGGCCGCGCGTTCGATGGCGCCCCCTCGTCTGCCGGCAACGGCCAGATGGTGGCGCTTCTGGCGCCATCGCGCGCGGCGGTGGAGGCCTTCCATGCGGTGGCCATGGCCCATGGCGGCACCTGCGAGGGGCCGCCGGGGCTGCGGCCCGAATATCATCCGCACTATTACGGGGCCTATGCGCGCGATCCGGACGGCAACAAGCTCTGCGCCTGCTGTCACGCCCCTGAATAGGGGTTGAGCGGGCCGGCCCCGCGCCCTTCCGCCCGCCCCCAATC
>NZ_JAIVFO010000006.1:7500-70329 GCF_029991245.1 Xanthobacter autotrophicus
ATGCCGCCGACGACCCCATCATGCTGGCCACCTGGTAGTTCACAAGATTTGCCCCGCCCAGCGGCAGATCGTAATTGGTGTCGAAGATGTTATCGACACCGAAATCCACCTTGACCATGTCCAGCTCATAGCTGGTGCGGAAGTTGAGCAGGGCATAGGCCGAGGTCTCAAGCTCGTTGCGCACCTGGCTCACCAGCGTCTTCGACGACACCAGCTGGAGTTCGAGGCTGGAGGACCAGTGGCCGAGGCTATGGTCGATGGCCACCACGCCGTTCAGCGGCATCATGTGGTAGAGATTAACCCCATCGGTCCTCTGGCCCTGCACGAAGTTCAGGCTGCCGCGAAACGCGCCCTGGCCGTAGGTAACATCATCCCACAGCGCCAGCTTGCCGTCGATGTTGACGCCGTAGAGCCAGGCGTCGTGGTTGGCGAACTGCAGATAGACGAAATTGTTGGTGGTGGTCAGGTTGCTCGGCAGGTTCGGGCAGGTGGACAGCGCGCAGCGGTCGGCATCGATATAGTCCAGCACATAGCTGTAATAGGGCGAGACCCGCAGCTCCCAGACCTTCTTCGCCGGATCGTGCCAGGTGGCGGTGAAGCTCACCGTGTGCGCCGCCTCCGGCTCCAGGTCGAGATTGCCCACATAGCCGTTGCCGTCACCGAACCAGCCGATCATGCTCATGGCCATGGCGTCGGTGGACCAGGCATAACGCTCGTAGAAGTTCGGCGAGCGCGTCTTGCGGGCAAGGCCCAGCTCGTAGAGGCTGGACGCGTTGGCCTCGTAGCGCAGGATCGCGGAAGCATCGACATTGAAATCGGTGCGGGCATGGTCCTGCGCATTGAAGAGCGCGGCATTCGCCCCGTACGTCATTTCGTTATAGCCCTGCACGTCGCCGGTATTCATCCAGACGATGTCGTTGCGCAGGCCGAACACCGCGGTCCACTGGTTGTCGATGTGGCGCTCCCACTCGCCGAAGGTGCCTAGGCGCAGCCGCTGGCCGTTGTTGATGTTGATGAAGGTGTCCGGCCCCATCATCATGGAGTCCTCCACCGGCGGCCACCAGTCGTCGAGGTTGTTGTAGTAAAGCTCGTTGCCGAGGCGGACGATATCGTGGGCCGACACCCCGAACGTCCCCTTCAGCGCATAGCCCAGGTCGGTGCTGCGGGTGTCCATGGGCATGTCGCCGTCCTTGTCCGGCTCGATGAAACCCATGGTGTGCCGCACGCGGTTGGCGAACAGGGTCGCCTCCAGCTTACCCCAATCGAACAGGCCCTCGTAGCGGGCGTTGCCGAAGATGCTCTTGTTCTCCACCAGGTCCATGTACTGGTTGACATAGCCCTCCGAGGGGATGAACTGCCCGCCGATCTGGAAGGTGAAAAGCTGCTCCTGCACCTTTTTCGAGATGCTCAGGGCATGGTTCTGCGTCTCATACATGGTGGACTTGATGGTGGTGCCATCGCCCGCCGTATAGTCGTTGGCGCGCGCCCAGCCGCCGGTATAGGTGACGCTGGTATCTTCATTGGACACGGTCACGTTGGCATCGACGCCATAGCCCTCGCCGTTGCTGCGGTAGAAGCCGGAGACGCTGCCGTGGGTGGTCAGGGCCTGCCCTGGCGTGAACTGCGCCGGCGCGACGGACACGTCCACCTTCGCACCGGTGTAGTCGCCGCCGACACTCACCGGCGCGGTCCCCATGTAGACCCGCGCGCCGGCGATCATCGCCGGGTTGACGAAGGACAGGGGCGGATTCATCTCGTTCGGGCAGGCGAGGCCGAACAGCATGCCGTTGATGGAGACCTGGACCCGGTCCGCCCCCATGCCGTTGACGGCCGGCAGGCTCGACACGCCGCCGGCGCCCCAGGCCGCGCCACCCGGAATCCGGCTGATCAGCGAACCCGAATCGCTGGTGGAGAGGGTCGCGCCCTGGGCCTGCGCCCCCGAGATGGTGGCGGTGTCGGCCGGGGTGAACGGGCCGTCGGAAGCGCCTCCGGCTGTGGACGAGGGGACCTCGGGGCGCACCACGATGGTGGGCAGTTCCATCGCGGTCTGCGCGCCGGCCGCGGCGGGCAAGAGCGGCGCCACGCACAAGGGAGCCACGCACAAGACGGCGCGCGAGGGCCGCACCAGCGCGCTCGTCAGATGCAGGGCGCGGCGCAGGATGTTTCGGGAGTGAATCGGCATGATCGTGTCCAGGCTGCCGACGACCGGACGTGCGCCGCACCGGCTGCAATGAGCCGCGCACGCGCAACCGTCTTCCGACGTCTTCGGCGATACAGGGATGGGGCGTTTGCGCGCAGCGCGCGCGGCGTTCCTAAGCCAGCGCCGGCGGCGCGCGGGGCTGGAACGGGAGGGCGAAATGCAGGCCCTGAAGCGAACTGCGCAGAACCGCCCGGAAGTGCAACTCGATGGCGACGCGATCAATCACCGCCGTCATGACCGGCGGCAGCACCGCGACATCCGTGCGGGACAGGCAGAGCGGACAGTGAACCATGGATTTCGAGGGGTCGCCGCCGTCATCCGAGTGCACGCCCGACGGCGCGCTGGGAAGGCAGAGCGGGGTCATGGCATCGGCGCCCACGGGCGAGACAGATGCCATCAGGGCGCTGGTCAGCACGATCTGGAAGACAAGGGCATAGGCCGCCGCAAACGCAGCGATCCAGCCAATCCCCCACTTGTGACCCCGCCGCCCGATCATCACGTCCCATCCCCTATGGGAAGATCTAACATGGCACCTGCGGAAAGAAAACGACGGGACCCGCGACCGATGCGCCGCCGATGGCCAGGGTCACGACGATAGCGGGGGTCCACCCCTTTTGAGCATCGCGCTTTCCACACGCGATCGGGGACCGGCCTCGCCTGAAAACGCAAGGCGGCGGCATCCCGCAAGATGCCGCCGCCTCATGGTGATGGAAAAGGGGATCAGGCCGCCTCGAAGAGCCGGCGCTCGAACAGGGCGCTGCCCTTCCAGCGATTGAGCGCCTTGGCCGCGGCCAGCACGGCGAGATCCACCAGCGGCTCGACGATGATCACGAGGAGGTAGGCGCCGCCGAACGCGGAGATCGAGGCGGCATTCTCGGCGGTGAAGCCCTGGCCGTAGAACGCCCAGAACGCCACCCAGCCGACGATGCCGGCCTGGTAGGTGGTGGAGAGCGCGAGGGCCTGGCGGTACTTCAGGTCCACATAGGGCGTGTTCGGCGCGATGACCCGGGGCGCGAGCGCCGTGAGCGCGAACAGCGGGACCAGCAGGGTCGTCACGTTCATGCCGAACTGCGGCAGGTCGAAGGGCGCGAAGAACAGGCCCTGGACCAGCAGGCCGATGGCGAGGCCGATGGCGGCGGGCGCAGCCCCGAGGATCAGGAACAGCGTCGAGCCCAAGATGAGGTGCACTTCCGAGACGCCCACCGGATAGTGCGGGAGAACCTCGAAGAAGGAAAAGACCAGAGCCGTCGCCGCGGCACTGCGCGACAGCAGGGACAGCGCGCCGCGCTCGCGCAGCGCGTCAAAGGCGAGCTTGAGCGTGTAACCGCCGGCACCGGCCGCCGTCACATAGCTCAGCCAGATCTTTCCGCTGTCCACAAGGCCAGGTTCGATATGCATTGAAAGCTCCGTTGCCGTCTCACCCGACGGCGTGAGGGTGAACACATGCCCATGGTCGGTCTCCTGACTCGCGGGTCGTCGCAACCATCCGCCTTCCCGGACCCCGCCTCGAAAGGCGTGGATCCAGTGGCATCGTGGAAGGCCACTCGCCGCTCACAGTCGCGGGGGCGGTCGGGGCTTCGGGCGATCAGGCCCTTCCCCATTCCCAGATCCATCGGAACGCGTCGCCGCGCGCCGATGGAAAACCATGTGCAGGTGCAGCAGCGGACAATCGGTGCTCCCTGTCAAGAGTGATCGCAGCTCAAGGCCCGCTCGCATGGCCCGCTGCGCCCCCGGCCAGAGCACGCGCCGATCAGCCTGCATGGCAAGCTGATCGGATAACGCGGTCTGGTTTTCTCACGCATATCGCCTCACTCGGCCCGCCGCTTGGCGGGTCATTGGCGGGTCATTTGGCCGGGTGAGAATGGTCGGGGCCGCTGCCCCCGGCGGCGATGGCGTCCACATTGTATTTCACCGCGACGCTTCCGGCCTTCTCGAAGGTCAAGGTGCCGTCGATCACCGCCCCTTGCTTCAGCGGCTGCTTCAGGCCGAAGAACATGATGTGGTAGGAGCCCGGCTTGAACGCCACGCTGCCCCCGGCGGGGATCGCGATGCCGTCCGACAGGGGACGCATGGTCATGACGCCGTTGGCTACGGCCATCTCGTGGATCTCCACGCGCTCGGCCACGTCGGACGTCGCCGAAACCAGGCGATCCGGGGCGGCGCCGGTGTTCTTCAACGTGAAATAGCCGGCTCCCACCGTGGCACCGCCCGGTGTCGCCCGCGACCACGGGTGGTCGATCTCGATGGCGCCGACCTTGAATTCGTGCGCCATCAGAGACTGCACCGAAAGCACCAGGACCAGGACGGCGAAGACCGATGCGGCGAGAATTTCCTCCCCATAGGGACGATAGGGCGTGCGCGGACGGGCGCTGCCCGCGAAAAGGCGCGTGAGGCTGAACATGGCAAAGCTCCATTGGACGACGCCGCCTCCCGGGGACCGGGAGCGGACATGCGGACGGGAAACGGATTGGCCTGCCGGGGCAGGAGGCTCAGATCGTGCCGGGAGGCGCCCTGGGAAGACCGGGCGACGACCCGGGCACCGACCGCCGGACCGCGCCGGGCCAGGCGGAGACCGGCTCGGCCACCCTATTCATGGCATGCCGCACGATGCTCCAGGGCACCGGCGGCGGAGCGGCGCCAGGTCCGAACATGGGGCAGCCGAGCATGCAGCACCCCGGGCTCGGGAGGGATGACCGATGGCCATCGTCCGGCAGCGCCGTTCCGCCGGGGGCGGACGGTCCGCAAATGACCGTGGTGGCAAGATCAGGGTTGCTCGGAGCGGCATGGGCGCCGGCAGCCATCCCCGTGACCAGCACCTGCAAGACGAGCAGATAGGCCGCAGCGACAGCGGTCCAGGCTCTCCAGGCAGAATACCGCATAATCACGAACCCATGGCCCTCATGCGCGAGGCGGCACGCCATCCTGCCACCGACGGCGCACCTTGCAGGGCGCGCGCACACCATCTTGCGATGCGCCGCGCAGCCACACAAGAGTGCGCTGACACGCTGCGGAACAGTCGGCCACGGGCGGCCACGGGCGGCGCTGTCCCCGCCCCCTCGGCACGCCGGCGTCAGCGCGCCGCGCCCGGCGGCCTATGCGATGCCGCTGTTCTTGCCTGCGGCGGGAGACCCGGCCACATACTGGATCGCGCGATGGATCAGCTCGGCAAGGGTGGTGGCGCCGAGCTTGGTCTTGAGATGGGAACAGGTGTTCGCCACCGTCTTGTAGCTCACGCCCAGCTCTTCGGCGATCTGGCCGTAGGCCTTCCCCTCGGCCAGGAGCGCCAGTGCTTGCAGCTCGCGCTGGGTCAGGTCGGCGAGCATGCCGGTCCGCCCGCGCGTGCCCAGAAGCGCCACCTCCAGCGCCAGGTCGTGGCTGATGTAGGACTGGCCGCGCCGCACTTTCTCGAAGGCATCGATGAGATCGGCCGCCGACGTGTCCTTGACCAGATAGCCGGTGGCGCCGGCCTCCAGGGCACGGCTCGCGATCACCGGATCGGCATGCATGCTGAACACCAGGATTGGCATGCGCGTGGCATGCACCCTGAGCCGCCGCACCAGCGAGAGGCCGGCCAGCCCGTTGCCGTTCAGCGCCAGGTCCACGATCACCATATCCGGCCGTTGGCGGCGGAACTGCCGATAGCCTGCGACGGCGGTCTGCGCTTCGATCAGTTCGCCCGCCCCCGTGTCCTCCAGCAGGTGCCGGCAGCCCTGGAGCACGATGGGGTGATCGTCGATGATGAGGACACGGGTCATTCTTCTCTATTCACCTTCCTGCAAGATGGGGGGCGGCACGGGAATCTCCGCCACGAAGCGGCCCCCACCCTCGGGACCACGCTCGAAGCGGCAGGTGCCGCCGAGGGCCCGCACCCGCTCGCGCATGCCGGCGAGGCCCAGCCCCTCGACGATGCGATCCGGCGGACCGCGGCCATCATCGATGACACCGAGGCGCAGCATCCTCGCCCCTTCGTACGCAGGCCCCGTGTCGACCTCGCCGATCTCGACCCGGATGGTGCGCGCATCTCCATGCTTCAGGGCATTGGTAACCGCCTCCTGGATGCAGCGGTAGAGCGTCGCGTCGCGGGCGACGCAATAATGGGCGGCAAGGGGGCCGGCCGCCAGCAGGAATGTGCGCGCAGGATCGTGCTGGCGGAAATCGGCGAGGAGGCTCGAAATGGCGTCCCCGAGCGACAACAGATCAAGGGCGGCGGGGCGGATGCGCCGCAGGAGCCGGCGGTTCGTCGCCTGCATGCGCTCGACGATGCCGACGAGGCCCTGGGTCCGCTCGGCGATCCGCGCCCTGGCCGGTCCTTCCGCCTCCGCCGCTGCGCGAGCCAGCGATTCGGCACCGGCCTTGAGGCCGAACATCAGCGGCCCGAGTTCGTCATGCAGTTCGCTCGCGATCTGCCGCCGCTCGTCCTCCTGCAGGGTGACGAGGTGGGCGCTGAGCCGGTTGTTCTCGGCGCGGGCGGCGGCGAGCGCCGCAGCAAGCTCATTGAAGCGCTCCGCCACTTCCGCCAGTTCGCGGGTGCGCGGCAGGTCCACCCGGCATGAAAAGCGGCTCTGCTCCAGTTCACCGAGCGCCCGGCGGAAGCCGGCGAGGTCGGAGCGCACGCGGCCCAGAGCGAGATAAAGCGCAAGCAGGATGGCCGCGTTCACCGCGATGGCGACGACGGCGAAGTCGCTCACGTCCTCCCAGACTTCATCCACCTCGTCGTCGGGCACGCCGGCGATGCGCACACGCCCGAACAGCGCGCCGTTGGTGTGCACCTCCACGTCCCGCACCACCTCCTTCACGCCCACGAGATGAGCGAACCACAAGGGTGCCCCGCCGTCGGCGTCCTTTTGCTCCGTCGACCGGGGTGGCTTGAGCGGGACGGGGCGCCCCTGCGCGTCTTCTATGACAATACGCACATGGCGCAGGTGCCGCAGGTGCACCGGCCACCCGGCCAAATCGCCGGCCGAGTCGCCGGCCGCGGCACCTGCGGCCGCGGGAGCCTCCGCCATCCGCTCGGCGGTTTCCCGCACCATGCGCTCGGCCATCTCAACGGAGGCCGTCATCTCCCGTTCGGCCGCCACCCGCGCGTTGTGGACCACCACAGCGCCGGCCACCACTGCCGCCGCGGCATTGATGGCGAGGACGACACCGAGGACCCGGAGCCGCAGCGACGCCCGACGCCCGACGGCCGAACGCGGTTGCACCGGCAGCCCATGGCGCGGCACCGGCCCGGGCTGGAGCGAGGACGGCAGTGCACCCGGCAAGCTCATGGCGCGCGGCTCCCCTGCCCGGCCCGCGCCAGCGCCAGCGCCTCCAGCGCGGCGACACGGCCGAGCCCCGACGCCCTGAGGTTGAAATAATGCTGGCAGAGGTCGCCGAAACCGAATCGGCCACGGCTGCCGCCATCCTCGCGGGCGAGGCGGATGAAGTCTTCGAGCAGGTCCTGCGGCGGTTCCACCAGGCCCTTCTCGGCCAGCATGCCCTGCAACTGTGCGGTGCGGTTGGCCAGCATGCGTGGGGCTTCGTCGAACAGGGCGTCGGCCTGCTTCAGGAGCACCGCCATGCGCGCGGGATCGGCCGGCGGAACGGAACGGGCCGCGAGCCACACCTCGGGCGGCACCGTATCGGTCCGTTCCAGCCAGTCACGCATGGGCCGGGCCGGGCCGGGCGGAACCGCCGGAGCCGATGCTCCGGGCGTGGCTTCCACCGCAGCCACGGGCTTGCGCGCGGGCGCCTCGTCTTCTCCGCAGGCACAAAGCACGACGAGGCTGGAGCCCAGGAGCACCCCGGCGCAGCGCGCCCGGCTCCACCGCAGCGCCAGACCGCACTGCACACCTTGGCCTTCACCCGGTCTGCGCCCTGAGAAACTTCTTATGATCTTCTGCATATGGCGCCCTGAACTCTCTACGCGCCGATTATACGTCGCGAAATCTAGATCAGAACCTGCAGTCCGAACGCTGACCGGCATCTCCCCGACCTCCGTCAGAAATCTCGTTTGTTGTTTTTATCCAATAACATAGAACTATCTCCCGCCAAATTTTACCAAAAGTTCCCGCATCCAATTGCACAAATACCGCGAGACAAGGCACACCGAAAGCCGTCATCTGTATAAACCAAGATCAATGATCTTATAGAAAAATAAGAATTACGGCATTCAGGTCGCTATCGGAGGACGACCGGCACCATCCATTTGATCACCGACGCGCGGGCGCGCGCGCCTTCCCGTCAGCCGCAAGAGTACGCGCCGACCAGATTATTCAATCTGATCGGATCGCGCTCTTGAGCGCGGCCGGCTGAAGGCCACGCCCGACGGGATCCCCCGTCGGCCGCCCGACGCACGCCGGTCAGCCCCCATCGGGGCGGCGCGGCGGCCGGCGCCGGGACCCCCATGAGAGCGGGAACACCGCTCCGAAGGTGCGCGGACATCCGCGCCACCTCGGCGAAAGGGTCCGCCGAACCTCGTCCAAGACCAAAGCTTTGCAAGACCAAAGCCTTGAACGTGAGGAAAACCCCGAGGAAGCGCCAAATGACAAGACTGTTTTCTTCCGTGTCCCTGTGTGCCGTGACCCTCGCCCTGGCAGCGGGTTCCGCCGCCTTGTCCGTGCCGGCCAACGCCAACGACAAGCTCGTCGAAATCGCCAAGAGCGATGAAAACTGGCCCATGACGGGCAAGAACTACGACGCAAACAACTTCAGCCCGCAAAAGCAGATCAACAAGCAGAACGTCAAAGACCTGAAGGCTGCCTGGTCGTTCTCCACCGGCGTGCTTTCGGGTCACGAGGGCACCCCCCTCGTCGTCAACAACGTCATGTATATCCACTCGCCGTTCCCCAACACCACCTTCGCCGTGGGGCTGGACGACCCGGGCCGCATCCTGTGGCAGCACAAGCCCAAGCAGAACCCCACCGCCCGCTCGGTGGCGTGCTGCGACGTGGTCAACCGCGGCCTTGCCTACTGGCCCGGCGACGGCAAGACCCCGCCCCTTATCCTCAAGACCCAGCTCGACGGCCACATCGTCGCGCTGAAGGCGGATAGCGGCGAGGAATTCTGGAAGCTCGAGAATTCCGACATCAAGGTCGGCTCCACCCTCACCATCGCCCCCTATGTGGTGAAGGACACGGTGCTGGTGGGCTCCTCGGGCGCCGAGCTGGGCGTGCGCGGCTACGTGACCGCCTACGACGTGAAGACCGGCGCCCAGAAGTGGCGCGCCTACGCCACCGGTCCCGACGACCAGGTGAAGCTCGCCGACGACTTCAACAAGGCCAATCCGCACTACGGCCAGAAGGGCCTCGGCACCCAGACCTGGGAAGGCGATGCCTGGAAGATCGGCGGCGGCACCAACTGGGGCTGGTACGCCTTCGATCCCGGCACCAACATGGTCTATTACGGCTCCGGCAACCCGGCGCCGTGGAACGAGACCATGCGTCCCGGCGACAACAAGTGGACCATGACTATCTGGGGTCGCGACATCGACACCGGCGAGGCCAAGTTCGGCTATCAGAAGACGCCCCATGACGAATGGGACTATGCCGGCGTCAACGTGATGATGCTGTCCGAACAGGTGGACAAGACGGGCAAGATGCGCAAGCTTCTGACCCATCCGGACCGCAACGGCATCGTCTACTCCCTCGATCGCACCGACGGCACCCTGGTCTCCGCCGACAAGATCGACGACACGGTCAACTGGGTGAAGCAGGTGGACCTGAAGACCGGTCTGCCGCGGCGCGATCCGGAATTCGGCACCCGCATGGATCACGTCGGCCGCGACATCTGTCCCTCGGCCATGGGCTACCACAACCAGGGCCACGACAGCTACGACCCGGAGCGCAAGTCGTTCTTCATGGGCATCAACCACATCTGCATGGATTGGGAGCCCTTCATGCTGCCCTACCGGGCAGGTCAGTTCTTCGTTGGCGCGACGCTGAACATGTATCCCGGCCCCAAGGGTGACCGGCAGAACTACGTCGGCCTCGGCCAGGTGAAGGCCTATGACGCCATCAACAACAAGTTCAAGTGGGAAGTGATGGAGCGTTTCGCGGCCTGGGGCGGCACGCTCGCCACCGCCGGCGGCGTGATGTTCTACGGAACGCTGGACGGCTTCATCAAGGCCCGCGACAGCGACACCGGCCAGCTGCTCTGGAAGTTCAAGCTGCCGTCCGGCGTCATCGGCCATCCCATGACCTATACCCACAAGGGCGTGCAGTACGTCGCCATCTATTATGGCGTCGGCGGCTGGCCGGGCGTGGGCCTGGTGTTCGACCTGAACGATCCCACCGCCGGCCTCGGCGCCGTGGGCGCGTTCAAGCAGCTCCAGCACTACACCCAGCAGGGTGGCGGCGTGATGGTCTTCTCCCTCGACGGGAAGGGTCCTTACGAAGATCCCAACGTGGGCGAATTCGCCTCCGGCGGCTGATCACCCTCTAAACTTAAGGAAAGAGAACGCGTTATCCGATCATCTTGCGATGCAATCTGATCGGCGCGTGCTCCAGCCTGGGGCGGATGACCTCCGACACCCGCCCCCCACCGGCCGCCGCAATGCCGCGCGGCGGCCGGCTCTTTCCCGCATCGCCCGCAGCGCGGGCCTTCCCATCGGGAGCGCAGGATGACCCATTCCGGACCGACCACCCGCCGGCTGCTTCTCGCCAGCCTTCTCCTGTCGCTTGGCGCCGTGCCGGCCATGGCCCAGACGCCCGCCGCGCAGGCTAAGGACGCGGCCCAGAACACGGCCCAAGGCGCGGCAACCGCAGCCGCAGCGCCCGCCGACCCCGGCGTGCTGCGCGTGTGCGCCTCCGAGGTGGAAGCACCCTTCTCGTCGAAGGACGGCAAGCCCGGCGAAACATCAGGCTTCGAAAACCGCATCGCCAAGGTGCTCGCGGACGCCATGGGGCGGAAGGTCCAGTTCGCCTGGACCTCCAAGGCCGCCATCTACCAGGTGCGCGACCAGCTTGACCCCAGGCTCTGCGACGTGGTCATGGGCGTTGATACGGGGGATGCGCGCCTGCTCACCTCCAAGCCC
The DNA here is from genome assembly GCF_029991245.1 of Xanthobacter autotrophicus. Lineage (GTDB taxonomy): Bacteria > Pseudomonadota > Alphaproteobacteria > Rhizobiales > Xanthobacteraceae > Xanthobacter > Xanthobacter autotrophicus_C. Next base: position 18,714 of record NZ_JAIVFO010000006.1, read on the forward strand.
TATTACCGCACGTCCTACGTGCTGGTGACGCGGGCCGACCGCAACATCACCGCTGCCGACTGGCAGGACCCCCAGGTGGCTGCGCTCGGCCGCTTCGCCATCCGCTTTTATTCCCCCGGCGAGACCATGCTGAAGCGGCTCGGCAAGTATGAGGACAACGCGGCCTATCTCTACGGCCTCGTGAACTTCAAGTCGCCGCGCAACCAGTATGTGCAGATCCCCGGCGAGCGCATCGTTGCCGAGGTGGCCAACGGGGAGGCGGACATCGCCTTCGCCTTCGCGCCGGAAGTCGCGCGCTATGTGAAGGCCTCGCAGGTTCCGCTGCGCATGTCGCTGGCCGGAACCTCCATCACCCGCTTCGACGGCACGGTCGTGCCGCTGCATTACGACCAGTCGGTGGGCGTGCGCCGCGACGATGCCGCCCTGCTCGCCGAAGTCGACACGGCGCTCGTGAAGGCACGGCCGCAGATCGACGAGATCCTCGTCGAGGAAGGCATTCCCCTCCTCAAGCCCAACAGCTGAGCCCCGCGCATTCGCGCTTTATTGCCAAACGAACATTCCGGCAGGTCCTGATGAAGAAGAGTTTCCGTTCGCGCGCCCTGAAGGGTCTCGCCGCCATTGCCCTCGCTTCCAGCTTCGCGCTGGCGGCCCATGCGGCGCTGACCTTCACGAACACCGTTACGGGCCAGCCGCTCGACCTGTCCGAGGCCATGGAAGAGGGGCGCGACACCGAGGCGGTGAAGAAGTTCCTCGCCACCGGCGTCAACCTCTACGTGGAAAACCCCACCTGCCTGCCCAAGGGCATGGACCTGTTCATGTCCATGTGCTCGGGGTGCCACGGCCACTACGGCGAGGGCAAGATCGGTCCCGGCCTCAACGACTCCTACTGGACCTACCCGAAGAACATGACCGACCAGGGCCTGTTCGAAACCATCTTCGGCGGCGCGCAGGGGCAAATGGGGCCCATGTACAGCGCCCTCACCCTCGACGACATGCTCCTCGTGATGGCCTGGATCCGCCACATCTACAAGGATGACCCGAAGGACGCCGTGTGGCTGACCCCGGCCCAGCGCGCCGCCTTCAAGCCCTTCCAAAAGAAGGAGGATCACACGCCGCCTGTGGATCAGGCGCCGGTGTGCAAGGTGTCGACCGCCAGTGCGGCCGGCCTCAAGTGAACATGGGAGGAAACCATATGACCCGTTATGACCGCACCCGCCGCCGGATCGCCCCGTTTGCCGCCGCTGCCGTTGCAGCCACCGGCCTCTTCGCCGCCACGGGCGCCCTCGCCTATGACGGCACCAACTGCCGCGCCCCGGGCAATTGCTGGGAGCCGAAGCCGGGATTCCCGGCCCAGGTGGCCGGCTCCAAGTTCGACCCGAAGCACAATCCGGCGGAGGTCGCCAAACAGTCCCTGTCCATCACCGCGATGGAAGAGCGCAACCAGAAGCGCGTCGCGTATTTCCAGAAGACCGGCCAGTTCGTCTATGACGTGAGCAAGATTCCGTCCAACTGACGACAGCCTCACCCGATCCCACCAGCAGGGCAGAACTCTAAACTTTTCTGCCGGGCAATCCTCCGATGGATGGTGGGCCAACTGGCGCGGCCTGCCGGGATGCGACGGAGCCTTTGCAAAGGCCTCCCTGCACCGGCCGGCTGCGCCCTTCTTCAGCGCCATTGGTGCAGAATCAGGACGCCACCCCATGCAGGTCCTCGCCGGCTCGGACCCAATGCTCGCGGACTGGCTCGCGGACTGGCGCACCCGCGCCCACGTCTTCGAACACGAGGTGGCCAAGGTGGTGCTGGGGCAGGAGCGGGTCATCCGCCTGCTCACCATCGCCGTGTTCGCGCGCGGCCATGTGCTGCTGGAAGGCGACGTGGGCGTGGGCAAGACCACCCTGCTGCGGGCCATGGCCCGCGCCATCGGCGGCACCTACGAGCGGGTGGAGGGCACCATCGACCTGATGCCCACCGACCTCGTTTACGACGCGCGCATCGGCGACGACGGCCGCCCCCGTGTGGACCCCGGCCCGCTGCTGCGGCGCGGCGGCGACCTCTCCATCTTCTTCTTCAACGAGATCAACCGCGCGCGCCCTCAGGTCCATGCGCTGCTGCTGCGCCTGATGGCCGAGGGCACCGTCGCCGCCTTCGGGCGCGAGCACCATTTCCCCCATCTCCAGGTGTTCGCGGATCGCAACCGCGTGGAGCGCGAAGAGACCTTCGAACTGCCGGCCGCCGCCCGCGACCGCTTCTTCATGGAAGTGCAGGTGAAGGCGCCCGCCGACGCGGCGAGCCGGCGTGCCCTCATCTTCGATCCGCGCTTCCACCACATGGATCAATTGATCGCGGGCGTCGCCACGGACGTGCTCGATCACACCTGCCTCGATCAGGTCGCCCGCGCCATTCAGAACGGCGTTCATGCGAGCGATGCCATCGCCGCCTACACCGTCGCCCTGTGGGATGCGGTGCGCGCCCCCGACGCCGCCGGCATCGTCCTGCCCGGCGTGCGCATGGATCGGCTGGTGCAGGGCGGGGCGAGCCCGCGCGGCATGTCCTTCCTGGTGCGGGCGGCCCGCGTGCGGGCGTGGCTCGAGGGCCGCGACATGATCGTGCCCGAAGACCTGCGCGCCGTGTTCCCGGAAGTGATGGCCCACCGCATCTTCTTCGATCCGGTCTACGAGATGCGACGCGAGGAGATCGCCGGCGCCCTCTGCCGCGCCGCCTTCGAGACGGTCCCGGCGCCATGACCGCCCGCGCGGAACCGGAACTGCCACCGGACTTGCCACCCGACGCACCTGCCGCCCTGCCCTATCGCCTGCGCTGGCGCCCGCGCGGCGAGCGGCCGGGCGCCCATCCGGCGCGCGGCGAAGGCGGGGACGGCACGTTTCGGGGCCTTCTGCCCCTCATCGCCCGGCCCGACCCCCGCCGCATCGACCTGCGGGCGTCCCTGCGCGACCCGTTCGAGGCGATCCATGTGCGCACCTTCGCGCCCCGCCGCGCCATGACCGTGGCGGTGCTGGCGGACGTGTCTGCCTCCATGGCGTTCGACGGCGTGCGCGAGGCCACCGCCGAGCTGGCCGCGACCCTGGCCGCGTCCGCGGTGGCCGGCGGAGATGCCTTCGCCCTGGTTGCCGCCGACGCCGAGGCGCGGGACGACATCGACCTGCCCGCGTCGCGCCGCCGGGGCATGGCGCAGGAGGTGCGCGCGCGTCTTCTGTCCGCGCCCTTCACCGGGCGTTCGGCGGGCGGGCTGGGGGATGCGGCCGCACGGCTGCCGCAACGCCGATGCCTCGTCTTCCTCGTGTCCGACTTCCTGCTGCCGGCCGACGATCTGGCCGGGCTGCTCGATACCCTGTGGCGCCACGATGTGGTTCCGGTGGTGCTGCGCGACAGCCGTGCCGAAGGCGATCTGCCCGCCTTCGGGCTGATCGAGGCGCGGGACGCGGAAACCGGCGGGCGCCGCCTCGTTTTCATGCGCCCTTCCCTGCGCGAGCGCTGGCGGGTGGAGGCGCGCAACCGCATCACCGCGCTCGAAGATCTGTTCGCCGGGCGCGGCCTCGGCGCCTTTCATCTCTCCGACCGGTTCGATGCCGATGTCCTCGCTGACTTTCTGGCGCACCGCTAGAGCGCGATCCGCGCAAGTTGAACCAATTTGCCCGGTCGATCGCTCTGTGGACCCAACACGCAGAAGGCGTGCGCCCGTCGGCTTGCTGCGCAGGCTGACAGGCGCGTGCTCCAGGGCCAGCCTTCGTGCGGCTGTCCTGCTCGGCGTGTGCCTGGCCGCCGCGTCGGTGCGCGCCGCGACGGTGGAGCTGTTCGCCCCGCGCCCGTTCGGCTATTTCCTGGGCGATCTGATCACCCTCGAAGCCGTGGTCACCCTCGATCCCGGTTTCCGGCTGGAGCCGGGCAGCCTGCCCCGCCCGCGCCCGGTGACCTACTGGCTCGACCTGCGCCGCGCCGAGCTTGCCGATCTGCCGCAGGTGAATGGCGCCCGGCGTTATCGCCTCACCCTCACCTACCAGACCTTCTACGCGCCGCTGGAGACACGCGGGCTCGACATCCCCGCCGTGCCGCTCACGGCCCGCGACGGCGACCATGTGCTGAACCTCACGGTGCCGGCGTGGAGCTTCGCGTCATCGCCCCTGCGCTCGCTCATCGCCGGCGGCGGCGCCAATCCCATGGCACTCCAGCCGGACATTGCGCCCCGGCCCCATCCCCTGCGCACCGACCTGAGGCGGGCTGGCGGCGCTGCCGCACTGTCGCTTGCGTGCGCCCTGGGTCTTGCCGGCCTGCGCGGCTGGGGGCCGTTCGGGCGGCGGCGGCCGCCGTTTTCCGCGGCCGCACGGGATATGAGGCGGATGCTCGCGGCACCGCCGGCAGCGGAGGCCTATTCCAAGGCCCTGCTGCGCCTCCACCGCGCCTTCGATGCCGCCGCAGGCCGCCGCCTGCTGGCCGATGATGTGCCGGACTTCCTGGCCGCGGCCCCTCACCTGGCCACCGCGGCGGACACCATCGCGCGCTTCTTCCACGCCTCACGGGTCGCCTTCTTCGGTCAGGGGCCGGACGCGGCAATGGCAGAGATGGCGCCGGAAGCGCTCCTCTCCCTCGCCCGGCGGCTGGCCGTGGCCGAGCGCAAGGGCGCGGTGCGGCCGGCGGCTGCCCCCGCTGCCCGGGAGGCGACGGCGTGAGCATGGATGTCGATCATCGGGCTCTGCTCGCCCTCCTGGTCTTTTGCGCCCTGCCCCTTGTGGCGCGGACGCTTTCGGGCACGGCCGTGCCGGCCCTTCTCGCGGTCCCCCGCGATGGCCTGTCCCGCGTGCTCGATGGCGGGCTGAAGCTGGCCGGGGTGGTCGCCATCGCGGCGCTGGTGCTCGGCCTCGCGGGCCTCCACCTCACCTCGCAGACCGTGGAGCGCGTGGGCTCCGGGGCGCATCTGGTGCTGCTGTTCGACCGTTCCGCGAGCATGGACAATACGTTCGCCGACCGCCAGCCGGGACAGGGGGAGGAATCCAAATCCGCCGCCGCCAAGCGGCTCGTCACCGATTTCCTGGCCCGCCGGCCGCGCGACCGCATGGGCGTCGCCGCCTTCTCCACCTCGCCCATGCCGGTGCTGCCGCTGACCGACCATCACCATGCGGTGGCGGCGGCGGTAGCGGCCATCGACCGGCCCGGCCTCGCGCTCACCGATGTGGGCCGCGGGCTGGTGCTGGCTTTTTCCACCTTCGACCGGGACGGCACCGGCGCGGCGCGGGCGGTGCTGCTGGTGTCCGACGGGGCGGCGGTCATCGACCTCAGGGTCCAGGCGGCCCTGCGGGATGCGGTGAAGCGCAGCCCGGTGCGGATCTACTGGCTATTCCTGCGCACCGCCGGCTCGGCCGGCATCTTCGACAAACCGCGCGCGCCGGGCGAGGACACCCCGCAGGCCATGCCGGAGCGCCACCTGAACCTGTTCCTCGCCAGCCTGGGCGTCCCCTACCGCGCCTTCGAGGCGGGGAGCCCGCAGGCGGTGGCCGACGCCATCGCCGAGATCGACCGGCAGGAGACGGCGCCCCTCACCTATCTGGAGCGCATCCCGCGCCGCAATCTCGCGCGCCCCGCCTATGGCATCGCCGCCCTGGCGATGGCGCTGCTCCTCCTTGCCCGCCTCGCCGAGCGCGGGCTGGGGGCGAGGCCTGCCGCCCGCCTGCACGACGCCGCCAAGGCCGCCGTGCACGACGCCACCCAGTTCGGGAGGGCGGCATGAGATTGGTTCCGCGGGCGCGGCCCCAAACTTGGCCCACCATCTTGCCCCTGCGCCGGCTCGCCGATGCGGCGCTGGTGACCCTCGGCATCGCCGCGCTCGGCGTGCTGCTCGCCCTCGGCGCCCGCATCGGCTGGCACGCCATGGAGAACCGCACCATCGCCGCCCTCGCCGAAGGTCGCGACGTGCCGGTGGCACAGACCGCCGCGCCCCGGCTGCTGCTGGCGCGGGCGCATTTCCTGATGGTGCGCGACCGCCTCGACGACGCCCAGCCCTTCGTCGATCGCCTCGCCCGCGTGGACGAGACGGAGCTGGCCGTCGCCGCCCTCTATGATCTGGCCAATGCGCGCCTTGCCCGCGCCATCGGCCATCTGGAGCAGACGCAGATCGATCCCGCCATTCCCCTGGTGCGGCTCGCCAAGGCCGGCTACCGCGCGGCCCTGGTCCGCGATCCGGCATTCTGGGACGCGAAATACAATCTCGACATCGCCATGCGGCTCATCCGCGATTTCCCGCTGATCGAGCAGGAGGAGCAGGACGATGCGCAGGAGACCCCGAAGCGCCTGTGGACCGATCTGCCCGGCCTGCCCAGGGGCCTGCCGTGATGCGCCGTCCCCGTCCGCGCACCCTGCTGCTGGCGGCGGCTTTGGTGCTCGCCCTCGTCGCCGCGCTGGCGCCGCGGCTGGCGACGCGCGGCACCGCCTTCCGCCTTCTGGCGGTGGTGGATGTGACCGGCTCCATGAACGTGCGCGACTACACGCAAGACGGCCGCCCTGTCTCCCGCCTCGATGAGGTGAAGACGACGCTGCGCGCACTGGCGGCCCGGCTGCCGTGCGGCTCGGAACTCGGCCTCGCCATCTTCACCGAGCGGCGCAGCTTCCTGCTGTTCGAGCCGGTGGCGGTGTGCGCGGATTTCGCCCCCCTCGACGGCGCCATCGCCAATCTTGACTGGCGCATGGCCTGGGAGGGCGACAGCTACATCGCCTCGGGGCTTTATTCCGGCATCGCCCTCGCCGGCCCCCTCGGTGCCGACCTCCTCTTCTTCACCGACGGGCAGGAGGCGCCGCCCTTGCCTGCGTCCGGCATCCCGCCCTTCGAGGGCGAGGCGGGGGCGGTGCGCGGGCTCATCGTCGGCGTCGGCGGCACCACGCCGGTGCCGATCCCCAAATTCGATCGCGATGGCCGGGAAGTCGGCTTCTACGGCATGGACGACGTGCCCCAGGAGAACCGCCACGGGCTACCGCCCACGAACTCGGAGCTGCGCGAGGGCTTCCACGCGCGCAATGCGCCGTGGGGCGGCGAGGCCGCCAGCGGCGAAGAGCACCTGAGCGCGGTCCGAACCGACCACCTGGAGGCGCTCGCCGCGAAGACCGGCCTTGCGTACGTCCCCCTCGCCGACGCGGCGGCCCTGGCCGGCTCGGTCGCGGCCCACGCCCGCCCGCGCCCCGTGCCGGGCACATGGGACAGCGCGCCCCTCCCCGCCGCCATCGCTCTGGCGTTGCTCATGGCCTTCTTCGCGGCCGAGGCGCTGCGTGCCCGCCGGCCCCATCCACATCCCACCACAAGGACCCGCGTTTCATGAGAGTGCATCTCGCCCTTGCCGTCGCCGCCCTTGCCCTCTTCGCCTGCCCGGCCACCGCCCACGGGCCGACGCCGCAGAAGGCCGAGGTGCGCACCACCATCGCCGCGGCACCCGATGCGGTCTGGAAGCTGGCGGGGGACTTCGCCGGCATCGGCGGCTGGCATCCCCTGGTGAAGGCGGTGAGGGCCACCGGCGGCAACGCACCCGGCGCCGAGCGGGTCCTGGTGCTGGAAAAGGGCGAGATCACCGACGGCCTCGACACCTACGACACGGCGACCCGCAGCCTCAGCTGGCGCCTCAATGCCGAGAATGTGGAGGCGCTGCCGGTGAGCTTCTACACCACCACCCTCACCGTCTCGGGTGCCGGCGCCGGCAGCGAGGTGGTCTGGGACGCCCGCTTCTATCGCGGCGACACCAGCAATTTCCCGCCCGACGAGCTGAATGACGAGGCCGCCGTCGCCGCCATGACCGCTTTCTTCGAAACCGGCCTGAAGGGCCTCAAGGCCAAGGTTGAGGCCCTGCAGGGCCTCAAGGCCAAGGTGGAGGGCAAGTGAAAAGCTGGCCGGCGCAGGGCTGGCCGTGGAGGCTCGCGCGGGCGCTCCTGCCCGGCGCGCTCCTGCCCGGCGCCCTGCTGCTGGCCCAGATGGTTGGCGCGCCGGCTCATGCGGCCAGCCTGTTCGTGGTCTGCCAGTCCGGCGCCGAGATCAGCGTCGTCGACACGGAACGCGGCACGGTGGAGCGCATCGGCGTGGCCAAGGCGCCCGCCGGCATCGCCCTGTCGCCGGACGGAAGGACGGCCTACGTCTCCCATCCCGACGCCAGCCTCCTCACCCGCATCGACACGGCAACGCGGCGGGTGATCGACACAACGCCGGTGGGCGGCCAGCCGTTCGCCGTGGTGGCGGACCCCGCCGACGGCGCGCTCTATGTGAGCGACTGGTCGGCCGACACGGTCTACCGGCTCGACCCGGCCACGCTGGCACGGACCGGGGCCTTGAAGGTGGGGCGTTCGCCGGCGGGCCTCGCCCTCGATGCTCTCGCGCGCCGGCTCTACAGCGCCGACCGCGAGAGCAATGCCGTCAGCGTCATCGATCTTGCGACCTTCTCCCGCCTCGCCTCGGTGCCGGTCGGGCAGGCGCCCTACGCCTTCGCCGCCGGCAACGACCCGCGCTTCATCGCCGTGGCGAACGTGCGCAGCGGAGATGTCTCGCTCATCGACAAGGCGGATCACTCGGTTGCGCGCATCGCCGCCGGGCGGATGCCCTACGGCCTCGCCATTGTGCCCGGCACCGGCCACATCCTGGTGGCCAACCAGCCGTCGGGCACGGTGAGCCGGCTCGACCCCGCTGCGGGCCGCGAGACCGGCTCCCTCCGCCTCGGCGGCGCGCCGGAGAGCGTGGTCATCAGCCCCGATGGTCGGCACGCCTACGTCACCGAGTGGTTCGCGGACGCGGTGGCGGTCCTCGACCTTGAGGGGCTGGCGGTGATCGCCCGCATCCCGGTTGGAACCGGACCGCGCACCATGGCGCTGGTGCCGTGACATGACATGACATGACGCGCCGTGACGTCGCGGTCCATCGCATGGAGCACCCCGGACTGATCCAGCAGCCCACCAGGACCCTCGCCGGAATAGACCAACCCCATGGCACAGCCAAACGCATGCCAGATATGTACGCATACAATATTGATATTGTATGCGTGACACGATATGGTCCAGCGACCCTCATGGACGAAACGAGCCCTGTCATGTCCGGCGCGCACTGGCCCCCGCTCTCTCCGCTTCAGACCGGCCTTCATGGCCGCTGCCCCCGCTGCGGCCAGGGGCATCTGTTCGACGGCTTCCTCACGCTGCGCCCCTCCTGCGCGGCCTGCGGCCTGGATTATGGCTTTGCCGATCCCGCGGACGGCCCCGCCTTCTTCGTGATGATGTTCGTCTGCATCCCGGCGGTGATCTTCGGCCTGTGGCTGGAAATGGCCTATGAGCCGCCCATGTGGGTGCATTTCGTCACCACCCTGCCGCTCATCCTGCTGAGCTGCATCCCGCCCCTGCGGCCGCTGAAGGGCTGGCTCGTGGCCTCGCAATTCTTCTACAAGGCGGAAGAAGGACGGCGCGTGACCACGCAGGACGAGGCCGCCGTGCCCCGGCCGCTCGCCTGACAGCCTCTGACGCAGGACAGGCTCTGACGCAGGACAGGCTCAGGCGCCGCGCGCGCTGGGCCAATGGCCGACGGGAAGCTTCACACCACGTCATCCGGGTAGCGGGCCTGCATCGCATTCATGATGGCGGCCAGCTTCTCCAGCGCCGCCGCCAGCCGCGCCCGGTCCGGAACACCGCCGATGGAGATCCGCACCGCATCCGGGGCGGGGGCCTCGACGCTGAAGGCGTCCGATGCCGTAACCCCCAGCCCCTCGCGCCGCGCCGCCTCCACCAGGCGGTAGCGGTCCCAGTGCGCCGGCAGGGGCTGCCACAGGTGCAATCCGTTGCGATGCGACCGGGCCGAGGGAAACAGGCGCCGGGCCAGGTCCTGCCGCGCGGCGGCCTCCTCGCGCACCCCGTTGAGCAGCCGGGCGGCCTCGCCGCTGCGAATCCAATCCGTCGCCAGCGCCGTCATGAGGGGGGCCGGCATCAGCACATGGGCCCTCAGGGCGCTGACCAAAGCGTCCGGCGCGGTGCCGGACGGCACCACCACGAAGGCCGTGCGCAACCCCGGCGTCAGCACCTTCGACAAGGTGGAGACGTAGTAGGTGCGCTCCGGCGCCAGCGTGGCGACGGGCGGCGGCGCCTCCGGCGCCAGCAGGGCATAGGGATCATCCTCGATGATCGTGAGACCGAGCGCGGCCGCCATGCGGGCGAGGGCCATGCGCCGCGCCAGGGGCACGGTCACCGCGGTGGGGTTCTGGATGGTGGGCGTCAGGCAGAACAGGCGCGCCCCATGGGTCCGCGCCGCCTGTTCCAGGGCGTCCGGCAGCGGGCCGTCCTCGTCCGTGGCCACCGCAACGGGGCGCACCTGCCAGTGCCGCGCGGCCGCCAGCAGGCCGGGATAGGCGAGCGGTTCCGTCAGGATGACACCCTCCCGCCCAACGAGGCTTCCCATGAGGGCGGAAAGCGCGGACTGGGCGCCGGGGGCGACCACCAGCCGCTGCGGATCCACCGGGCCCAGCAGCGGTTCGAGCCAAGTGGCGGCGGCCATCCGGTCCGCGAGGGAGCCCGCACCCACATGATAGCTCATGAGCAGGTTGGAATCGGCGCGCGCGAGCACCGAGGTGATCCCCCGCTGCATGAGGTCCGCGAGCCGGATCCCCCGGGGCGCCGGCGGGATGTTCATGCTGAGGTCCATCAGCGGCCCGCCCGGCTCCCGCCGCACCGCGATGAAGGAGCCGCGCCCGGTTACCGCGTCGATCAGGTTGCGGCGCCGCGCCTCCGCATAGGCGCGCGTGACGGTGGTCAGGTCCACGCCCAGCTGGTCGGCCAGCTTGCGCTGCGGCGGCAGGCGATCGCCCGGCCGCAGCCGTCCGGTCGCAACGGCCTCGGCAACGAGATCGGCGATCTGCAGGTAGCGCAGCCCCCCGGCCGGATCGAGCGGGCGGATCCACGGCGCCGTCCTGTCTCCCCCCGCCATGCCGCCCAGCCTCTCGAGCCATACAATCTGGAATATTGTACGTCGACCATACCCCCTGCCCCCCAGGCGGGGCAATGCCATCCCGACTGCGCCCGGCACTGCCCTGAGGTCAGCCGCTGCTGCGCTGGCGTGCAGGGGGGGTGCCGCGGTCGGTTTGCGCCTCATCCTGTGGCGGTGGGCTGCCCCAGCGCCACAGGAGATTGCCGAAACACCATCCACGCACTGCACCGCAGGCGAGCGCCGGAAGTTGCAGGATGAACGGCGCCTTACTCGTTGACGGAAGCGCCGGACGCTTTCACCACTGGCGCCCACTTGGCAAGCTCGGCCTTGACGTGATCGGCGAGCTGGGCCGGGGTGGAGCCGACGGAGACCGCCGAGAGGTCGGCGAGGCGGGCCTTCACGGCCGGGTCCGCGACCGCCTCGGCGCCGGCCTTGGCGAGGATATCGATATAGGCCTGCGGCGTTCCGGCGGGTGCGAAGATGGCGTTCCAGCTGTAGGTCTCGTAGCCGGGAAGGCCGGATTCGGCCACTGTCGGGATATCCGGCGCCGCCGGCGAGCGTTCCTTGGTGGTGACCGCGAGACCGATGACCCCGCCTTTGCGGATCTGGCCGATGGACGACGGCAGGTTGTCGAACATGATCTTCACCTGCCCGGCCACCACGTCGAGCAAGGCGGGGCCGGCGCCCTTGTAGGGCACATGCACCATCTTCACCCCGGCCATGCTCTCGAACAGGGCGCCGGACAGATGCAGCGGCGTGCCGATGCCCGACGAGGCGTAGTCGTACTTGTCGGGATTGGCCTTGAGCAGGTCGATGAGTTCCTTCACGGACTTCACGTTCAGCGAGGGATGGACCACCACCACGTTGGGCACGTTCACCAACAGCGACACCGGGGCGAAATCCTTCACCGGGTCATAGGGGATCTTGGTGTAGAGCGCCGGGTTGATGGCATGGGTGGCCACCGTGCCCATGAGGACGGTGTAGCCGTCCGGCGCAGAGCGGGCCACGGCGGCCGCGCCCGCGTTGCCACCGGCGCCGGCGCGATTTTCCACCACGATCTGCTGCTTGAGGATCTCGCCCATCTTCGCCGCAATGATGCGGGCGACGATGTCAGTCGAGCCACCGGCCGCGAAGGGCACGACAAGCCGGATCGGCCGGTCGGGAAAAATCTGCTCGGCGGCTGCGGGGCCGGCGATGACGGCAAGGCCCAGGGTGATGGCGGTTGCAATTCGCTTCAAGGGTGCAAGGTACATGGCTTTTTTTCCTCCACCGCCATTTATAGACGGCGCGCGCCATTACCTTAAGTGATCTCTGACGGGAAAATGCCGGCCTCGATGGTCATGGGGGGACCGTTTGCGTGGCGCACGCGGCGGTGATCCTCGCGTCGGGCAGGCCGCACGACCTTGCGTTACACGCAGGGTTCCGGAGCGTGCTTCGCCAAGCCCGTGTCCATGCCGCGTCCGACCAATGGCAAGGCAGGGCATCACCCCCTGCCCCAGCCGGTCGAGGACCGGGGGGTCCGCAGGCGGCGGCCTCCCATGGACCGCTTGAACCGGCGGGGCGCTCAGCCGGTCCTGCGCGTTACGCCGAGCAGTTCCAGCACCCGGTCGCGCAGGGCGACGAAGGCGGGGCTGGAGCGGTCCGACCGCGCCTCTTCCGGCACCGGCAGCACAGCGGCGATGCGGCCGGGCCGCGGGTGAAGCACCACGACGACGTGGCCGAGATAGACCGCCTCGTCCACGTCGTGGGTGACGAGCAGGGCGGTCGAGCCCTCATGGGCGACGATGCGCTTCAGTTCCTCCTGCAGGCGCAGGCGCGTCAGTGCATCGAGCGCACCGAGCGGCCCGTCCAGCAGCAGGAAGCGCGGCCGGTTGGCGAGCGCGCGGGCGATGGCGACGCGCTGGGCCATGCCGCCCGACAGCTGGGCGGGATAGGCCTTGGCGAAGGCCTCGAGCCCCACCAGTTCCAGATGCTCGGCCACCGCCCGGCGCCGCATCGCCTTGTCGAGGCCGGAATGGAGCAGCGCCGCCCCGACATTCGCCTCCACCGTCAGCCACGGCAGAAGGCGGTGCTCCTGGAACACGATGGCGCGCTCGGGACCCGGCCCGTCCACGGGGCGGTCGTCGAGGCGGATCTCCCCGGCATAGTCCCGGTCGAGGCCGAGGATGAGCCGCAGCAAGGTGGACTTCCCGCAGCCGGAGGCGCCGACGATGCTCACGAACGCGCCCGCCTCCACGGCGAGCGAGATGTTCGAAAGCACCTCGATGGCCTCCCCGTTGACGACGAAGGCCTTGCTGACGTTGCGGATATCGAGGGCCGGCCGGCGCGCGTGCGGGGCCGGTGCGGGGGATGGGGCGGCGAAGGGCGCGTTCATCGGCTGTTCCACCGGACAAGGAGGGCCTCGGCGCGCTCGGCCAGCGTGTTGTAGCCGAGGCCGATGAGGCCAAAGAGCAGGATGGCGAGGAAGAGCAGGTCGATCTCGAACAGCTGGCTGCCCTGGTTCAGGCGCCCGCCGAGCCCGGGCGAGATGTTCAGGAAGAGTTCCGAGCCCACGGTGGCGAGCCAGGCATAGATGAGCGCGCCGTGCAGGCCCGTGAAGATCATGGGCAGGGCGCTGGGCACCGCCACCAGGCGGATGTAGTTCCAGCGGCTGAGCAGCAGCACGTCGGAAAGCTCGCGGTAGGTGGCGGGCACGAGGCTGATGCCCCGCCAGGTCCCGATCACCACCGGCTGGAACGCGGCCACCGCGATGAAGGCGATCTTGCCCGTATCGCCGCCGCCGAACCACATGGCCAGCAGCGGCACCCAGGCGAAGAGCGCGGTCTGCCGCTGGGCCAGGACCGTGGGGCCGACGATCCGCCCGACCAGGGTGGAGATGCCGAGCAGTGCCCCCAGCGCAAGCCCGGCGGCGGCCCCGATGGCGAGGCCGGACAGGTTCCTCCGCAGGGTCTCCTGCAGGTCGTCAAGGATGGTGCCGGTGCGGATCTCACTCATCAGGCGCTCCACCACCGCCAGCGGGGACGGCAGGTATTTGGCCGCGATCCAGCCGAGATGATGGGCGGCGAACCAAAGGGCCAGCAGCGCGCCGAACGATGCCAACGGGCGCCAGTCGGGCCGCAGCGCGCCATACCGGCGCGCGGTCGCCCGGCGGGAGGGGGCGAGGGATGCGGCGGGGGAATCGGCAGGGGAATCGGATCGCGCTGTCGCGTCAATGGACATCGGCCGTCCCCCGCGTCCACGGCTGCGCCCGGCGCTCTGCGAGGCGCAGCAGCAGGTCCATGGCGAGGCCGGCGAGAGCGACGACGATCATCGCGATGATGACGAGGTCGAGCTGGAACAGCTGGCGTCCCCACGTCATCAGGTAGCCAAGCCCCTCGAAGGAGGCGAACAACTCCGCCAGCACCAGGGTCTGCCACGCATTGGCCAGCCCCTCGCGCAGCCCGGCGAAGATGGAAGGCACGGCGCCCGGCACCGCGACGAGGCGCAGCGTATCCCGCGTATCGAAATGGAGCACCTGCCCGAGTTCGCGGAAGGCCGGAGAGACATTCTCGATGCCGCGCGCCGTTCCGAGGATGACGGGGATGGCCGCGGACCAGCCGATGACCACGTATTTCAACGGCTCGTCGATGCCCATGAACAAGGTGAGGAGCGGCATCCAGGCGAGCACGTTGACCCGCGCCACCGCCTGCACCGGCGGATAGAGGAAGGCGCGGACGGCGGGCGAGAGGCCGGCCGCGGCACCGAAGGCGAGGCCGAACACGGCGCCGAGGCCGAAGCCGATGAGCACGCGCCGTGCCGAGACTTCGAGATGGGTTGCGAGCGTGCCGTCGGCGATGAGGCCCAGGGTGGTGTCGTAGATCGTTCCGGGCGCGGGCAGGATCTGCTCCGGCACCAGGCCGAAGCGCGCCGCCCCCCACCACGCGAGAAGGAGCGCGAGGGGGAAGGAAAGGCCGAGGAGAACGCTCGCGAGCGGCCCTAAGGCCAGCGCCCCGCGGCGCGCCGTGGCGCGCCTTGCGGAGGCCGCGGCGGCAGGCTCCTGGAAGGCAGGCTCCTGGAAGGCAGGTTCCCGGAGGGCGGGCTCGTTGAAGGTCTGTGTGAGGCTCATGTCGTTTCACCCCGAGGCGGCGGGCGCGCCCGCCCGGCCTGCGTTCAATTGGACGCCTTCTGATCGATGCGGCCGCGGGTCTCGATGGTCCCCCTGGCGTCGCGGGTGGACCAGAAGTCTTCGAGGCCGAGATCTTTGAGCGCCCGGTCGAGATAGGTGCGGTCGAACCAGTGGTCGATGTCGGGGTCACCCTTCAGGAGGCCGTAGTCCTTTGCGGCCTGCGCCTGTTCCTTGTAGCGGGCGACCACATAGTCATCGATCAGCGGATTGACGATGAGAGAAAGGCGCGTGCCCTCGAACAGGGTGGAGAAAGTCTCCTTGGGCAGGCCGGAGACCGCCCAGCCCTCGAACGCCTCGTCGCGATTCTCGTCGAGGGAGATGAAATGGGCGGCCTTGATGAAGGCGGTGACCACCCGCCGGGTGAGGTCGGGATGCTCCGCGGCGAACTTTTCGGTGACGAAGTAGGACGAGTTGCGGCCCAGCGTCGGGTCGTCGCCCTTGGTGGAATAGACGATCTTCACCACCCCCTTGGCGGCGAGGGGCAGATATTCCGGCCCGCCGAACACCGCGTCCACGTTCCCGGAGGTGAGCGCCGCGACCGCCGCGTTGGCGTCGAGATTGATGAAGCGCACGTCCTTTTCCGCGAGCCCGTGCAGAGCGAGGATCCGGTCGGTGGCGTTCTGCAGGTTGGTGCCCTTGAACAGCGCGACCTTCTTGCCCTTTACGTCCTCCACCTTGGTGATGTCGCTGCTGGTGGGCACCGCAAGGAAAATGGGGTTGTTGCGCCCCGTGGCGAAGATGAACCTGTGCTTCAGGCCCCGCGCGCGGCCGACGATGGCCGGCAGGTCGCCGAGCAGGAAGAAATCGAGCTGGCCGGAGGCGACGGATTCGTTGAGTGCCGGGCCCGCGCCGCGGAAGAAGGTCCACTCGATCTTGATGTCCTTGTCGTTGTCGAATTCCTTCTCGATCAGCTGCCGCGCCCGCGCATAGGTGGTGGGATCGCCGTAGGAATAGGGCCGCGCCTCGGCGCCGACGCCGGGATGGCCGAAACGGATCACCGTTTCCGCCGCCGTGGCCTGAACAAGCAGAGCAAACGACAGCGCCGCCGCCGCGGCGACGGCGAGGCAGAGGCGGATGGCCGCCTGGGACCTGCTCACGGACATGGGGTTGGGCATGGGAGCCTCGTGAAGAGAAGAGCGGAGACAGGCGCGGCCGGGTGGCGCGCCGCCGGCGAGGGTCATGGAGGCCGGCCGTCGGGTCCGATCGGCCTCCGGGAGGTCAGGCGGCGCGGTCCACCGGCGGCTTGTCGTGGCGGCTGCGGGTGATGCTGGCGCGCCCGTCCACGCCCACCGGCACATCCCCATCCACGGTCACGCGGCGCACGATGCGATGCTGGTCGCCATAGTCGTTCACCGCGTAATGCTGGGTGGCTCGGTTGTCCCACACCGCCACGTCGCCGACCCGCCAGCGCCAGCGCACCGTGTTCTCCGGCGCGGTGATGTGGCTCTGGAACAGGTCGTAGAGCTTCTGGCTGTCGCCCTTGTTGAGGCCGAGGAAACGCTGGACGAAATTGCCCAGCACCAGCGTGCGCTCGCCGGTTTCCGGATGCACGCGCACCACGGGGTGCTCGGTCTCGTACACGGTCCTGGTGAAGTTGCGGTCGAACTGGCGGCGGTCGTCGTCGCTGGCATGGGGCCGTACCGCGGCATAGTCATAGGCGTTGGAATGCAGCGCCCACAGGCTGTCGGCGAGCCGGCGCAGCGGCTCGGGCAGGCGCTCGTAGGCGGTCGCCGTGTTCGACCACACCGTGTCGCCGCCGGCAGCGGGAATAACGACGCCGCGCAGCACGGAAATCTTCGGATAGGCATCCACGAAGGTCACGTCGGTGTGCCACTGGTCGGCGCGGCCGGCGCCCTGGCCGGTGTCGCGCTCGCCGGTGCGGCGGGTGTCCAGCTCCAGCACGGAGGAGGTTCCGGCGACGGCGCCGATGGTCGGGTGCGCCACCAGCGCGCCGAAGCGGGCGGCGAACGCCTCCTGCCCCATATCGTCGAGAAGCTGCTGATCGCGGAAGAACAGCACCTTGTGCTTGAGGAGCAGGCGCGAGATCTCGTCGAACAGCGGTTGCGGCAGGTCGCCGGCCAGCGCGACGTTGCGGATCTCCGCGCCGATGCGCCCCGACAGGGGGACCACATCGCTCTGCGGAAGGGCGGGAAGGGCGGCGCGGGAACTCACGGCGGGTGAACTCACGGCGGGAACACTCATGGCGACCTCCTGCTGACGTTCCTGGGTGGACCTGTGGCCCGTCTCTCCATCGGGTCGGCGGGACGCGGTGGTCGGCACCCTCGCCGAGACCCGCGCCGCAGCCGGCAGCTGACATTAATGTTGATAAAATCAATCGAGTCTATATATTAAATAAACAATAGTCGTTCGTGCTTTCGCCTCGAACGAAATCCAGCAGCATTTCCAAAAGCGAACAGAGGCAGAGGCATGGGCACGGCATCTTCCCCTTCGTCCCAATCCGCTTCGTCCGAAAGCGTCCTCGATTGCGACGTCCTCGTGCTGGGCGGCGGGCCGGCGGGCACCTGGGCGGCGTTCGAGGCGGCCGCGGCAGGAGCGCGCGTCGTGCTCGCCGACAAGGGCTTCTGCGGCACCTCCGGCGCCACCGCGCCGTCGGGAACCTCGGTCTGGTACGTGCCCCCGGACGCCGGGCGGCGCCACGCCGCCATCGTCAGCCGCGAGGCGCTGGGCGGCCATCTCGCCGACCGGAGCTGGTCGGCGCGGGTGCTGGACACCACCTGCCAGACGCTCCACCTCCTGGGCGAGCGCGGCTATCCCTTCCCGCTGGACGAGGCCGGCGCGCCCATCCACGTTTCCCTGCAGGGGCCGGAATACATGCGCCTCATGCGCAAGCTGGCGAAGGGCGCCGGCGTGAGCATCCGCGACCACAGCCCGGCCCTCGAGCTGCTGGTGGACGAGGCCGGCGCCGTGGCGGGTGCCCGTGGCATCCGCCGCCAGCTCGGCGACCTCTGGCGGGTTCATGCCGGCGCGGTGGTGATCGCGACCGGGGGCTGCGCCTTCCTCTCCCGGGCGCTCGGCTGCACCGCCCTTACCGGCGACGGCCACCTGATGGCCGCGGAGGTCGGCGCCGATTTCTCCGGCATGGAATTCTCCAACGCCTACGCCATCGCGGCGGACTTCGCCTCCGTCACCAAGACGCTGTTCTTCAAGTGGGCGACCTTCACGGACGAGGACGGCGCCGTCATTCCCGGTGCCGCCTCCAACGGCGGCCGCTCGGTCATCGCGCGGCATCTCGGGAACGGCCGGGTCTTCGCCCGCCTCGATCTCGCCGACGACGCCATGCGCGCCAGCATGCGCACCGCGCAGCCCAATTTCTTCCTGCCCTTCGACCGCATGGGCATCGATCCCTTCAGCCAGCGCTTCCCCATCACCCTTCACCTCGAAGGCACGGTGCGCGGCACCGGCGGGCTGCGGATCGTGGACGAGACCTGCGCCACGCGGGTGCCGGGGCTCTACGCCGCAGGCGATGCGGCCACGCGCGAACTCATCTGCGGCGGGTTTACCGGCGGCGGAAGCCACAACGCCGCCTGGGCCATCTCCTCCGGGCGATGGGCCGGGCGCGCCGCCGCCGATTTCGGCCGCCGCGTCCCCTCGGGCGGCGCGCGCCGGGGCGCCGGCACCGTGGGGCTGCGGGACGCCGGCGCCCGCCCGTTCGATCCCGCCGCGGCGGCGCGGCGGGTGATGGGCGAGGTTCATCCCTATGAGCGCAACTATTTCCGCACCGAGGGGCGGCTGACCGACGCGCTCGGTCGGCTCGATGGCCAGTGGGCTGCGCTGAGCGCGAGCGCTGCCTCGGACCGCAACGACGTGCTGCGCGCACGAGAGGCTGCCGCCATGACCGCGGTGGCGCGCTGGATGTACCGCAGCGCCCTCGCGCGCACGGAGAGCCGCGGCATGCATCGGCGGATGGACCATGCGGGGGCTGATCCCGCCCAGCGGCACTATCTCACGTCCGGCGGGCTCGACGAGGTCGTCGTTGCGCGGCGCGCGGCCCCGGCGCTTCCGGCCGATATGGCATCGGGCGTCGCCGCATGATCGAGATCATCAGCGCGGCCCGCTGCACCGGCTGCAACATCTGCGTCACCGCCTGCCCCACCAACGTCTTTGCACCGGTGCCCGGGGGAGCCCCGCGCATCGCCCGGCCGGACGACTGCCAGACGTGCTTCATGTGCGAACTCTATTGCCCGGAGGATGCGCTCTATGTGGCGCCCACGGCGCTCGCGCCACAGGGGCTGACCGAAGGCGACATGCCCGCGACGACGTTGCTGGGCAGCTATCGCGCCGCCATCGGCTGGACCCCCGCCACCGCTGCCAACCGCGCAGTGGACACCATGCATCGGGTCCTGAAGGGCGACTGAGTTCCCGTGACCGGCGCGCGCGGGTGCGCCGGTCCATGCCCCAGACCAGCTCCACGCCACATTCGCCGCGACACATTCGACCGGACCGCGCGCGCCCCGCGCCCGCGATGCGGCCGCCTCGTATGGACCATAGACGGTGCCGGCTTCCGTCGCCTGGCTGAGGGAGAGCGCCGCGGGCTGCACGCGCGGCGGATAATACCCGGTCATCAGTCGCTTGCGCAGATCGGAATAAACACGCTCGCTGGCTTTCATGGCCCCTCTCCCTAACCGCCTATATGGGCGCGATCCACGACATCAGGCTAGACACCGGCCCTGCGCCGCACGCGCTCCGTAATGGAAACCCACACGAATAGAGCTCTCATTCCCACCGGATCGGGCGTGAAAATGGCAGGTGGTGCGCGCCATGCCCGAAATTGTGGAGACAAGAGTTGCTCACCTCACCTCCCTGGAACATCACCACATCGGCGACCACCGGCAAGGGGCGCGTCTCGATGGTCCTGAGACTGCCCGCCTCGATCAGCCCCTGAAAACAATTGGAGGGCTGAGGTGCTCCCCTAAATTGGGCCCGCGGGAGCTGACTCGCCACTGCGCTTTGACGTGCTCCCCGTTTCCAGTGGATTGACTCCAACGCTTGGACCCCTCTGTTCCTGGCGGCCATGATGGCTCCGGGATCGGCGCACCAGATGAAGGGCTTCGGGGTCTGCTTGTGTTCGCCGATGAAGCGGTCGATGGCGGCCTGGAGATCGACGACGGACCGGAAGACGCCATTCTGCAACCGGCGGCGCGTCAGGATGGCGAAGACGCCCTCGACCGCATTCAGCGACGAACTGGAGGTGGGTGTGAAGTGGAAGGTCCAGCGCGGATGGCGGTCAAGCCAGGCCCGCACCTTCTCGTGCTTGTGGCCGGCGTAGCTGTCGAGGATGACGTGGACCAGCCCGCTGGCCGGGATGTCGCGCTCGAGGACGTTGAGGAAGCGGATGAACTTCTAATACCGATGACGCTGCATGTTCCGCCCGAACACCGCGCCGGTGAGGACATCGAGCGCGGCGAACAGCGTGGTGGTGCCGTTGCGCTTGTAATCGGCCTCTTCCGTCTCGGTGAGTCCGCTAGAAACGGGGAACGCCGCAAGACGATGCTCGATGCCGTAGTTGACCGACACAAAACGGCGGAGCACGTCCCATTCGGGGAACGAGCTCCGCCAAGTCTGGAGGACACACAATTTAGTAATACTCAATTTAACGGAAAATATTATATGCAACCAACGACTGCCAACTCACCGTTTATAAAATGGCGGGATCTGCGCATCGACATTGATCCACACAGATTTAGGCTGTGTATATTCGCGCATCGATTCAAATCCCATTTCACGGCCGTAGCCGGATTCTCCGACTCCGCCGAAGGGAGAGGCGGGATGCACGCGCTTGTAACAATTCACCCAGACCATCCCCGCATGGAGGTCTTTTGCGAAGCGATGGGCCCGAGCCAGGTTTTGGGTCCACAGGCCGGCGCCGAGCCCATAAATCGTGCCGTTTGCGATGCGCAAGGCTTCGTCGTCGTCCTCGAATGTGGTGACTGTTACGAAGGGACCGAACACTTCCTCTTGCTGTACCCGGTGCTTGGGGTCGGCGCGTACGACGGTGGGCTCGATGAAGAAGCCGTCACGCAGTGACGTTGACTCGGGCACTCGGCCCCCGCAAAGGATTTCGCCGCCCTCGGATGCGGCCACGTCCACGAAGGACAGCACGCGCTGGTGGTGTATTTGGGAGGTGAGCGGCCCCATTTCCGTGTCACTGTCCAAAGGGTCGCCGAGCCGGATGGAACGCGCAAGGGCGATGAATTTCTCCAGGAATTCATCGGCGATGCGCTTGTGCAGGATGAGGCGCGAGGCGGCGATACAAGCCTGGCCCTGGTTGTGGAACATACCGAAAGCAGAGCCGCCGATCGCAGCGGGAAGGATCGCGTCGTCAAACACGATGTTGGCACCTTTCCCGCCGAGTTCCAGCTGCACTTTCTTCAGGTTGCCGGCGGAGGCGCGGACGATGGCGCGACCTGTTCCGGTGGAGCCGGTGAAGGCGACCTTGCCGATTTCGGGATGCTCCGCGATGCGGGCGCCGGCGGTGTTGCCGTAGCCGGTGACCACGTTGAACACACCATCCGGAAAACCCACCTGCTGGGCCAACTCAGCCACACGCAAAGTGGAAAGCGGCGTGATTTCCGACGGCTTCATCACCACGGTGTTGCCGGCGGCGAGCGCCGGACCGAGCTTCCAGCTTACGAACATCAAGGGGAAGTTCCACGGGACGATCTGGCCGACCACGCCAATGGGCTCGCGTGCCAGATAGTTGAGGAACCCCGCATCGACGGGAATGACCGAGCCTTCCAGCTTATCCGCCATGCCTCCGAAATAGCGGAAGCACAATACCGTGCGCGGAACGTCCAAATTCAGGCAATCACGGATGGGATGGCCCGTATTCGTGGCTTCCAGCCGGGCGAGATACTCCGTATCCGCCTCGATCGCGTCCGCCAGCTTCAACAGCAGGCGCCCGCGCTCATGGGCCGCCAGGGCTGCCCAGCCAGGGGCTGCCGCCTTGGCGGCTGCAACCGCGCGATCCACATCCTCCGCCCGGGCTTCCGCGACCGAGACGAATTTCTTGCCGGTAAAGGGATCGTAAACATCGATCTGGCCGCCGGCCAGCCCGTCCACCCATTTGCCCCCGATCAGCAAGCGGGTTTGGACCTCTGAGGAATTAACGCGGCTATATTGAGTCATGAAAACATCTATTATGAATAGCCAAGATGGGGGGCGCCGCCTCGACGGCGCCCCGGCTTTCAGAAAGTCACCGAGACGATAGGCGCCTCGCCTTTGGCGATCAGCTCGGGAATTTTTGGCGAACCATTCTCCCAGACCAGCAGCATCGCCCGCTTATCCGCGTAGCCCTTGTGCCGGATGTCGGCCGGCATGCAGGACACGTCGCCAGCCTTGGTGATCACCTTGGCGCGGGGCTTGCCCGTTTCCTTGTCGCGGATATCCCAGTCGATTTCATCCGACAGGGTAATGAACCATTCGCAGCGATCATTGCCGTGATCCACCGGCAACGAGAATTCCTCGGAAGTGGGGCAGAACAGACTGTCGCCAACCACCGAACAGACGGACGGGTTCCACGTGACATCCGAGCGGGAGAGATACCCAAACAGGTTATAGGCGCTCACCTCGTGCTCGAAGCCCGGCTCGACCTCCACGACCGGCTGATGCTGCGGCACATCGAGGAACATGCGATTGACCGGAAACCCGTTGTCGTCGGTGCGCAGCAGCGTGTCGCCCGGCAGGCCCACCATGCGGCGCGCAGCCACGCGCGTGCGGGTTACGGCGGCGTCATTGTTGCCATTCTTCGATCCCCAAGGCGCGCCGGTCTCCATCGGCGCGGCGAAAGGATCGTAATTCTCGTTGCTCCAGTCGCTGATCATCGCCTTGAACAGGGGCATCAAGGCTTCACTGGCGAAACGTTGCGAGAAATCGCGACCAGCGTTGCGATAGGCATCGTTATAGCGCCCCGCGAAGAGCGTTACCTCGCCGTAATGATTCACGGTGCCGATCACGTCGTCGAAATTGACAGTGCCGTAGAAAAATCCCCAGGCGACATCCCGCATCAAGGCGCGCAGATAGGCATCCACCGCCATGGTGTGGGTGCCGCCGGGCCAGGAGATGCGCGCGAAGTACTCGTCGCGGCGAAACACAAATTCCCCGGCGCGGAATGCGCGGTAGCCGGTTTCATTGTCGATCGACAGAATTTCGGTGTCGGTAATCACATCCACGCCAAGCGGGGCGGACGGAACTGCGGCTTCAAGCATTGCCATTTTCGTGTTCCTTTTCCGGATTGGGCTGCGATATTAGGCGGTCTGGCAGATTTCCGACCACTTCTGCACCGTGACCGGGCCTTCAATAGTCTGCAGCATGAGGCAACCGGGCAGCTCGGCGTGGAAGCGGTAAGCACTCCCCCGCGGCAGCAGCCCCTGATGTCCCCGACCCAGAATGAGACGGCCCATCTTGCGGCCTTCCGGCTCGCACCCCAGCAAGCGCGCGCCCTGGCTGGCGGGACTCACATGAGCGCCGGAGTTGTCGAGCTTGACGAGATGCACCTCCACCTCGCCATCCATGCACAGCACGAATTCGTCATGCGCACAGGTGAACCACGGCGATGTTTTTTCCGCTTTGGCAATTTCGATAACATATTCAAAATTCTTCGCCACGGCGACCCGCTCATAGGGCGCCGAATGATTGGCGACTTCGAATACATTGGAAAATACATAATTTTTCGGATCATCGTCGATCACAACGACAGATCCCTTGTCGTAATCCTGCAAGGATCCGAACTGAGTTGTGTAGCGCACGCTATTTCCTCCTTTTATTCGCTTCGGATCGTTATCTCCAGAGCGTCATTGTCCAGCTTTTGACCAGACTGGCATGGCGAGCCAAGAGGTGTCCTGCACGATTCTTTCGCGGATCAGCACAAAATGTCCCAGGGTTGCATGGGGCGTATCATCTACGGCCACGTTCTATGACTCGTCACCGCCGATGAAGACAATATCGGACATCAGCCGATCACCACCTGACCATGCTCCAGCCGCAGGGGCACAGGATCTAGCGCCCTGCCGTCACAAGCGCCGTCCAGGCACGTGCCGTCCTCCACCCGGAACAAGGCAAGGTGCTGCCGGCACATAATCCGAGTGCCGTCCCGGCTCATGAATATGTCCGGCTGATGGTTCAGCGGCATGGAGTAATGCGGGCACAGATTGAGATAGCCATACAAGCTGGCTCCCTTACGAACCACGAACATTCGCCAGGCGTTCACCCCCTGCCCGAACACAAATTCCTTGCCTCCGCCGTCGGGAATGTCGTCGAGACGACCCAGATTCGTGCCCGGTGCCGGCGCGTTCGGCCGCTGCGCCCAAACCGCTCCGCTCACGTCGTCACCATGCCGCCGGTCGGCACTCTGCGATTTTGCATACGTCCATACACGGCGTCCGTAATTCTATGTTGCCGTCGTCCAGGGAACCATCTCATCTTGATTTTACCTTTCTGCTCATGAGCCCCATCCGGTATACCAGACGGCAGGAATCAGCCCCGCGAAGCGGCGCGGAATCGCATCATTGGTCGCGCCATGGCCCAGCCAACAATTATCGCCGGCCATACATATTGCACGGGGGCTCACACACAGACTGCCTGCGGCCGGCGACCGTGCCACGCCTCTTCGAGCAACGACAAGACGCGTGCCTGCGGCATTTCCACCGGCAACCAATAGGCGCTCTGTGTCACCTCCTGAGCGGCCTGGCGCAGCCCATCGTGCGGCATCCCGATCTCGCGCAACGCCATTGCTGCACCGAGGCGTGCGGGGATATCGTAAAGCGTGCCCGCCGGATCATCGCTTCCCATGGCGCGTGCCAGAATGGCTGCAGCGCCGGGCACGCCGGGCAGGAGCGCGGCCGCCGCATGGGGCAGGATGATCGTATGGGTCTCGCTGTGGGGCAGGGCAAAACTTCCGCCCAATACATGGCAGAGCTTATGGTGCAGCGACATGCCCACCGCACCCAGGCAGGTGCCGCAGGCCCAGGCTCCAAACAAGGCCTCCGCTCGAGCATTGCGATCTGAGGGGGCTTGGACGAGAAGCGGCAAAGCCCGGATCAGCGCCGTAATTCCGCGCTCCGCCAATAGCGTAACCACCGGATTCGCCTCCTGCGCGTAGAGAGCCTCCACGGCATGCGCCACTGCGTTCATGCCGGAGGTTACGCTCAGTTGCACCGGCAGAGTCAGAGTGAGGTCGACGTCGTAGATCACCACCTCTGGCAAGACTTTAAGCGTGCGCTGGGTGGTCTTCCGTCCAGCTTCTGTCTGCCCGATGATCGGCGTAACTTCCGAGCCTGCATAGGTCGTGGGCACGGCGATTTGCGGCAGATCAGTTCTCAAAGCCATGGCCTTGCCGAGCCCGATCGTGGAGCCGCCGCCAACGGCGACCAGGCAATCCGCCCGCACTTCGTTCGCCACACGGATTGCCGCTTCGGTGACCGCGACCGGTGTATGCATCTCCGCCTGGTCGAACACCCCTGCTGCAAGATTTCCAATGTCATCCGCCAGTCCGGAGATCGCCCTCGCCTGCCAAGGCGTTGAAAGCAGCAGCGCGCGACGGCATCCCAGCCCCTCGATTTCCTGCCGCAGCGCAGTGACCACCGGAGCATCGAATACGATCCGGGCCGGCAAGGCTGTATAGATGAAAGGCTTCACTTACCCCTCCTTCCACCTATCCCATCCCGTTTCAAGCCATGTTGGGGGGACAGAGGATGATTTGTCTGCGCGAAATGAACCCGCGTGCGCATAAGTCCGCAGTAGCGATAATATTTTACAGCTTGATTCAACGTCATTTCGGAAGACGGCAGAGATGAATCGGCGACCAAGCCTAATGCCTCAGCGTTCGGCGATACGCGGCCGGAGTAGCGCCAATCTCACGCTTGAACATCCGCGTCAGGTGCTCCTGATGGCTGAACCCGCATGTCACCGCAATCTCCGCGATGGGCAAAGCGGAGCTGCCCAGTAACGTTCGAGCATGCCGCAGTCTTTCGCTCAGCAAATAATGATATGGCGTGGTACCGGTCTGGCGCTTGAAGATGCGGGAAAAGCGCGTCGGCGTCATCCCCACAGCCGCCGCGAGGTCCGAAAGCGCGATTGGATGCGCCAAATGGGTGGCAATAAATTCCCGAAGCCGCCGCTGCTGCGCTGGATCGAATACGCCGCGCTGATCTTCTCCATGCGCGATCAGCCCACCGATCAATCGCGACGCCAACGCACGTGCGAGATAATCCGCGAGCAGCCGGGACCCGCCATCCCCTTCACTGATCGCATGGTTGGCCGCCTGGATCATGCCTCCCATCACCGGATCGACATCTCCGAAGCGAGGCGGCAGTCCCACGCTTGCCGGATCGCCGCACCAGGCCTCCTCGGCAACCTCGCGCAGGACCGCATCGCGCACATAGATATGCACACTACGCAACGGCTGCATCAGCCGCACCGAGAACGGCATGCCGCCCGGCATGCTGAAAATCCCGCCGGGCGGGATCAGCATGCGCTCCCGGACACCGTTCAGGCAGCGCTCCACCTGAACGGGACCGTCAAGATGCAGGATCACGAGATGATCCGGCACCGCCGCGAAAGCATCCGCATAAGGCTTTTCGATCTGTCGCGAAACATAAAGTGAACTCCATCCGAGCACATCGCTCGATGTCTCGATCTCATGTTCACGACGGTTAAGAATGCCGTGCGTCTGAGCGATATCAAAAGCGGGCGGCCCATGATTGGCTGGCCCGGTATAGGCCTTGAGCATCTGAATCACTCCCCGATCTCGCGCTACAGCTCGACCCCTGCACCATGAGGGGCCCGGTTTCAGGCTCCCGCGCGAAATGCACCCCGGTTCAGCGACAACAGGAGCGCGGCCAAGGCGTTCAGCCCTGCGATCACCAAGATCATCGGCATGTAGGTATGCGTATTGTCGAACAACACTCCACCAAAAAGTGGGGCGCTTGCGCTCGCAACCGTGTCCAGCGCGAAGACGATGCCGGACATCATGGCGAAGCGAGCGGGTTTCGCGCACTTGCTGAGCAGCGCCATCACGCCCACCTGAACCACCCCAAAGCCGATTCCGAAGAACGCAGGATAGACAAAGACCAATGTCGAAGAACGCGCATTGCCAAGGAATAGAAGACCCGTTGCGAAGATGATGGAGCCAAGAGCGAGGATCCTCCGGACGCCAAAGCGTCGGCCGAATGCGCCAATCGCCAGATTTCCCACGACCGTCGAGACTGCCATCATTGACATTGATGTCGTCGCTGCAGCGAGTGGGTGACCAAAATCTCGGAGCAGGGCCAGACCATGCGCAATGTAGAACGCGCTGCCCGCACCTGCGGACATGGCGCACAGGATCAGGATGAGCAACGCGCGCGTCCCGATATCTCCCTCGCCGCCCTCCCCTGCCGCGGCCGGTGCTTCCGCGGGAGGCGTAAAGCCAACGACATCACCAGAGGCCGGGGCATCGCGCACCACAAAAATCGCCAAACAAAGCGCAATTATGCCGACGACGACAAATACCAGCCAGCCGGCACGCCAATTGTCCGACCGGAGGATGACTTCGCTCACGAGCGGGGCGGCCACGAAGCCTCCGAGCCCCATGGTCGCGTAAAGCACTCCGAAGGGGCGCGCACGGTCTTCGCGGTACCACCCGGCGACGCACGCCTGGTTCGCGATAAATCCCCCCAAACTCATGCCAAGCCCGATCAGAAGGCTGAATGTCAGGATCGCCGACACCCCTCCATCTACGAGCGTGGCCATGGTGAGGGCCCCGAGGGCCATCAAGACGCTTCCGGAAACCAGAACAAGCCGCGCCCCAACCCGGCCGACCAACGCGCCTACCAGAGGGGCCGTTAAGCCGGTGACCACCATGTTCAACGCGACGAACAACCCAAGCAGGCTACGATCCAACCCCATCTCCGCGACCATCGCGGTGTTGACAACGCTTGCACCGTAGATCGGAAACGCCGCATTGATGCAGACGATCAAGGAACAAGCGGTCAGAATCTGCCACTTCCTCCGTGCCTTTCCCTCGCACTGATCGATTACAACTGCTGTTGCTTCGACCATACGCTTTCTCCCCTTATACGACCCTAGGTTGCTGTGCCCTTAGGGTTTCTAAGCATTCATTACGAGTTCCAGCTTTGTGTCGCAGCCATTCTCCCCTCCATGTCCGTATTGTGTACGCGAGGACGTACACAATACGGACGCCTCATGTTCTCAGATTTCGCCATCCAGCGCCCATCGATAAAGGTCAATTATAGTATCCGCGCCGAAACAAATGAAAACTGAGGTTTTGCCCATGTCCAGCGCACAGCCGCTCGCAACGACACCGGCGCGTTCGACTGCTTCTCTTCCCCTGCCTGAGCCAGAGCTGACGCCAGCAGACGCGATCGTGCGCGCCAAGGCAATGATCCCGACGCTCCGCGCCCGCCAGGCCGAAACCGAAGCCGCAGGCCGGTTGCTGGAAATCACCAACCAGGAATTCCTCGACGCAGGCTTCTATCGCATCGTTCAACCCCGTCGGTTCGGGGGTTATGAGTTCGACCTGGGCACCTATGTGCGTTTGATGATGGAAATCGCGCGCGGCTGCCCCTCTAGTGCCTGGGTGCTCGCGCTTGTCTCCGGTCATCCGATCATGCTGGCGGATTTTCCCGAGGAAGCGCAGATCGAGGCCTATGGCGACCATGGCGACTATCGCTGCCCATCGGTCGGCTCTCCCCTGCCGGTGAAGCGCGAGCAGGGCGGGTTCCGGGTCAGCGGGGGTTGGGACTATACATCCGGCTGTGATGTCGCCACCCACGCAATGGTCAGTGGTCTTGTTCCCGAAGGCAACGGCTTCGTCGCGCGGTTGATGCTCATCGATCGCAAGGATTTCACCATCGTCGACAACTGGCGCATGATGGGGATGCAGGGAACCGGTTCGCGACGGGTGGTGCTGGAAAACGTCTTCGTTCCCGAGTATCGAACTGCGCCGATGACCATGTGGCAGGCGCCTGGCAAGGGCGCCGTGCATGCCAACCCAATGTATAACGGTCGCAAGGGATCCTTCTTCCTGATCGAACTCGGCGCGGTGATCGTCGGCACTGTAAAGGGCGCCCTTGATCTGTACGAAGAGATCTGTCGGACGAAGAAGATGCGCTTTTCACCCGGCGTTTTCCTCTACGAAAGTCATGAATTCCAGCAATATTATGGCGATGCGCAATCCAAGCTCGACGCCGCAGAGGCGCTGTTGCTTAGGTTGACCGAGCAATATGTGGCCGCTTGCATCGCTGATCCGCTAACCGGCGGCAGCTTCAGCGAGGAGACCGATCGCCGCTTGTTCACGGCCGGACAGGAGGCATGCCGGCTCGCCTGGGATGCGCTTGAGATCATATTCACAACCGCGGGCACCAGTATCGGGACGCGGGATTCGATGCTGGCGCGGATCTATCGCGACGCCGGCGTGCAGAAGACGCATTTTGTCCAGCAGCATTCGCGGACAACGGTCAACGCAGCGCGGCTCCATTTCGGCCTGTCGCCGCTGACTCCGTTCTGAGCGCGGTCGCAGAAAATGCAGTCCACGGCAAACGTGCTCAACCCTGATGCAGTACGCGAGGCGTTCCGTCGCCGCCGCGGTCATTGGAACGACGACTGGGAGGCCATGCTCGCCTATTCGCCTGACTACGTGGCCGCTTATCTCGAATTCTCGGCCTATGTCGCGGACCGGGGCACGCTCTCTCCGAAGTTTCGAGAGCTGATCTATGTCGCTACAAACTGCACGCCAACCCACATGTTCGAGAAGGGTCTACGCAATCATGCCCGCCAGGCGCTGACGCTGGGTGCAACGCCCGCAGAACTGCTATCCGTGGTGGCGACCGTAAGCGCAATCGGGATCTATTCGCATCTGCTTATTTCCCAGTCGATCGTCGACTTGGTCCCCAATGCATCTGCCCGCGCAAACCCGTCGGACATGAACCGTGCGAGGGCCGACCATGCCGCGCTGTTCGGCAAGGTATTGGCTGAGGCGGATCCGGCGATCGCGTGCGATCCTCATTTCTATTCACGCTGGCTGGATTTTGCGGCGGCGCCTATCCGCGGACCCCATGCCGCGCTGTCCCTGAAGGATGCACATCTCGTCGCGCTGGCGGTGCATGCTCAGTGTACCCAGCTCAACCCGGCAGGCATCCGCCTGCATGCAGGGGCTGCGATAACGCACGGTGCGACGATCGATGAGGTATTGGATATCGGTCGTCTGATTTCGAGCATGGGGATCCATGCAATGGTCTTTGCCTTGCCGATTATTACGGAACTGGCTGGAGAAATCGAAGGAAATGAGCATGGGCGCCTACCATGAATATCACGGCGGTGGAACCCGCGCGCGCGGCTACTACGCGGCACCACAAAACGGCGCGGCGCAGGGTGGAGTGCTGGTGATCCATGAGGCGCCCGGACTGGGGGCGCATGTCCAGCGCCGGGTCGATGCGCTTGCCGCGAGCGGCTATGCAGCGCTTGCGGCGGACCTTCATGGCGAGGGTCGGCTCGCGCGCAATTTTGATGAGGCGATTGGCTGGGTCCGCTCCCTGAAGGCGGACCCTGACATGTTGCTCTCCCGACTGAACTCAGCGTTGGATACACTTTCCACGCGGAGCGGGATCGGCAAGGACCAGCTCAACGCGGCCGGCTATTGCTTCGGCGGGTGGTGCGGTCTGGAACTCGCCCGCGCCGGCGCGCCGCTGCGGAGCGTCAGCGTTTTCCATGGGTCGGTGAAGAGTGATCGCAGTGCTGCCGCGATCAAGGGATCGGTACTGATTTGTACGGGCGATTGCGACCCGTTTGCACCACTCGACCAGCTCATTGCCCTGGGCGACGAAATGCGCGCGGCTCGGGTCGATTACCAGCTCTGTCTTTATGGCGGAGTAGAGCATGGGTTTACCAATCCGGATGTGCCCGCCATGCCCGGCTATTCCTACAGCGCAGCCGCCGATCGGCGCTCTTGGGCCTCCCTTCTGAACCTGCTGAGCGACTCTTCTCCCCGCTTGGCAGACGGTGTCACGGAATGATGAAATGACCTATTTCGAAGGCAAGACGGTCCTGATCACGGGCGCCGCGACCGGCATCGGCTTCGCAACTGCGCGCCGTTTGACGGAGCTGGGCGCGCGCATCGTGATTGCCGATCTGGACGGCACGGGCGCTGAAGCGGCAGCGCAGTCGCTTCCGGCGGGCTGCGCACGCGGCTTCCGCTGCGATGTCCGCGAAGACGCCGAGGTGGCGAAGCTGCGCGAAGCCGTGATCACGGAGTGCGGCACCATCGACATGCTCATCAACAACGCCGCGAGGCCACCAGTCACTGGCCCTATCATCGACACGACACTCGGCGAGTGGCGCGACGCACTCGAGGTCAATGTTCTTGGCTACGTGCAGATGATCAAGGCCTTTTTGCCAGACATGATTGCGCGTCGAAGCGGTCACATCGTGAACACCTCATCAGGACTAGCCTTGCTGCCAGATCCGCCGATCCGTTTCATGGGACCCTATATCGCATCCAAGGGGGCGCAATTGTCGATGAGCTACGCCTTCGCCCACGCTTTGGCCGGGACGGGTGTATCGGTCTCGGTCTTTTGTCCCGGCGTCACCAACACATCGGACCGACCGGGGGGAGCGCCCCCGCCTGGCCCGAATATGCCGGCCCCGGCAGATTTCAGGATCGGCGTGCCGGCGCGTCGGACGGAACGGGTCAGCGCTGACCATGCGGCCGGCATACTGGTCGAAGGACTTGCCCGGAATGAATTCCTGATCTGTTCCCAGGCTGGCTATTTGACGGACCTCATCGCCTTTGCAAAAGACAATTTCGATCCACAGTCGATCGTGCGTGAGGCTTTGGCGGAAACTTCCTGAGTTTCGAATTATTGAAAGGAGGCGAGCCATGGGCCGCCTAAGCTACCTCACGCAAGAAGAGCTGGCCTTGGAATACCAGGACATTCCGCGGCTCAAATCAAACATTACACGCGCCGTTGCCCATAGTCCGCGCTTGGCTCGACTCGTGGCAGCACGTGGCATGTATTTTCGCCACGAAAGCGGCCTGAATGCCCGGCTGCGCGAACTGGCAATCCTGCAGGTGGGATATTCGACCCGATCCTCCTACGAGTGGGCGCATCATATCGATGTAGCGCTGTCCTTCGGCGTGAGCGAAGAGGATATTCGCGCGATCGAATTGGAAACGCACGGCAAGCCGTCCCATCTCGAGCCGCTGGCATCGGCCGTCCTCGCCGCCGCTCGGTCGTTGACGGACGATCTCACCCTGCCGCAGGAGATATTCGACAAGCTGGCCGGGGCGATGAGCAAAGAACATCTGATCGACCTATTTGTTGCGATCGCTGAGTATAACGGACTCGTCCGCGTAATGGCCGCAATAGAAATCGATATCGAATCAGAATACCTACATTATATTGAACGCTTTCCGCTACCAAAGTAAAGCCCGACGAGAGCAGGCACCGCGTCGATCGGCGCGGCACGAGGCACGACGCCATCGGCAAAACCGATCCCGAGCGAGTAACAAACACAGGTACCAAGGAAAATTCCAAAATGAAACTGCTTAGCTTTAAAATCGATGGACGGACTAGCTTCGGCGCCGTGGTGGAAGATAAGGTCGTCGACCTTGGCCGCAAGTTCGAAGGCCGTTTCGCAGATCTGGTCGATCTTCTGAAAGCCAATGCTCTTGCAGAAGCCGAACGTGCGATCGTTGGCTCCGCAGGTGACTATCCTCTGTCAAATATCGAATTCCTGCCGGTGATCCCGAATCCACCCAAAATCATCTGCATCGGCGTAAACTATGAAACCCACCGAACGGAAATCGGCAGGGATCCAAGCAAAATGCCGATGGTTTTCGCTCGCTTCCCGTCGACCCAGGTGGGGCACCTGCAGCCGATGACGCTTCCGCCGGAAACGCCCACTTTCGACTACGAAGGCGAGATTGCCGTCATCATCGGCAAGGCGGGTCGCCGCATCTCCCAGGAAAATTGCTGGGAGTACATCGCCGGCTATGCGCCTTACAATGACGGGAGTATCCGGGATTGGCAGCGACACACGGCGCAGTGGACACCTGGAAAGAACTGGTACCAGACCGGTGCTTTCGGGCCATGGATGACGACGCGGGGAGAGATTGCCGACAACCAGACGCTTCATCTCCTGACGCGCCTCAACGGAATGGAAGTTCAAAATGCCGACAGCACGCAAATGATCTTTTCAATCCCGTTCCTGATCGAATATTGCTCGACCTTCATTCCGCTGGAGCCCGGCGATGTAATCGTCACCGGCACCCCAGGAGGTGTCGGCGTCCGCCGCGAGCCGAAGCTTTTCATGAAGGATGGAGACGTGGTCGAAGTCGAAATCACGGAGGTCGGCGTGCTCCGCAATCCGATCCGGGCGGAAGTTGTCTGAACGCAACGCACAAATGCGAGGCGATTAAGCTGCCTTCAACACTTGGCGGGCCCTCAAGCCAATAAGGGGGCGTGCGATGTCGAGGCCACAATAAATTATTCATCCGGAGCAGGATGTCAGGCTGGGGTCGCGAAGCCACCTTTGCCTCACCCGCTCCCGGATGGACATCCACACAAATGCCAGCATAGTTCGGCCCTGCCCCCCCCCCGGAAGCACTACAACTCTGCGGTGAGTCAGCAATAGAGAGGGGGTTCGCTCCGTATCGTCAGCACGACGGGGAACTTGAGTTCCAAGCTTCACCCTCGGCTGGTGAACGCCGCCCTACGCATTAACGCCATGGCGGGGTTCCGAGAGGCGCATCCCGCTGATGGGCAGGCGCCTTCGCCCTTTTATCGAGGATTGCCATCGATCCTCGAAGTTCATGCTGCTGGAAAATAACAACGCCTCATTCACCCAGCGCTTGAAAGTTGGGATCGAATGGTGAGGAGGGCGCCGGGCCCAACGGCTCCATATGCCCGCTCGTTCACGTGCCGGACGAAACGCGCGGCCCGATTGCGCGATACCCCCGCTATTTTAGACTTTGGTCGCGCTCCAAAGGAACGCGACCAAAGCACAAATAGATCAATAAATCGGGACAAATAGTTCCGGGGGGAGGGTATATGAACTACCGCAATCTCGCGATCTGCATTGCGACGAGCCTGTCGCTTCACGCACTCCCGGCGATAGCTACAGAGGATGGGAATAAGCCGAACGCCAATTGGCCCTCGTGGGAGGACAATCAAGCCGATTCAGATTCGCTCATCTTACAGGGAGCAACGATTCTTCAGGCTCCGCCGCCGCCGTCGAGCGAGCCAACCGGGCCACTATCCGGCATCGGGAAGTATTTGAAATCGAACGGAATTGAACTCGGTATCCTGTTCAACGACTTCTTCCTTTATCAGTACCAGACGGGCCGCATTCCAAATTCTACGATGAATTCTAGTGATATTAAATACCACGTCGGTCTTGATCTTGAAAAAATTATGGGGATACCGAACACAAAATTGAAATTTGATCTGACGCAATACCTCACTTCACAGAATGCCTTCGATTTCGTCGTATTTAGCAATAGTTATTTTTTTCCAGGGGCTGGCGGCTACGACTCGACCATGCTCAGCCGTCTTTCGATTGAAAGCACCTTTATGGATGGCCGACTCACCGTCGAGCTGGGGCGAATGAACCCCATCTTCGATTTCATGATGCCGACCTTCTGCGGCCTCTGTTTCAACGGAACGCAGGCTCGTAATGCTTTTTTTCCTGGGCCCGATGCGCAGGTTTGGGGTGGAAGAGCGGCCTATCGGCTTAATCCGCATGACACGGTGCAAGTTGGACTATATGAAAACGACCTGTATGTTTTTCAGAAGACGAATGGATGGTACTTTTCAACGGATCAGGCAATCGGATACATCGCTCTAGCGAATTATGTCCATGAAACAACGTTTTTAGATGAGGAGAAGCC
The DNA here is from genome assembly GCF_029991245.1 of Xanthobacter autotrophicus. Classification (GTDB taxonomy): domain Bacteria; phylum Pseudomonadota; class Alphaproteobacteria; order Rhizobiales; family Xanthobacteraceae; genus Xanthobacter; species Xanthobacter autotrophicus_C. The sequence goes on from NZ_JAIVFO010000006.1 coordinate 53,721, forward strand.
AGTAAATATGAACTCGGAATGTTCTATAATTCCGCAGACTACAACGACCCTTTGCTAAATACAGATTTTACGTCCCATGTCCTCAAGCCCTGGGGGACAGCCCTTGTTCACGATGAGGGGGTTGCTGGAGTATTTGGTCAGTTCCGTAAGGTGATCTGGAGCGAAGTTGGCGCGTTGGGAAACCCTTTCGCGGAGAATGTTGCGTTGTACGGCGCTCTATTCGTAACCCCAGGGGCGGGAGTTGCTTACCCTGTGGAAGCGATTGGTGGGATTGAGATTTCAAATTTCGTGCCTCGGCAGCCGTTCTGGATGTTCGGTGTTGGACTTCATTATGTATATATTGGGGATCGGCAGGCCCAGTATGAACAACAAATGAGAGTAGCGCTGGGAGGACTGAACGTCTCCACTCCTCAAAATATGTTTTCACCAACTATAACTCTGCGATTCCCCATCTCCGATTTTACGATCGGCCAGGCCTTCGCGGAGTATTTTATCAATCAGGATTCGTCGTATATCCCAACCGCGGAACGGCCGAAAGATGGATGGTTTCTTGGAATGAGGGTGACCGTCGACATTGGCAAGGCCCTGGGCCTGAATTCTGGTGGCATGTTTTTTTGATATGGATAGCGAAATATTCCAATATCCTACATGCGCCAAACACGTCGTCTCTAGTATGTCTTGATGTGCACGTAGTAAATATCAGACATTGGAAATCAGGTTATCCAATACTTTCGTTCATGGCCGACCATCTAGCGAGGGTTGAGAGATGAAGCAGGAAATTCGCGATCAGTTCCGCCAGGCCATGCGCAGGATGGCCGCCACAGTCAGCGTAATCACAACCTGTCAGGAAGGCGAAAATTTCGGCATGACAGCCTCTGCGGTCACGTCACTGTCGATGGATCCGCCGTCGTTGCTAGTTTGCGTTAACAAGTCTGCCGGCTTCCATGACGTGATCACATCAACCGACCATTTTTGCGTCAACATTTTGCGACATGGCCAGGAGGATATCTCCGCCGTATTTGGTGGTAAACTGCCTCATTCTGAGCGTTTTTCTACGGGAAGTTGGAGCTTTGATGGGACTGTGCCATATCTGAAAGAATCGCAGGCGGCTATATTTTGCCGGCGTGCGGGTATTTTTGAGCATGGTACTCATTCGATTATTGTCGGGGAAGCTGTTGATCTCATTATTGGTCATCCGGTGATGCCACTCATTTATTCGGATGGACGATACAGCACGGTTGCGTGAATGCGGGGTCAGTTGTCGCGTTCGATCATTTCGCTTGAGTTCGAGGCCGTTGGATCAACGCGACGAGCTGAATTCCGCTCCCCGCGGAATTGGGAAAGCGCTATTCCGCGTCCGCGGGCCGTTGATGGCCGCCGTTTGGATAGGTATCGGGCATTTCCGTTCGCGGCCTCCTGGGAGACCGTTGGCTGGATCGTCAACGTCCTCCCCGGGCACCTCAAGCAGGCACTCGGGCTGATCCATCATGCAGGTCAGCGCATGCCGTACGCCGTCGAATCCTTCGGCGCGGCCGTCATCACAAAGGGCCTTGACCCCTTCATGAAGCTGGGGAATTGCCGGGCGCAAAGCGCCTCATGGAGAAGCTCTTGGACTCGCCCTGAATACGAGCAAGTCCACAATCGCCTCCATGTCCACAATCGCCTCCATGCCATCAGAACCGGGGCGCGACCCGACCTGTTCGGATAGATCGAAGGCATGTACAGGCCGCGCCGACTGCATTTGGCTCTCAGTTGCTTGTACCACGCCGGCACACGGTAAGCACTTCGGGACGTCCGGCTCGAGATAACATCGCCCGAATTAAGTGCCCCCCAGGACGTTGAATGGAGAGGGAGCGACGGGGGTGGGGTTGCGCGAGACATTCATGACCATCGCGAGCAGGGCGTAATAGCCGCATACTGCGCAGAGATCGATCACGCCTGCCGGCCCCAGCAATCGCTCGACATCCGCAAATATTGCATCATCAACATCGTTTGCGCGGTGTAGCTGGCGGCAAAAGGCGAATACGATCATTTCGTCGGGCGAAAGGCCTTCGGCTTCTCGGCCCGCAGCAAGTAACGTGATCGCCCGCTCGCTGACGCCAGCTTCTCGAGCAAGAACAGAGTGAATGCGCCACTCATACTCCTGTCGCCAGTGTCGCGCAGTTATCAGGATCGCCAATTCTCGCAGATTCGCAGGTATCCCGCTTTGGAATCGCAAATAGGCACCAAGCGCTTGCGTTGCGTTGAATGCGCCCGGGCTGTTGAGCAAAACAGAGAAAGGGCCCCGGATCGATCCCCGAGGACCAGAATTAAAGGCATCGACGGCTGACTGCTGCTCAGGAGTCATCATCGTCAAATCCACCGACGATATACGCGGTTCAGTATCCTGATGCATATCCTTCTCCCATCCGTCCGATATCGCATGATAGTTCGCTTCGGCGTGACGCGGAGTCATGAATGCGATCGTGCCCGGCAGATGTACGTAAGGCGGACGAGTGGCGAGGTAAGCTTGTTTGGCCCCCGGTCTCGAACGAAAACGGCTTACGCAGCAGACCTAACGAGGTAAAGCCGTGGACACCCAGACAAAACCTTTTCGCATCGACGCGGCCTATCTGCCGCAGCCCGAACCGGGGCTTACCCCGACCGAGATCATCCGCCGTGCCATCGAGCTGCGGCCGCTGCTGCTGGAAGACCAGGCCAATAGCGAGGCACGCGGAACCTATTCTCTCGAAATGCACGAACGCTTCCGTAAGGCTGGCTTCTATCGGATCCTTCAGCCTAAAATGTACGGGGGGTACGAGTTCGATCTGACGGTGTTCGCCCGCGTCATCATGGAGATCGCGAGGGGCTGTCCGGGAACGGGTTGGGGCCTGTGTCTTGCCTCGGCTCATGCGCTGAATGCCGCCGCGATCTTCTCCCAAGAGGGACAGGACATCCTGTTTGGTTCCGATGGGGAGTTTGCGGCGTCTGCGCGGGGCATGCCCACCGGCACTGCCACGGAGACCGACGAGGGCTGGATCATCAACGGGGTGTGGGACTACTGCTCGGGCTCGCCTCACAGCAATTATGCGATGGTCGGCGTCCGGATCGTGAGCGAAGATCCCTCGCTGCCCCCCGCGTTGGGCGTGGTTGCAGTGCCGCGCTCCCAATGGACGATGCTCGACAACTGGCGCGGCTATATCGGTCTTGCTGCCAGCGGCTCCAACAGCATCGAGATCACCAATGCGCTGGTGCCGAAGCCCCTGCTGGTTCGTCAGAATTTTTTTGCGCTGAATATCGATGGCGGTACCGAAGGCTACCATATCCATAATAACCCGATGTATTCCGGCCGGATGTTCGGATTTTTCCAGACCGAGATTACCTCGATCCTCGTCGGGCTCGGCTTTGCCGCACTCGATGAATTCGAGCGGATCATGAAGTTGAAAATGGCGGCTCCCGCAGGCCCGCCCGGTGTCGGGGGGGGCGTGCAGGATTTCCTGAGGCCTTACGGCCTCGCCCTCGGGATGCTCGAGACAGCGAGGAATGCGGTCATCTCGGGCGCCCAATCCTATCTGGATTATTGCGAGGCTGGCCTTCTTGATCCCAGCGCTTATACCGAGGTGGACGACATGCGAATCCAGGCGGGGCTGCAACATGCCGCGCGCCTGTCGGGCGATGTGGTGGATCTTCTCTACACTTCAGTCGGCACCAGCATGGCGGCGAAGAATGGGAGCCGACTGCAGCGCTATTTCCGCGACATGTCGATGGCCCGCACGAACCCTGGCCTTGCTTACGAGCGCACCGCCGCTCAGCTTGCAAGCCGTACGCTCAGTGAGCGGACCGCCATCCGCGCGGGGTGAGGCGACGGGGCTCTCCTACAATCCACGGCGACCGGCGATCCCCCCTTGGGGGGTCGTTCTGTCGAGGAAAGACGAGTGGAAACGGGATATTTCAGCGTCCATCCCGCCTACTATTTTGAAATTTCCATTTCAATATATCTGACCGTTTGATTTGCGATCTTTTTTAGGTGTGGCTACTGGTCCCGCTCAGCCCAAGGCGACGTTCAAAATCAACGAGTTACTTTACCATATCATCTTCACTAATACGTATTTTTACATTGTTAAGCCAGGATTTTTATCTGGAATATTCAAAAGGTCACTGAACGGACGACAGAGCCAAACGCGTTTTACGAATCGAACCGCCCATCTAGCGTTGATCAACGTGCCAAGGCGTCCAATCGGGCACGCCGGGCCGAGCATCAGGAGGAGTCTCAATGGAAATTGGTCACGTGGGCCTCTATGTCACGGATTTCGATCGCATGCTGGCATTCTACCAGCGCATGTTCGGGTTCACGATCACGGACATGGAACGCAACGAAAAGCGATCTATCGTGTTCCTGACGGCCGATCCGACCTCCCATCATCAGCTCGTCCTGGTCACCGGCCGGCCCGAAAGCGAGCAGCATCTCGTGAACCAGCTTTCCTTCCGCCTAAAGACGCTCCCCGAGTTGCAGCGTGTGTACAAGTGCCTCGTCGAGGATGGTGTTCCCAATCTCGAGCCGCTGACGCACGGGATTGCTTGGTCGGTCTACTTCCCCGATCCAGACGGCAACCGGGTCGAAGCCTATGTCGATACGCCGTGGTACATCACTCAGCCGCACCGGACGACGATCGACCTTCTCGATCCCGAAGAGGAGATCTATTCCCGGACGGAAGCCCTCTGCCGAAACGCACCGGGCTTCACGCCGCTCTCCAAATGGAGCGAAACGGTCGCCCGGTCCATTACGCCGCTGTGAGCTGCTTTCCTCGGGTGGTTTGGGACGCAAGATGACCGATCATTTCGACGTTGCCATTATCGGTTACGGCCCCGTCGGCGCAACGCTGGCGAACCTGCTGGAACGCCAGTCGCGGCGGGTCCTGGTGGTGGACCCTTACGCGGAGGCTTACCCGCGGCCGCGGGCGACCCATCTCGATGGTGAGGCGGTGCGCATCCTTCAATCGGCGGGCGTTGGCGAGATGCTTGCCGAAGGGCTGGGCACCTACCCCCGCATGCGCTTCGAGGATGCCGAAGGCGCGCTGCTGATCGACTGGCCCCGGTCGATTCTGCCGGGCCCGCATGGCTGGCGCGACAGCAACCGCTTCCACCAGCCGGATCTGGAGGCGGCGCTGCGCGAGCGCGCCGTCTCATCCCCGTTGATCACCCTCCAGCTCGGCTGGCGCGCCACCGCGATTGTGCAGGACGATAGCGCCGTGACCATCGAGGCGATGGGGCCGGACGGCGCAACAACCTTTACCGCGGATTTCGTCGTCGGTTGCGACGGCGCGCGCTCGAGCGTGCGGCAGATGCTCGGTGCGGAACTGGAGGTTCTTGCGCCTCCCGAACAATGGCTGGTTGCCGATCTCATCCTGCATCCCGGCGCGCCCGAGCTGCCGGAAGGGACTGTGCAATATTGCGATCCCGTGCGCCCGTTCACCTATATCGAGGGGGTGGGACGTCGGCGCCGCTGGGAGGTCATGCTGCGGCCCGGCGACGATCCGACGACCTTCGCCGAGCCGGACCACGTGCATTCATTGCTGCGGCCTTGGGTGGCGCCGGGCGATGCCGAGCTCGAGCGTGCGACCGTATATACTTTCAACTCCGCGATCGCCACGCGCTGGCGCAATGGTCGCGTGATGATCGCCGGCGATGCGGCGCACCAGACGCCGCCTTTCCTCGGACAAGGCTTGTGCGCCGGGCTGCGCGACGCGGCGAACCTAGCATGGAAGCTCGCATGGGTGCTGGATGGGCGCAGCACAGCGTCGATACTGGACACTTTCCAAGCCGAATTGCGGCCGCATGTGGCCCATTACATCACCGAGGCCAACCGGATCGGCGCGATCATCCAGGAAACCGACCGCGAGCGCGCGCGCGCGCGGGACGCGATGCTGCGCGCCCAGCCGCAAATCCTTACGCCAATCAGGCCTCGGCTCGGCGGCAGCGGCGAATCTTCGGCCGACTCCCTGGCGGGCACTCTGGCGCCGCAACCCCGGCTCAGGGATGGGCAATTGCTGGACGACAAGACGGGATTGCGATTTGTCGTGCTTTCCCGGCCTGGGCTGCTCGGTCAGGTGACAGACGAGACCCGGATGCGCTGGCAACAGGCCGATGCAGCTTTGCTGGAAGGCGAAGCAACCGGATATTTGGAGTCCATCGGCGCCCAAGCGGTCATCATCCGGCCCGATCACTATATCCTGGGGACAGCGCGATCGGCGATCGAGCTTGATGAGGTCACAAGGACGATCCCGTTGGCGGCGGGCGGAGGTGTGCAATAACGGGCGCGCTTATTCCTGCCGGCCGTGCCGGGAACGCCTTGCGCCGCCCGGAATGCGTGCTGGTGCTGCCTGACGGTGCGCTGGCGGTATCGGACGATCGCGGCGGCATCACGCGGATTGGCCCCGATGGAAGCTGCGACCACCTGCCCTGTCCCGGCGGCCCGACCAACGGGGTGGCGCGGGATCGGGACGGATCACTGATCCTGGCTGGGATTGATACTGGCACCATTCACAGACTCCGGCCCGACGGCACCGCCGAGCTGGTGCTTGACCAATTTGAGGGGGAGAAACTCGGAGCGGTAAATTTTGTGCATTTCGATCCAGCTGGAGGGCTGTGGATCACCGTATCGACCCGTGTCATTCCCCGTTCACGTGCGATCGAATCCGCCGTCCCGGACGGCTATATGCTCAAGCTCACACCTTCAGGTCCGCGCCTGATGGCGACAGGATTCTGCTTCGCCAACGAGATCCGCATCGACCCTGGCATGCAATGGGTGTATCTCGCGGAATCGGCGCTGGGGCGCGTGCTTCGGCTGCCCATACGGTCGGACGGTACGCTCGGGAAGCCCGAGCCGTTCGGCCCTGAACCGCTGTTTCCTGGCGCCATCGTCGACGGATTGGCTTTCGACGTCGAGGGAGGGTTATGGGTGACCGAGGTGACCCGCAACGGGATCCACCGGATTGATCGGGACGGAGCCGCACGCTGCCTGTTTGAGGATCCCGAAGCAAATCTCGTCAATTTCCCGGCCAGTATAGCATTCGGCGGCAATGATCGAAAAACCGTATTCGTCGGATCTATTCGCCTTGACCATGTTTTGATATTTCGCAGCACTGTCGCGGGAGCACCCGCGTCGTATCCTATTTGACAATCCACATCCGGATTTGGATATATTATGTATAAAATTTATGAATAAATAATATATGGATTTTAGTGAATAATATCGGTGATGCTTGATTATATTTCTGTGGATTTGACAACGATTCATGCATGATCGGAACAACTCAATATACCGGCCGAACTTGGCGACAGGCGCTGAGCTGTCGTTGCGGCCGAACACCACAGTCTACGGCGGTCGGCATAACGGCTAGGTTGTGAGCGGCATCGACTCACTGATCCGCTTGGGCGGCGGCCGGAACGGCGCGTTCGATGCCCGCACGCCGGAGATGGTGGACGGCACGCGGCCGCGCTTCGTCAGCACCGACCGGGCGAAGCGCTTCCTCGACACGAACTGACCCAGGCTGTCATCATGCTGCAAATCTCATCCCGGCGCATCGCCCCTATCCTGGGTTCTCTTGGCGCCTTAGGCCCATTGTCTATCGACATGTACCTGCCTGGCCTGCCACAGATCGCGGCGGACCTGAATGTCGGCGAACGCGACGTGCAATTCAGCCTGATGGCCTGCTTCGCCGGCCTCATGCTCGGGCAGCTCTTCTACGGTCCGCTATCGGACCGCATCGGCCGCAAGACGACGATCTATATCGGCCTCACGTTGTTCATCGCCGGCGCGATCGGATGCACCATTGCCGGGACGGCCGGGCAATTGGCCGCATGGCGTTTTATCCAGGGGCTCGGCGGCTCGATCGGGATGGTGATCAGCCTTGCCGTCGTGCGCGATCTCTACCAGGGACGGGCCGCTGTCGGTCTGATTGCATTGATCATGATCGTGCAGGGCGTTGCGCCGGTCGTCGCTCCGCTCCTGGGCGCCGCCATCATCGCCGTTGCGCCGTGGCGGACAATCTTTGCGGTCCTGGCGCTGATCGCCATCGCTTGCATGATCCTTGTCGTCGCCGCGTTGCCGGAGACCCGCATGCCGGAGCTTCGGGCCGTGAGCCGTCCGCTCCACGCCATCCACGCCTATTTGCAACTCATCGTGAGCAGGCGCTTTATTCCCTACGTCGCGACGACGGCACTGGCGATGGCCGGGTTCTTCGCCTACCTGGCCAGTTCCTCTTTCATTTTCATCTCCATTTATGGGCTGACGCCTGCTGCCTACAGCACGCTCTTTGCCGTCAACGCCATCGGCCTGGTGATAGGCGCGCAGGTGGCTCCCCGGCTGTTGGGGCGTTTCCGACCAGAGTCGATCGTGCGGGCGGCGCTGGCCGTCTATGCGGCGGTGGCCGTTCTCCTGGTCGCTCTTGAGCTGAATGGCGGCGTCCCGCTTGCCCCGTTCGCGGTCCTGTTGTTCATCGCCATTGCGTCCTCCGCTTTCGTAATGCCGCTGACCAGCGTGATGGCTCTGGAATCGTTCGGCGCTGTATCGGGCACCGCGGCCGCGCTCATGGGTGCGGTCCAGTTCGGAGCGGGCACCCTTGCCTCTCTGGTCGTAAGCCTCACAGCCAACGGAACGGCATTGCCGATGCTTGCCACCATTGCCGCGTGCGGTCTCTCCGCGTGCCTGATGTCTTTCTTCGCCTTCCCGAAGGTCGCGCACCTCTTGCCGGGAAGGGAGGACGCATCCTGATCGACACAAACAGCGCCAGGATCATCGCGGCGGGGACCGTCACCCGAGCTTGTCGGCGTAGACGACGCTGACCCAGATGGAATCCGACCGCCAGCAGGAAAGGATAGAGGAGACTCGCACCTATGCCGTCGGCGACGCCGGTGGCGTCTGATTTTGGCGGCGAGGACGAAGAAGGCGCGATAGAGGTCGGCGTGGCGTTCGTAGCGGATGGCGAGGCGGCGGAACTGGTTGATCCAGGCGAAGGTGCGCTCGACCACGATCGAAATTTCCGGCTCGATGGGGACACGCTCATTTTGTGCGCATTCCGCCCACCCGGCAGCCTCTCTGGTGTTCGCTCCCGAGCGGGATCGCGATCAGCGCATGTGGAACGGACCTTCGGCTGGATCAACCAGTTCCGCCGCCTCGCCAGGGACTATGAGCGCCATGCCCGCAAAGCCGCCGCCTTCGTCCGCCACGCCATGATCCGACTCATGTTGAGGCGCCCGGCCACAAGCCCATGACCTGGAATTAAAACTTCCGGGATGGGCTCTGAGATCAAGTAAGCGGCGAGCGAGCATGAGGCTCGCCCACCGCCCGACCTCCATCTTCACCAGCCCGTTGCAATCAACTTGCTGCTTCGATCGCCGCCTTCGCCTCGTCCGGCGAAAACAATTTGAATTTATTCGCCAATGCACCGCCCATCGCGATCAGCTTGCCGCCTTTGTCGATGGGACCGAGGTCGATGGGCTCGGCACCCAGATTGCGCATCAATTCCGCCACGCGTGCGTTGGCCTCCACATCAGAACCTGCAAGGAACAGAACTTTGGCGTCGCCCTGGGGCGGCAGCGTTTGGGCGAATACCGGGATCGGTTCATGGTTGAACGCCTTGACAAGACGTGCGCCCGGCACGCACCCTGCGACCACTTCGCTCGACAATACATTTCCGATGTCGATCACGTCTTCCGGCTTCGGCCCGAGGCGATTATTTGTCGCGTCGATCACGACCTTCCCGCTCCACGGGAGGCCCGAAGTCGCCTCGGCGATCTGCGGCCAGCGAATGGCGAGGACGACGATGTCCGCCTGCGCCGCCATGTCGGCTGGCGAGGCGGCGCTGACGTCGCCTTCGATGCTCTGGACGAGATCCCGCAGCGTCTCGGGCCCCCGCGAATTCGAGAGAACCACCTTCCAGCCAGCCTTCGCGACTTTTGGCGCCAGCATCTGGGTGAGCCGGCCGGCACCAAGGAAACCAAGTGTCTTCAAGGAAATTCTCCATCTCGTGGTTGAAAATCAGATTGCCGAAACTTCTTGGACATTCAGCCTTGGCAGAAGAGAAGGACTTGCCCATCCGCTTTGAGTGGACATCGTTGCATATGACCGCGCCGCATCCACATCACGCGAGGCAAGGCTCGCGCACGCCGATTGGGACAATTTGGACTCGATCCGATCGCGGGCCCGCAGCAATGGGCCGCTCAGTTGTTTCTGCCCCTGCTCGAAGGTCAAATCTGCGACCTCCCAGACAATATTCATGGCCGCGATAAGGACCCCATCTACATGCAGCGGGACGGCAATACTCATGCAACGTCCTGGCGGCATTTCGCCAAATATGCTATAGCCGTTGCGGTTGCCTGCCTCGATCATGCGATTCAGCGCGTCCAGACTGAAAGCCGGTCCGTCATTGCCCGCCGCATCCTTGTGCAGTCTCGCGATGATCCCGTCGCGCTGGGTTTCCGGGCAATGGCTTATATAGGCTTGCCCGAGGGAGCACAGGAGCAAGGGGAATGACTGCCCGATCATCCCGACTTCCGTAGGCATAGGGCTGAGATGATCAGTCGATTCAACGATCAACATCGCGTCGTCATGGAACACGGCCAAGCCGGAAGGCCAGATTACTTCCGTGGTGAGGTCGTGCATAATTGGCTTGGCGGCCGCGCGCAGATTATGGAAATTGCGCGCCCCTCCGGTGAGGTTCCGCACGCCGGGAGTAAGCCGAAACTCCCTCGAGCTCGCGCCCTGGTAGACGAGATCCAACTCCTTCAAAGCTTGGAGAATGCGATGGACCGTCGGTCGGGGTAAGCCAACCTCCTTACCGATATCAACCGGATGTGCCCCCTTGACCCTATTGAGGTAACGAATGACCTCAATGCCGCGCGCCAGCGACCTGATCCTCTTGTATTTCATTGGCGTGTCCTCCGGTTCTGGATTTTATTTTCGTTTTTATTTTATTTTATTTTAATTTAAATCAAACTTCAAAATACTATAACGTGAAGCCTCCAATTCTGGCCAATAGACTCGATTGCCACGACGCATTGCTGGGGCCTCAGAGCCGCGGCCCCAGCGCGCCCGACATTCGAACAGAAATTACGCCCTGCCGAATTTGGATGCCAGCCCCTCAAGCGCCCCCGCGATGTCAGAGCCCATCCCCTTCTCTGCCATTTCGCGAATGGGCTCGGGAACCTCGACCTCGATGCTGTATTCGACCTCTGCATTCTGCCCGGCCTCGGTCACCTTGAAGGTCGCGAGGAAACCTTCGAGGCGTGGCGCACCGGGAGCGATATCCTGTCCGGGCACCATTTCATATGCGAGGATCCGGCGGTCGTCGTCGAGCACCGCGATACGATCGAGCACCGTATTCCCGCGCTTCATCTGGACGATACGCTCGCCCTCTTTCGCGCCCTTTTCCGCCGAGTTGATGTGTGGCTGCCACTCCGCAGCATTATAGAAATCGCGAACGTAATTCCACACCTCATCGGCGGGATTCGCAAGCTTGATATTCTGTACTACCTTCATGACTTTCTCCTCTTTCAATATTTGTGAATCGCGACGCTTCCTCACATCGCCCGAATCTGGTCGGCAAAGTCGATCTTCATCGGGGTGATCGATTGGATCTCGTCGCGCGTGAAACCCTCCACCAAGGCCGTGACAACGAAACGGCCGTCGATCCGCTCGAGCACAGCCAGATCGGTGACGACGACGTCGACGCAAGCGGGCGCGGTCAGCGGACAGGAGCAGGTCTGGACAAGTTTCGGGTTACCTTTGCTGTCGCAATGCTCCATGAGCGCGATCACGTGGCTCCCCGATGCGGCGAGGTCCATGGCGCCGCCGATGCCGCCGCCGATCTGCCCCGGCAGCGCCCAATTGGCGAGGTCGCCTTGCGCGCTCACTTGATAGGCACCAAGCACAATCGCTGACAGCCGGCCAGAGCGGGCGACCTCGAACGAAACGACACTATCGAAGACTGCGCCGCCAGGGCGCATGCGGATGAAGTTCCCCGCCGCATCGAAGAAGTCGACGTCAAGGTCTGTCGTATCTTCGAGCAGATCATATCCAAGGGCGCCATTTTCGGCGTGGAGAATGATCGTTTTACCCTGGGTGTGCCCGGCAACCAGCGTCGGCAAGCCGGAACCTAGATTGACATAGGCGTCATCGGGCAGCATGGCCGCCACACGCTGCGCCATCTCCGAGCGGCTGAGCGCCGGCTTGCCGAAATATTCGCGATTGCTGTCGGCAGCGCGCCGCCCCATCAGCCCCTTCGGCGCCGGATAGGTCGTGGTGGTGTGCACCACCCGCGACACGAAAATGCCAGGCAGACCGACGCGTTCCGGGGCGATCACGCCGGGCTCGACAATTTCCTCGACCTCCACCACGGCCAGCTTTGCCGCCTTCGCAAAGCTGGCGTGAAAGTGAGCGCTGCTGCCGCGGAATTCCACATTGCCGAACCGATCTGCGCGATATCCCCGGATCAGCGCGACATCGACCGGCAAGGCATGCTCCAGTACAAAGCTGCGATCGCCGAAAGACCGGACCTCCTTGCCTGCCTGCAACGGCGTGCCGACGGTCACCGGGCTGTAGAATGCCGGCAGGCCCGCTCCCGCCGCCCGCATCCTTTCCACCAGGATGCCTTGAGGCACGAGTTCCAGTTCAATCTCGCCCGCGGCAACCTTCGCCTCCTCCGGCGAGGGCAGGCCGGGGCGTGAAGAGAAGGACAGGACCAGGCGCTTGACCTGATCGTTCTGGACGAGAATCTGGGGGCGGAAGTCACCGCCCGCCCCGAGGGAGTTGGCGACGATGCAAAGCCCCCGCGCGCCCTGGTCACGCAATGCAATGACCAAGCTGTTCGGATAGGAATGGCCGACGCCGAAACCGGCGATGGCGACAGATGAGCCATCGGCGACATCAGCCAATGCGGCTGCTGGACTATCGAATAATTTCTGCACGAATGTGTCCGCCTTTGTTACTTGGCAGGGACGAAGCGCGGCAGCGCTGCGGCATCACCGGCCTCGTGGAAGACAACCCGCACACGTTGCCCAATTGTAAGGCTGGCCGGGTCCGCATCGACGATGTTCGTCAGGACACGAGCGCCTTCGTCGATGTCGACCAGTGCCAGAACGTAGTTTTCGACATCGCGATAGGGTCCCTCACCTCGATGAACCTGCGTATAGCTGTAGATCTTGCCCTCACCGGAAACCTGCCGCCATTCGACATCGAGTGAGCCACAAGCGCCGCAAAACGCCTTGGGATACCAGATCGGGTGATTGCAGGACTTGCAGAAAGGCAGGTCGAGCCGGCCTTGCTTCGCTGCGGTCCAGAAGGGCCTGGTTTCCGGCGATATGAATGGCTCTGGCGTTGGCAGCCGGGTTTTGATGTCCACCATCACGCATCACTCCTTCCCAGAACCAAGGAGACGCTGGCCTGGCGCAACATGCCGCCGCCAGTGCCATGCGCGATCGCAAGTTTGCAATCGCGCACCTGCGTCTGCGGCGTCGCTTCGCCCCGCAACTGGCGAACCGCCTCGACAATCTTGACAAGTCCCCCCTGGTAGCCAGGGTGGTTGTTGCACAAGCCGCCGCCATCGGTGTTTACGGGAATGACGCCATCCAACCCGAGCGCGCCGGACGCCACGAAGGCGCCACCCTGGCCTTTTTTGCAGAAGCCGAGATCTTCCAGCGTCATGATGACGGTGATCGTGAACGAGTCGTAGATCGAGGCGTAGTCGATATCCGAAAGCGCCACACCAGCTTCCGCCAAAGCCCGGGGCGCAGAGGCCGTTGCGCCGGTGCTCGTGAGATCGTTAGGCCCCAGGCCGCTATGTTTGATCGCCTCGGCATGGCCCAGGACCGATACCAAAGGCCGGTTCAGGCTGCGAGCGATCTCCGGTGAAACAACGACGATCGCACCGCCGCCATCGGTCACCACACAGCAGTCGAGCCGGTGCAGCGGATCAGCAATCATCGGAGAGTTTACGACGTCTTCAACCGTGACCCGTTTGCGCAGCAAGGCATGGGGATTGAACTGGGCATATTCGGAGGCCGCGACCTTCACGGCCGCGAGCTGTTCCGCAGTGGTACCGAACTCATGCATGTGGCGACGGGCTGCAAGCGCATATATCCCCGCATTGGTCTCGCCATAGACCGTCTCGAACGGAAATTCCGGCGTGTCGGCCGTATGTTTTGCTCCGCGGATTACCCCGCGCACCTTGGCCCCTTGCGTAATGAGCGCGACGCGGCACTTCCCCGCGGCGATGGCGGCCGCGGCATGCCCCACATGGGCGAGATAAGAAGAGCCGCCGGTGAAGGTACCGTCGATATAGCTTGGGTTGAGACCGAGGTATTCGGTGAGCGAGACACCGCCAAAGCCAAGCTGGCCGGTCGAGAAGAAGCCGTCGACGTCCCGAACCGAAAGGCCCGCGTCGGCCAATGCGCCTATCGCGCATTCGGCGTGGATTTGCTGAACCGAATGATCCGGCAGATCGCGGGCCGGGTGCTCGTAGACACCTGCAATATGGGCCTTGCCTCGAATACTCATCTACCATTTCCCATTTCGAAATAGAATCCCAGGCATCCAAGAGTGTGTTCTATGAAAGTAATGTTCCCAGCTCGGGAATGCGGTCCTTAAGCCCCGCTTGGCGCAGGCAAGACCAGATCATTGCCTGGTTGCTGGTCAGCACCGGCACACCAAGATCACGCTCCAGAGCATTAATGATGTCGAACACGCGGATGGCTGTGCAGCTCAGAAAATAGAGGTCGGCTCCGCAGCCCGCCTTGTCCATTGTCCGCCGATACCACTCCCCCGGCTCCACTGCCGACATTGCCTTGCCTTCGGCAAGCCCCAAGCCGACGCGGCACACCACCTCCAGGCCGTAATGCTCCAGGAACGCAACCTCGCGCTCAACCACAGCATCGACATACGGCGTTATGAGCGCGATCCGTCGCCGGCCTAACGTTTCGAACGCTGCAACAATCGCATCCGCGGTGCTCGTTGCCGGCCGCCCCGCCACCGTTTCCATGCGCTTCCGCAACGCCTCGCCCATCGCGGGATCGAAGGTCGACACAGCCGTGCAATTAAAGACCAGTTGATCGACCCCTGCATCCGCCAGAAGGGCCGTCGCCTGCTCCACCCCTGCGGTCATCCCCAGCAGGTCTTCCTGCGTGCTGCCCGCCAGTTTGAGCCGGGTCGTCAGCAGCGAAACCCCCGCCGGCAGAACGCGCGTGAGCTCCGGCTCGGCAACCGGATTGCTGGAGGGCAGGAGCATGCCCAGTCGCAGCCGCCAGTCATAGCTCCCACCCCGCGCAGGGTCAGAATTCATTTTGGGCGCTCTCCCGGAGCTCGCGTGATGGCAGATCGGGCACCATCGTCAGTCTTTGGGTACAGCGGCTTGTAGTTTGGCACGCCGATGCTGGCCAATTGTTGCGGCGGCCCGTCCGTCTGGTGTCCATGCTCCGGGCTTGCACAGAGCCCGCCTCCGGATTAGCATTTGCCCACAGGCGGCGTGAAAATCTCGATTCTGAAATCGTTTACAAAAATAATGCGCTTGAGATAAATGACAGAAGCAATCCGTGCGCTTTCCCGTGGGCTAAGCGCGTTGAGAATATTGAACGAGACTGGTGGCGCACCTTGTCAGTTGGTCGCCGACAAGCTTGGCTTGTCCCGTCCGACGGTTTACCGAATTCTTGAAACTCTTGTTGATTGCGGCCTCGTCTCCGTCGACTGCAATAAGGTCTATTGCCCGACGCTTGCAACGCGCGCCTTGGAAAGTGGATTGACCGATGATGCGTGGGCGGTGTGGATTGCCATGCCGGCGCTGGTCGAATTGCAAAAAGAAGTGACGTGGACGTGCGAGATCGCCACGTTTGAGAACTACGCCATGGTTCTGCGAGATTCCACCCATCAGCAGAACCCGTACCGTATTGACGTGCGCACATTCGACGATCGGGTGCGGTCTATGCTGACGAGTGCGGTCGGACGCGCCTATCTTGCATTCTGTCCGTCACAGGAGGCCGAGCTCATCCTAGCGCATCTTGAGCGATTTGGTGATCGTGCCGATCCGACAGCACGCGTGCGCAAGCATACCCGCACCGCGCTACAGACGGTAATTACGAACGGATATGCACTCGAACAGCGCTCCGATTATCCCCGCGCGACGGTGGTTGCCGTGCCGATCCGGTACGGAGGACGCGTGCTGGCCTGCATCGATATCGTCTGGGTCTCGCGCGCGGTGGAATTGCGCGATGGCCTCAATCAGTTCCTGCCGGCGCTGCAACGCGCACAGGCCAAAATTGAGGACAGTCTCGAGCATTATTCACCGCCGACCATGGTGAAGAAGGGTGATTCTGGCCCACCGCTCGCGTGACTTCGTCATCCTCACGGGACCGCGGAGTATTCGATGCACCAGAAGCGTCGCGGATGCTCATAATGCTAGCCTCCCCATGTCGGGTCATCCGGGGGTTTTGGGCCCGCCGTCCGGACATGGAGATTGTTGATTTCCGGCGAGAAGTGACCCTGGATTTCCACTGAGAAGTGACCCGGGGTGATGGTGGTCTTGGGTCAGGTTGCGGTCAAGTTTCGGGGCTTCTCCTTTGAGGGTTTAGGTGGTTTGGCCGA
>NZ_JAIVFO010000070.1 GCF_029991245.1 Xanthobacter autotrophicus
CACCACCCCCACGCAGCAGTTCCAGATCCGCACCGCACGCCATCACCCCACGCCCCCCAGCCTGAGTTCGTCCACATCGCCGAGATCAAGCGGGGCGTGGGTGGCGGCGATCAGGATGCCGCCGTCCGCCAGATGATCCCGGCCAAAGGAGGCGAAACGCGCCTGCGCCTTCACGTCAAGCGCCGTGGTGGGCTCGTCCAGGACCCACACCGGCCGGCGCGACACCAGCAGGCGGGCGATGGCAAGACGCCGCTTCTGCCCGGCGGAGAGCACCTGCGCCCGCAGCCCGCCGAGGCCGCCGAGGCCCACCTCCTCCAGGGCGTCCTCGACCGCAAGGCCGGAAGGCCCGAGCACGGTGCGCCAGAAGGCGAGATTGGCCCTCACCGTCAGCGCGCCCTTCACCGCATCCTCGTGGCCGAGATAGTGAATGTGCTCGCCCATCCCGGCATCGGCGGCCTCAAGGCCCGGACCGGCGAGGCGCACCTTGCCTTCCGTCGCCCCGAGCAGACCGGAGAGGATGCGCAGCAGGGAGGATTTGCCCGCCCCGTTGGGGCCCACCACCAGCAGGGCGCGCCCGGCCCGGGCGGTCACGTCCAGATGCTCGAACAAAAGTTTGAAGCCCCTGCGGCAGGCCAGCTTTTCACCCACCAGAGCCGACACCGCCATTGCCCCGCGCCCCCTGCTTATGGTGCATTGCACATTGGATGCTGTTATCGCATGACCGCGCTTTGAAATGGCTCTATAAAGCCCCCGAACCGCGCCGTCCAAGTTGGGAAAGCCCGCTTCCCCATCTTCGGCGACGCTACCTCGGTCGATCATCGAACCGGAGTTATCGCACGTGACTTCTCTCGACAGCTTCAAGTCCCGGACTACCTTGACGGTAGACGACAAGGAATACGTCTATTACAGCCTTGAGCTGGCGGAGAAGAACGGGCTCCCGGGCGTGTCGGCCCTGCCGTTCTCCATGAAGGTTCTTCTGGAGAACATGCTGCGCTTCGAGGACGGCCGCTCCGTCACCAAGGACGACGTGCTCGCCGTGGCCGACTGGCTGAACAATCGCGGCAAGGCGGAAAAGGAAATCGCCTACCGCCCCGCCCGCGTGCTGATGCAGGACTTCACCGGCGTCCCGGCGGTGGTGGACCTCGCCGCCATGCGCGACGCCATGGTGGCGCTGGGCGGCGACCCGGCCAAGATCAACCCGCTGGTCCCCGTGGACCTCGTCATCGATCACTCGGTGATCGTGAACTTCTTCGGCACCGACAGCGCGCTGAAGAAGAACGTGGATGAGGAATACAAGCAGAACCAGGAGCGCTACCGCTTCCTGAAGTGGGGCCAGAGCGCGTTCGACAATTTCCGCGTCGTGCCCCCGGGCACCGGCATCTGCCACCAGGTGAACCTTGAATACCTGGCGCAGACCGTGTGGACCCGCAAGGAAGAGCTGGACGGCAAGACGGTCACCGTCGCCTATCCCGACACCCTGGTGGGCACCGATTCGCACACCACCATGGTCAATGGCCTGGGCGTGCTGGGCTGGGGCGTGGGCGGCATCGAGGCCGAGGCGGCCATGCTCGGCCAGCCCATCTCCATGCTCATCCCCGAGGTGATCGGCTTCAAGCTTTCCGGCAAGCTGAAGGAAGGCATCACCGCCACCGACCTCGTGCTCACCGTTACCCAGATGCTGCGCAAGAAGGGCGTGGTGGGCAAGTTCGTGGAGTTCTACGGCTCGGGCCTGGAGCACCTGTCGCTCGCCGACCGCGCCACCATCGCCAACATGGCCCCGGAATACGGCGCCACCTGCGGCTTCTTCCCGGTGGATCGCGAGACCATCGACTATCTGGAAGAGACCGGCCGCAAGGAAAGCCGCTACGACCTGGTGGAGAAATACTCCAAGGCCCAGGGCATGTGGCGCAAGAAGGACACCCCCGACCCGGTGTTCACCGACACGCTGGAACTCGACCTCGACACCGTGCTGCCGTCCATGGCCGGCCCCAAGCGCCCGCAGGACCGCGTGCTGCTCTCCGAGAGCAAGGCCGGCTTCCTCGCAGCGCTGGAAGGCGAGTTCAAGAAGCCCGGTGAGGCCGCCAAGCGCGTGCCCGTCGCCGGTACCGACTATTCGGTGGGCCATGGCGACGTGGTGATCGCCGCCATCACCTCCTGCACCAACACCTCCAACCCCTCGGTGCTCATCGCCGCCGGCCTGCTCGCCAAGGCCGCGGTGAAGAAGGGCCTGAAGTCCAAGCCGTGGGTGAAGACCTCGCTGGCGCCCGGCTCGCAGGTGGTCGAAGGCTACCTGAAGGCCGCCGACCTGCAGGACGACCTCGACAAGCTCGGCTTCAACCTGGTGGGCTTCGGCTGCACCACCTGCATCGGCAATTCCGGCCCGCTGCCGGAAGCCATCTCCGAGGCCATCAACAAGAACGACCTCGTGGCCGGCGCCGTCATCTCCGGCAACCGCAACTTCGAGGGCCGCGTGAACCCCGACGTGAAGGCGAACTACCTCGCCTCCCCGCCGCTGGTGGTGGCCTACGCGCTGGCCGGCTCGCTGCAGATCGACCTCACCACCGAGCCCCTCGGCACCGACAAGAACGGCGATCCCGTCTATCTCAAGGACATCTGGCCTTCCAACAAGGAAGTGGCCCAGTACATCCGCGAGAACGTCACCAAGAAGATGTTCAAGGAAAAGTATTCCGACGTCTTCAAGGGCGACGAGAACTGGCAGAAGATCGCCATTCCCACCGGCCAGACCTATGCCTGGCAGGATGCCTCCACCTATGTGCAGAACCCGCCCTACTTCGTCGGCATGACGAAGGATCCGGTGCCGGTCACCGACATCATCGATGCCCGCATCATGGGCCTGTTCCTCGACTCCATCACCACCGACCACATCTCGCCGGCCGGCTCCATCAAGCAGGCGTCCCCGGCGGGCCAGTACCTGATCGAGCATCAGGTGCGCCCGGTGGACTTCAACCAGTACGGCACCCGCCGCGGCAACCATGAAGTGATGATGCGCGGCACCTTCGCCAACATCCGCATCAAGAACCAGATGGTGCCGGGCGTGGAAGGCGGCGTGACCATCCATTATCCGGACGGCGCCCAGCTGCCGATCTACGACGCGGCCATGCTGTATCGCTCCGAGGGCGTGCCGCTGGTGGTGTTCGCCGGCAAGGAATACGGCACCGGCTCGTCCCGCGACTGGGCGGCGAAGGGCACCAAGCTGCTCGGCGTCCGCGCCGTGGTGGCCCAGTCCTTCGAGCGCATCCATCGCTCGAACCTGGTGGGCATGGGCATCGTGCCGCTGGTGTTCAAGGACGGCGAGAGCTGGCAGACCCTCGGCATCAAGGGTGACGAGATCGTCACCCTCAAGGGCATCGAGGGCGACCTCAAGCCCCGCCAGACCCTGACCGCCGAGATCAAGTTTGCCGACGGTTCGGTGAAGAACGTGGACCTCATCTGCCGTATCGATACGCTGGACGAGCTCGACTACTTCCGCAACGGCGGCATCCTGCCCTACGTGCTGCGCTCGCTCGCGGCCTGATCTGCGCCGGCTTGCGCCGGTGACGAACAACGGCTGGCCCGGACCCCTCCGGGCCGGCCTTTTCATGTGGGGTGCAGAGTGCGGGCCCACAATTGCGGGCCCATCATGCGGCCCCTGCGCGTACCATTTTGCTACCCTTGCGGGTCACACCTTCATTGCCCTTGCGGGAGGTTTCTCCGGCCTGCCGTGCACCCCATTGTGACTGGTGCCGCTCCCCCGCCTCGGTTATTCCCGAAGCCGTTCCCCTTGCCGAAAGCTCCTATTGCGCACCATGACCTTCGCTCGCACCACCCTCGCGCTTCTGCTCGCCCTCGCCGCCAGCCCGGCCCTGGGACAGAGCCAGCCGAAGACCGTGGTGGAGCTGTTCACCAGCCAGGGCTGCGCCTCCTGCCCGCCCGCCGACGCCCTCCTCACCGAGATCGCCAAGGACCCGCAGGTGCTCGCCCTCACGCTGGCGGTGGACTATTGGGACTATGTGGGCTGGAAGGACACGCTGGCGCTGCATGGCCATTCCCTGCGCCAGAAGGCCTATGCCGACCAGCGCCCGGACCGGAAGGTGTTCACCCCGCAGATGGTGGTGGACGGCACGCTGTCGACCAAGGGCAGCGACCGCGCCGCGGTGCAGCGCGCTTTGTTCACCGCGCGCAGCACCGGTGGCCTCACGGTGCCGGTGACGGTGACGCGCGATGGCGATGCCGTCGAGATCAGCCTGCCCGAGAGCCACGCCGCCGCCGGCGGCGCGGACCTGTGGCTGTGCCCGGTGATACGCAACCAGACGGTCGCCATCGGCCGCGGCGAGAACGGCGGGCGCAACGTGACCTATGCCAACGTGGTGCGCGGCTGGATCCGGGTCGCCATCTGGCAGGGCGATGCCCGGCGCTATCGCGTGGCCCTCAAGGACATCAGCCGGGAGGGCGTGGATTCCGTGGCGGTGCTGGTGCAGACCGGCAGCCCGAATATGCCCGGCCCCATCATCGGCGCCGCCTTCCTGCCCCTCGGCGACTGATCCCGCCCATTGGCCCGCGGGCCGGGGCCTGCCTCATCACAACCGCCTGCGCAAAAAAGAAGGCCGCCCGGAAGGCGGCCTATTGGGGGTCTGATGTCGGTGCGTAGCAGTGGCCGGTCCGCGCGCACCCCGGGGGGCTGGGGGGCTGGGATACCGGAGCGCTTCGCGAACCGGCCCTGCTACGCGATTGAAGATCACGCCGGGGCGCGGCGCGCGATTGGCCGAATTTCGGCGAGACTGTGATTTCAGTGACGTTGCCGTGATCTGTACTAAATTACCTCTTCGCCAAAAGCGACAGTCGGCTACCAATTGGCCTTGAAAGGCGCCACGCCGGGGGTGATCATGGCCAGCAACATGGGCCTGCACCGTCTCGCCCGCCATTGGCGCGTCTTGTGGAGCGCGCACCGGCGGATCGGGCATCCGGTTGAGGCCGCGACACAGGAGGCCCGATGGGAGACGCTGAACCCATAATCCTGTCGCGCCGCGGCGCCGTTTCGGTCCAGCCCGCGGCCTCATCCCCGGTACCGTTGAAGATCACCTTCGACCGGCGGGAACTCGACCGCATCCTCGACCTTTACGGGCGCATGGTGGCACAGGGCGAATGGCGCGACTACGCCATCGACTTCACGCGCGACAAGGCGGTGTTCGCCGTCTACCGCCGCGCCATGGACATGCCCCTCTACCGCATCGAGAAAGACCCGCGCCTGGCCCGGCGCCAGGGCATGTATGCAGTGATCTCCCAAACCGGCCACATCCTGAAGCGCGGCCATGAACTGCCGCGGGTCCTCGCCGTGCTGGAGAAGCCGTTGCGCGGGATCTGATCCGGACGGTCAAACGAAAATAGCCGGGGAAGCCCCGGCCATTTTGCGTTCAGGCGCCGCCCCGCTTCAGGCCCGGCCGAACACCCGCGTGAAGATGGTGTCCACATTCTTCAGGTGGTAGCCGAGATCGAACTTCTCGTTGATGTCGTCTTCCGAGAGATACTTGCGCACGTCATCGTCGGCGAGGAGGAAGGTGCGGAAATCGCCCTCCCCGCGCCACACCCGCATGGCGTTGCGCTGCACAAGGCGATAGCTGTCCTCGCGGCTCGCGCCCTTCTGGGTCAGCGCCAGCAGCACCCGCTGGGAGTGGATGAGCCCGCCCAGCTTGTCCATGTTCTTCTGCATGTTGTCGGTGTGCACCACCAGCTTGTCCATGACGCCGGTGAGCCGCGCCAAGGCGAAGTCCAGCGTCACCGTGGCGTCGGGGCCGATCATGCGCTCCACGGAGGAGTGGGAGATGTCCCGCTCGTGCCACAGAGCCACGTTCTCCATGGCCGGCAGGGCATAGGCGCGCACCATGCGGGCAAGGCCGGTGAGGTTCTCGGTGAGCACCGGGTTGCGCTTGTGGGGCATGGCCGAGGAGCCCTTCTGCTCGGGGGAGAAATACTCCTCCGCCTCCAGCACCTCGGTGCGCTGGAGATGGCGCACCTCGGTGGCGAGCCGTTCCACCGAGGAGGCGACCACCCCCAGCACCGCGAAGAACATGGCGTGCCGGTCACGCGGGATCACCTGGGTGGAGACGGTCTCCACGCTCAGCCCGAGCTTTGCCGCCACATGGGCTTCCACCGCCGGATCGATATGGGCAAACGTGCCCACCGCCCCGGAAATGGCGCAGGTGGCGACCTCGGCACGGGCGGCCACCAGCCGGGCGCGGGCGCGCTGGAATTCGGCGGCGGCGATGGCGAGCTTCACGCCGAAGGTGGTGGGCTCGGCATGGATGCCGTGGGAACGGCCCACGGTGGGGGTCAGCTTGAACTCGAACGCCCGGCGCTCCAGCACCTTCAGCAGCCCGTCCACGTCGGCAATCAGCAGGTCGCTGGCGCGGGCCAACTGTACCGCAAGGCAGGTATCCAGCACGTCGGACGAGGTCATGCCCTGGTGCACGAAGCGCGCTTCCGGCCCCACGAATTCGGCGAGGTGGGTGAGGAAGGCGATGACGTCGTGCTTCACGTCCCGCTCGATGGCGTCGATGCGTTCCACGTTGAACTCGGCCTTGCCGCCCAGCTCCCAGATCTTGGCCGCGGCCTCCTTCGGCACGATGCCGAGGTCCGCCATGGCATCGGCGGCATGGGCCTCGATCTCGAACCAGATGCGGAAACGGGCTTCGGGGGACCAGATGGCGGCCATTTCCGGCCGGCTGTAACGCGGGATCATGTGCGGGTGCTCGTCATATTATGCAGGCGAGCGCTTTAGCAGAAAGGCGCGGCGCCGGGTAGCGCGGCGCGAGCATGGGAGCTGAACGTGGGGCTCACCTGGCCCGTGCGGTGGTGCGTCCCCCGGTTTCGGCGGCCCGCTCATCCTTCCTTTACGGGGGCGGCGTCACAATCTCGCCTGCGCCGTTGAGGATAAGCGTTTGCCCATCGTCTCACCTGCCGCCGAGAGCCCCGACGTGACCTCCCTTGCTCCGCTTCCCCGCGTGCTGGCCTCGGAGCTGGCGGATCGCGCACCCACCATCCTGGTGTTCGATTCGGGGCTGGGTGGCCTGTCCGTGTTCCGCGAGGTCGCCCGCGTGCGGCCGGACGCGCACTTCGTCTATGCCGCCGACGATGCCGCCTTCCCCTATGGCGCCCTCCCCGACGAGACGCTGGTCAACCGCGTCGGCCACGTCATGGATCGGCTGATCGGCGAGGTGAAGCCCGACCTCGTGGTCATCGCCTGCAATACCGCCTCCACCCTGGCCTTGCCGTCGCTGCGGGCGCGCCACACCGTGCCCTTCATCGGCACCGTGCCGGCCATCAAGCCCGCCTGCCTCGCCTCCCGCACCAGGCGCGTGAGCGTGCTGGCCACCCCCGGTACGGTGCGGCGCGATTATACCGCCGCGCTGGTGCGCGAGTTCGCCTCCGGCTGCGACGTGGCCCTGGTGCCCAGCGACCGGCTCGCGGGTCTGGCCGAGGCCGCCATGGCCGGTGATCTTGTGGACGAAGCGGACATCGCCGACGAGATCGCGCCCTGCTTCGTCAACGCCGGCGGCCGGCGCACCGACACGGTGGTGCTCGCCTGCACCCATTATCCGCTCATTCTCGACCGGCTGACCCGCCTTGCGCCGTGGCCGGTGACATGGATCGACCCCGCCCCGGCCATCGCCCGGCGCGTCACCCAGCTCATCGGCATCGCGGCGACGCCGGCGGCGGCGCAGACCGCGAACGCGGATCGGCCTCCGGTGCGGCTGGTCTCCACCCTGCGACCGCTGGAGGCGGAGCGCATTGCGACCATCGTCGGCCGTCCCGTGGCCCCGCCGCAGGTGCTGGACCCGTCCGGCCCGCCGCGCGGCACCAGTTGATTTCCCGTCTGGAGACCGAATGACCCTCGCCATCCACCGCCGCGCCTTCACCTTCGGCCTTGCTGGCTCCCTGGCCGGGGCCGGACTGCTCGCGGCGGCCCCCGCGCTGGCCCAGCAGGCGGCGCAGCCGTTCCCGCGCTGGGTGGAGACCTTCCGGGCGCGGGCCCGGGCGCGCGGCGTCTCCGATGCCACCTACAACCGCGTCTTCAACGGCCTGAAGCCCGACACCGCCGTCTATGCGCAGGACCGCAACCAGGCCGAGTTCACCGAGCAGAGCTGGCAATACATCAATCGCCGCGTCTCCGACTGGCGCATCGCCACCGGCAAGCAGCGCGCGCACCAGTATGCCGGCCTGTTCGAGCGCATTGAGAAGGCATTCGGCGTCGATCGCCGGGTGATGCTCGGCTATTGGGGCATGGAGAGCGCCTTCGGCGACGTGCTCGATAATCCCAAGCACATGACCCCCATCTTCCCCTCCCTCGCGGCCCTGGCCTGGGGCGATGCACGCCGGCGCAAATACTGGGAAACGGAGCTGCTCAATGCCCTCGTCATCGTGGAGCGCGGCTGGGGCACCCCGCAGGAAATGAGGGGATCGTGGGCCGGCGCCATGGGCCACACCCAGTGGATGCCCGAGGTCTGGCTCAACATGGGAGTGGATTTCGACGGCGACGGCCGCATCTCACCCTTCGGCAAGCCGGACGATGCCCTCGCCGGAACCGCCAACTATCTGGTGAAACGCGGAAAATATCGCCGCGACGAGCCCTGGGGCTTCGAGGCGAAGCTGCCGGCCGGCTTCAACACCGACCTTGCGGACAACAAGACCCGCCGGCCCCTCGCCCAATGGGGAGAGCTGGGTCTGGTGACAGTGGAGGGCCAGTCGCTTACCGGCTATGACGAGCCGGCGCGCCTGTGGCTGCCGGGCGGGGCCGGAGGGCCGGCACTGCTGCTGCTCCACAACTTTTATGCGGTGCGGTCCTACAACCCCTCGTCCAACTACGCCCTCGCCGTGGTGCATCTGGGTGACCGAATCATGGGCGAGGGGCCGTTCGTGGCCTCCTGGCCCGGCGGCGAGCGGGCGCTGACCCTGGCGGAACTGCAGGAGGTGCAGCAGCGCCTCACCGCGGCCGGCTTCGACACCGGCGGCGCCGATGGACGGGTGGGCGCCGATACCATGCGGGCGGTGCGTGCCTTCCAGCAGAAGGCCGGCATCACTCCGGCGGATGGCTACGCCTCCATCGCCGTGCTGACCGCGCTCCGGCAAGGGCGGTAGAGCGAATTCAGCGAACGCCTGAAACGGGTTTAACTGGAGCAGGCCGGCTCCTTGAGGCGCCATTGGGGTGCGCCCTTTGGGAAGCCGCCGATGAACGGGGCCGGCGCGTCGGCGCGCAGCGTGAGTCCCGATCCCCATCCGCCAACAAAAATGCCCCGGACCAGCCGGGGCATTGCATCCTCAAGGCGAGGCGACCGCTCGGCCGCGACCGCTTTCAGCCGCGCGCCGTGCTCTTGCGGCGCAGGCGCACCACCACGTCCACGCGCGCCACCTCATAGCCCTCCGGCGGCTCGGGGATGAGTTCCACCCTCACATCGCGCGCCGGGATATCCAACAGGTCGTTCTGACCCTCGAGGAAGAAATGGTGGTGGTCCGAGGCGTTGGTGTCGAAATAGGTCTTGGAGCCGTCCACCGCCACCTCCCGCAGGAGGCTCGATTCCGTGAACTGGTGCAAGGTGTTGTAGACCGTGGCGAGCGACACCGGGAAGCGCGCCTTGATGGCTTCCTCGTGCAGGATTTCCGCGGTCACGTGCCGATCGCCCTTGGCGAACAGCAGCCAGCCGAGGGCGAGGCGCTGGCGGGTGGGGCGCAGGCCCACGTCCTTGAGCATCTCGCGCACGTCGTGGAACGGGCATCCGGTCCGGCGCGTGGTGTTGATGTCGCGGAGCTGGGCGACGGGAAGAACCGGCTCGTCCTGCGCATCGGCCTGCGCAAACGGGGGACCGAATGGGGAGCGGGAGCGGATCATCTCGTTCATTTCGGCTGCAATCTGTGTAGCTATGACCAAAATATGCCGTCGCAGGAGAAACGCAATGCGAATGCCTCCGAAGACGACTAGCAACTTTATACCCGATATTGCACCGCAGCGCCATACAGGTACCCCTGAGTGAGAAAAGTTCCAAGGTGGCAGGCCACCTCCGGGGGCTTTCGGCGGGGCGCGACCTCGTGCCGGCTCACTTGCGCGTCATCCCCGCTCCGGGTCATGGACAGGGGCGCGCGGCGGGTCTATCGCGCTCCCGCCGGGGTCCGTCGGCCCCTTTCAGGACACTCGCCTTGCTCCAGCGTCTCGACGAAACGGCGGCCTTGCTGCTGGTGACCGGATCGGCCCTCGCCTTGGCGGCGGCCTGGTATTTCCAGCTTGTGGTGGGCCTTGCCCCCTGCCCGCTCTGCCTCGACCAACGGCTGCCCTATTACGCCGCGATCCCGTTGGGACTGCTGGCATTCGCCGCCGCGCGCAGCGGCCGGATCACGCTGGCGCGGGCGCTGCTCGGCGTCATCGGCCTCGCCATGGTGGGCAATATGGGCCTTGCCATCTTCCACGCCGGAGTCGAGTGGCAGTTCTGGAGCGGCCCCACGGCCTGTACCGGAGCACCGGTGATGACGGGCAACGTGCTGTCCGCCCTGAAGGGCGCGCGGGTGCCCCGCTGCGACGAGGCGGCGTGGCGGCTGCTCGGGATTTCCATGGCAGGATGGAATGCGCTGATCGCGGCGGGACTGGCCGTGGTGGCCTTTGGTGGCGCGACAACCGGTCGCAAAGCCTGACGCAGGGATGTCACACGGGGCTCAGGGATCCAGTTCGGTATCCCAGTAGAGATAGTCCATCCAGCTTTCGTGGAGATAATTGGGCGGGAAGTGGCGGCCGTTCTGGTGCAGGTCGTGCACGGACGGCTGGAACGGCATCTGCGCCGGCCACATGCCCAGGTCGCCCGGCATATGGCTCCCTTTGCGCAGGTTGCAGGGGGAGCAGGCGGCGACGACATTTTCCCAGGTGGTCTGCCCGCCCCGGGAGCGTGGGATGAGGTGATCGAAGGTGAGGTCGTCGCGCGAGCCGCAATATTGGCAGGAGAAGCGGTCACGCAGGAAGACGTTGAAGCGGGTGAAGGCCGGTTGTCGCGTGGGCTTCACGAAGGTGCGGAGTGACACCACGCTCGGCAGGCGGATCTCGAACCCCGGACTTCGCACCGCCTTGTCGTAATATTCGACGATATTCACGCGATCGAGGAAGACCGCCTTGATGGCATCCTGCCAACTCCAGACCGACAGCGGGTAGTAGCTCAACGGACGATAGTCCGCGTTGAGCACGAGCGCTGGCCAGGCACCTGGTGACAAAGCAGTGGTCAAGGACCGAACTCCTCGTCTGCGCAGCCGAATCGTCGCTGACGACCCCGATGCGCGGGCGATACTCTATATGCTCCGTGTCATCCTTGTGAAGCCGCCGCCGAACCACACTCCGGTGCTGTTGGATAGGGCCGGACGACTCACCGGGGCCGCTCTAGCGGCGTGCCTTGCCCAGGAACTCGGCGAGGAACTGCCCGCCGTGGAACAGCCCCTCATCGTCGATGCCATGGCCGAGGCCCTGGCTCAGGTGCCATTCCACCGGCACGCCCGCCGCCGCCAGCCCCCGCGCCGAGGCGAACAGGGCCGAGGCGGGAATCACCTCGTCCTCGCTGCCGTGCACCATCAGGATCGGCGGACGGCTGGGCAGCTCCATGTCGCCGCGCCCGGACGTGGCGTCCACCCACATGCCGGAATAGGCCACCACCGCTGCCGGGGCCACCTGCGCCGTGGTACCAAGCTTCAGCGCCATCATCGCCCCCTGGCTGAAGCCCACCAAGGCGAGGCGCTCGGGCGGCAGGTCGTATTTGGCCAGCTCCTCGGCCAGGAAGTCCCGCAGCAGGGGGGCGGCCCCCTCCGCTCCCCGGGTCAGTTCGTGGGGATCGCGGAAGGTGAGCGGAAACCACTGGCGGCCCACCGGCGCCCCCTCGCAGGGATCGGGCGCGTGGGGCGAGACGAACAGGGCGCCGGGCAAGAGATCCGCCCAGGCATTGCCGATGTCGATGAGGTCGCGGCCGTCGGCGCCATAGCCGTGCAGCAGCACCACGAGGCAATCCGGCGCACCGCCGTTGCGCGGGCGCAGGCGCGGGCCGTCGAGGACAGGATCGTCGAGGGAAACGCCGTCGAGGGGGAAGGAGCCGCCAGGAAAGGTCATGTCGCAATACCAATAGGGCAATGGTCAGGCCGGCGCGCCCTGCCGGACCCGCCGCGCGCCATAATACGCCCACAGCAGGTGCGCCGCCACGCCGCGCAGCGGCCGCCAGTCTTCCGCCACCGCCCGCAGCCCGTTGGGCGTGGCCCGTCCCGGCAGGTCGAAGGCCTCGCCCAGCGCCACCTGCAGGGCGAGGTCGCCGTGGGGAAAGGCATCCGCCCGGCCGAGGCAGAACAACAGGTAGATGTCGGCGGTCCACAGCCCGATGCCGGGCAGGCGCGTGAGGGTCTCGGCGGCGGCGTCCGCCGCCATGCGGGCCACGGCGTCGAGGTCCACCGCCCCCTCCGCCAGCGCCCGGGCGATGCCGGTGAGGGTGCGGATCTTGGGGGCAGAGAGGCCGGCAGCGCGCAGGGCCTCCGGGGTCGCCGCCAGCATGGCCTCCACGCTCGGCGCGCCGCCGAGGGTCGCTTCCAGCCGGCCATGGATGGCGCGGGCCGAAGCCACCGAAAGCTGCTGCGCCACCACCACCGCCGCGAGCCCGGCAAAGCCCGGCGGGCGCCGGCGCAGGGTCGGCCGGCCCGCCAGTTCCACCAGCGGCACCAGACGCGGGTCGAGGGTGAGGAGATCGTCCAGCGCCCTGTCGAAGACGGTCTGGTCGGTCAAAAGCGGTTCCGTCATCATCATCTCCGCGGTCGCGCCAGAGCCGTCGCGTTCCCATCAGCTCACGGCACTCGCTCCAGAATCCTGTGTCCACCCGTTTTCTTCGTGTGAACCGGTATCCACTTCGCTCGAAAACGCTCTAATCCTAGCGCCATGGCCCTCCCCGCTTCGCCCTTCACCTGCCGCTTCGCGCCCAGCCCCAACGGCCGGCTGCATCTGGGCCACGCCTTCTCGGCGCTGGTGAACGTGGAGGCGGCACGGCGCATGGGCGGCATCTTCCTGGTGCGCCTGGAGGATATCGACACCACCCGATGTCGCCCGGAATACGCGCGCGGCATCCTCGACGACCTCGCGTGGCTGGGCATCTTCCCCGATGCACCGGTGCGCCGGCAGTCGGCGCATTTCGCCGATTATGCGGCGGCCATCGCCCGGCTCGAAGCCCTGGGGCTGGTCTATCCCGCCTTCGAGAGCCGCGCCGACATCGCCCGCGCGGTGATCGGCCTGGAAAGCGCCACCGGCCGCCCCGCCCCGCGCGATCCGGACGGGGCGCCTCTGGTCCCCTTCCCCCGCTCGGCCATGAGCGATGTGGCGCGGGCCACGCTCAGGGATCGGGGCGCGCCGTTCGTGGTGCGGCTCGACATGGCGGCGTCCATCGCGGCGGTGCGGGAGATGGCGGGTGAGCCGCTCCAATGGGAGGAGGCGCAGGGCGTTCCCGAGGGGCCGCGCAAGGCGGTGGAGGCCGATGCCGCCCGCTGGGGCGACGTGGTGCTCGCGCGCAAGGACGTGCCCACCTCCTATCATCTCTCGGTGGTGGTGGACGACGCCGCGCAGGGCATCACCCACGTCATCCGCGGCATGGACCTCTACCACGCCACCTCGGTGCACGTGCTGCTGCAGCGCCTGCTGGGCCTGCCGACCCCGGCCTATCATCACCACCGGCTGGTGCTGGACGAGAGCGGCTACAAGCTCTCCAAGAGCAATTCCGCCACCAGCCTGGCCGCGCTGCGCGCCGCCGGCGCCACGCCGCAGGACGTATTGCGGCGGCTGGAACTGGCCGCCGGCACCAGGGATGAGCCGGCCTATCCGACCCCGAGCACGTAGAGCCAGAGGGCCACGGTGAAGACCGCAAGCCCGGTGGACATGGATACGGCGCTGGTGGAGGCCCCGACCCCGATGCCGTAGCGCTGGGCCAGCAGATAGCCGTTGATGCCCGATGGCATGGCGGCGAACAGCACCGCCACCCCGGCCCACACGGCGGGCATGGGGAACAGGAAGGTGAGCCCATAGACCGCCGCCGGATGCACCAGCAGCTTCAGCCCGCTGATGAGCGCGGACGGCGCCAGATCGCCGCCCGACATGCCGTAGCGCTTCAGCGACAGGCCGAGCGAGATGAGGGCGCAGGGCGTGGCGGCGGCGGCGATCAGGTCCACCATCTGCTTGGGGATGCCGGTGGCCTGGATGCCGAGGACGCGGCCGAGCGCCCCGGCATAGATGCCGATGAGGATGGGGTTGAGCGCCAGCGCCTTCACCAGCTTCATGGCCGTGGCGCGGGAGAAGCCGGCGCTGCCTTCCATCAGCACGGTGGCGGCCACCAGCATCACCGGCAGGTGGATGGCGATGAGCAGGAACAGCGGCACCGCCCCCTCCGGCCCATAGGCCTTCAGGATGAGCGGCACGCCCACGAACACGGTGTTGGCCTGCCCCGCCGCGAAGCCATGGATCACCGCCTCCTGCGGGCTGCGGCCGAACAGCTTGCGCGCCGCCAGCAGGGCGAGGCCGAAGGCGAAGAAGGCGCCGGCGAAATAGGAGATCCAGTAGCCCCAGGGCTGGGCCTCCGGGAGGCTGGATTCGCTCAGCGTCTTGAAGATGAGCGCCGGCACCGCCAGGCTGAAGACGAACTCCGCCAGCCCGTCGCTGGCCCGCTCGCTGACCAGCTTCACCTTGGCAGCAAAGTAGCCCACCGCCACCATGCCGAAGACCGGAAGAACGATGACGGCGATGTCGGAAAGGGTGCTCAGCATGGGTGATCCGTCAGGCCGCGCGGTGGGCCGCCGTGCCATGCCCTGATGGGCGATGATCCGGAGCATTCGCGCTCCGGGCACCGCCGGCCGGCGCCAGCGCCGCATCGCGCACGCCCACGATCACCGACAGCCGGCCATGGAGCCGTTGCGCAAGATCGGAGGACGCGGCGAACACGATCTCCACCGCGAGGACCCCGCCCGAGGCGGCACAATCCACGCGGGACGGCAGCACGTCGTGGATCACGAACGGTTCCAGCAGGCGCAGCAGCAGGTTGGTTTCAGGTTCGGCCTCCACCAGGAGGCGATGGAGGTCCGCGCCGTCGGCGACGACGGTGGGCAGGGACAGGGAGCGGGGCATGAGACGATCCGGAACGAAGACGGGCCTTTCGGCCGCAAGCGATGCGAGAAGGGCCATGCGGCCCCTGCGGTCATCGCGCCGTGCCGGATCTGGGGGCTTCATCGGCGGCTCCACTGCCTCAGCAGCGGCGGCCTTTAAAGTCAGCGTCCCGGACGACGCGTCAGATTACCCGGCCGACCGTGTCGACCGGGCGTGGAATTCGCCGCAGGGCCGGGCGGAAACCCGGCATCTCGTATCCGGAACAATGCATGGGATGAACCATAGGACCAGGCTGCAAACCCGTCAACGGGTCCGTTAAATCGGTTTGAATGAAGCACTGCTGCTCCCTCCCCGCGCCGAATCCGGATGTTTCCGGCTTCGGCTTAAAGGAAGCGAACTCGGCAACAGCCGAGTTCGGGCGGGAGAGGGTTCCATCGTGCCCGGTCGAGCAATTGCCCTGTTCGCCGGTCCATCAGCACGCCAAAAACGAAACGGCCGGGACTGGCCCGGCCGTGGATGGCGCTACCGTCATCAAAGCCGCACGCGAGCGCGCGGGATTTGATCAGCCCGGACGATCAGCCTTCGTCGTCGTCGGTGTGCTCCGGCGGCACGAGGCCCTGGAGGCCGGCGAGCAGCTCTTCCTCGGTCATGCGGTCGAGCATGACGTCGCCGTCGTCGCCACCCGAACCAACGCCGGACGCGATGAGGGGCACGGTCTCGGGCTCGGGCTCGTCCACCTCGGTGTATTTCTGCAGCGAGTGGATGAGGTCTTCCTTCAGATCCTCGGGGCTGACATTCTCGTCGGCGATCTCGCGCAGCGCGACCACGGGGTTCTTGTCGTTGTCGCGATCAACGGTGATCTGGGCGCCGGACGAGATCATGCGCGCCCGGTGGGCGGCGAGCAGGACCAGCTCGAACCGGTTGTCCACCTTGTCGATGCAATCTTCAACCGTGACACGGGCCATGGGCTCGTCACTCCCTCATGCGCATAAGGCGCGCAACTATCGGCCTTGGGAAGAGCGGGTCACTACAGCAATTCACCATGATGGGCAAGCCCGCCCTGCCTTTTTCGCTTGCTTTGGGCCGGCCTTCGTCGGAGAAAGGCGAACGTAGGACGTGGTTTACAGCCGTTCCCCGTTACGACCATCCCATTCCATCGGCGGACCTTTGTATGCAGGGCCTGGAAAAGATCGCTCTTCTGATAGATGGCGCCAATCTATATTCAGCTACCAAAGCGCTCGGCTTCGACATTGACTACAAGCGGCTCCTGAAGGAATTCCAGAGCCGTGGGTATCTGTTGCGGGCGTTCTATTACACGACACTGATCGAGGATCAGGAATATTCCTCGATCCGCCCGCTGCTCGACTGGCTTGACTACAACGGCTACGCAGTCGTCACAAAGCTTGCCCGCGAATTCACCGATTCCCAGGGTCGCCGGCGCGTGCGCGGCAACATGGACATCGAGATCGCCGTGGACGCCATGGAGCTGGCCGAGCACGTGGACCATATCGTCCTGTTCTCCGGCGACGGTGACTTCCGTTCGCTGGTGGAGGCGCTGCAGCGCAAGGGCGTGCGCGTGTCGGTGGTGTCCACCATCTCCACCCAGCCGCCGCTGATCGCCGACGACCTGCGGCGCCAGGCGGATGTTTTCATCGACCTCGTGGACCTGCAGCCCAAGATCGGGCGCGACCCCTCCGAGCGGCAGGGCCGCATGTCGGAGACGCCCCGCTTCCTGGAGCGCCGCGGCGCCGCCGCCACCGCCAGCGACCCCGGCGAAACCTGAGCCTCGGAAACCGAGCATGGCCAAGGTTTCCGTTGCCCGGGCCTCCGCCGCCCAGGCACCCGCCCAAGCACCCGCGCGGGCGGCGCGCCCGGTCATGGCTCCCGTCGAGCCGGGGGCCGACTGTCCCCTGTGCCCGCGCCTCGCCGATTTCCGCCACGCGTGGCGGGTGGCCGAACCCGGCTGGCACAACGCTCCCGTGCCCGCCTTCGGGCCGGAAGATGCGCGCCTGCTCATCGTCGGCCTCGCCCCCGGCCTACGCGGGGCGAACCGCACCGGGCGCCCCTTCACCGGCGATTTTGCCGGCGACCTGCTCTACGCGACGCTGATCGAATACGGCTTCGCCACCGGCTCCTATGCCGCCCATCCGGGCGACGGCCTCGCCCTCGTCGATGCCCGCATCGTGAACGCGGTGCGCTGCGTGCCGCCGCAGAACAAGCCCACGCCGGAGGAAATCCGCACCTGCCGGCCCTTTTTGTCCGCGCCCATGGCCGCCATGCCGCGCCTGTCCGCCATCGTGACGCTGGGCAAGATCGCCCACGATTCGACGCTGGCGGCGCTGGGGCAGAAGGCCTCGCGGCTCAAATTCGGCCACGGCGCCATGGATACCATCGCGGACGGCACCATGGGCCCGGTGCGGCTGTTCGCGAGCTACCATTGCTCGCGCTACAACACCAATACGCGGGTGCTGACCCCGGACATGTTCCGCGCCGTCTTCGCCTCCGTGCGGGCCTATCTCGACGCGGCCTGAGCCGACCTACGCCTGATCCGGCGCGCGCTTGCCATGCAGATGCGCCAGCACGTCGGCGGCGTTCCTGTCGGGCGGGAACACCGGATAGAAGACGTGGGAGATGGCCCCGTCCTCGATGATGAGGGTGATGCGCTTCAGCAGCATCGCGCCCTCCACCGTGAAGGTGGGCAGGCGGATGGCATGGGTCAATTCATGCCGGTGGTCGGAGAGGAGCGGGAACGGCAGGTGCAGCCGCTCCGCCACCTCCTGCTGATAGGCCGTATCCTGCAGCGAGAGGCCGAACACATGCTCCGCCCCCGCCGCCTTCAGGTCCGCGAAATGGTCGCGGAAGGCGCACGATTGCGGGGTGCAGCCCCGCGCCCCGGGGATCTCGTCCCAGCCCGTGGGCAAAGGCGCGCCGGGAACGCCCGTGCGGGGATAGGCATAAACCACGGCAAGGCCCGACAGGGCGGAGAGATCGATCATCCGCCCGTCCGTGGCCGGAAGCTCGATGATGGGCAGTTCCAGCCCCGGCAGGTGGGCGGCGTGGCCGTCGTCCTGTGGCGCGGGCAGTCCGTCCGGCAGGCTGTCATAGGTGGTCATGTCGGCTCCCCTTGCGCGTCGTCATAGGAGATGAATTCCAGCAGCGACCCGTCGGGATCGCGGAAATAGAGGCTGGTGCCCCGCCCCAGCGCGCCGAAGCGCGGCACCGGGCCCAGCTCCGGCGTGATGCCGTGGGCGGACAGGTGCGCGGCCGCATCAGTGATGGGGCCGTCCCAGCGGAAGCACAGGTCGCTGTTGCCGGGCTGGACCGGCAGCCGCGCCACCGGCACCGGGTCCACTCCCGGCCCGTGCAGGTTGAGCTGGCGGTCGCCGAAGCGATAGGCGAAACCCGCGCCCACCGGCACCACCTGTGCCCCCAGCACGGCCGCATAGAAGGCGTTGGAGCGCGTGAAGTCGCTCACATGGACGACGCAGTGGTCGAACGCGATCTTGCCGGCCATGTCCCCTCCCTTTGTCCCCTCCCCGCCCGATCAGCCGCGGTCGCGCATGAGGCGCGCCTTGTCGCGCGCCCAGTCGCGTTCCTTGGAGGCCTCGCGCTTGTCGTGGGCCTTCTTGCCCTTGGCCAGGGCCAGTTCCACCTTGGCGCGGCCTCGGTCGTTGAAATAGATCTTCAGCGCCACCACGGTCATGCCTTCGCGCTCCACCGCGTGGCCGAGCTTGGCGATCTGGCGCTTGTGCAGCAGCAGCTTGCGGGGGCGGCGGGTCTCATGGTTGAAGCGGTTGGCCTCCAGATATTCGGGAATGTAGGCGTTGTAGAGCCACATCTCCCCGGCCTTCTGGGCGGCATAGCTCTCGCCGATGGTGGCCTTGCCGGTGCGCAGGCTCTTCACCTCGGTGCCGGTGAGCATGACACCGGCCTCGAAAGTCTCGCCAATCTCGAAATCGAACCGCGCGCGCCGGTTGTCGGCGGCGATCTTGCGCGGGGCGTCGGTCTTCTTGCTGCTCATGGTGGGAATGTGGTCTCGGCGCACCGCTCAGGCAAGCGGGATGGGTCAGGGGCGCAGGCGGGCGGTGTGGAAGATACCGGGGATGGTCAGCATCTCGTCCTCAGCCTCGATCCGGTAGACGACGACATGGGGGCGGCGCCTCACCACCCATTCACGGGTGCCGGCCGCGGAGCCCGGCCAACCCGAGTGCGGGGCCGCCTTGAGAAGCGTGGCGGCGGCCCGAAGGTCGGCCATCACGCGCCGCGCGGCGGCGGGATTGTCGCTGGCGATGTAAGCGAAAATCTCCTCGAGATGACGCTGCGCCGGCGCGGCGTAGCGCAGCTTCACAGGCCGAAGCGCGCCCAGACGGCGCCCATCTCCTCCTCGCTCACGAACGTCATGGTGCCGTCCTCGATGCGGCGCATGGTGTCCTCAATGCGCGCCACCTGCTCCGGCGTCAGCTGGTAATCCGCCTCCCCACCCTCACCGCCACCCGCCTCGTCCCGATGGACGAGGCCCAGCAGCAGCTCGGCGGCGCGGTCCTGTTCCGCGTCGGAGAGCTTGCGGATCTCGGCGATGGCCTGGTCCAGCAGCTTGGTCATGGACGAAGGATAGCAGACCCGCGCTCAGTTGATGAGGCCGGCATGCACCATGGCGCTGCGCACCACGGCGCGGGTGGTCTCGGAGACCGGCACCATGGGCAGCCGCGCCTCCTCGCTCATCTTGCCGAGCAGCGAGAGGGCGTACTTGGTGGGCGCCGGATTGGTCTCCACGAACAGCGCCGTATGCAGCGGCATCAGGATGTCCTGGATCGCCAGCGCCGCCTTGTAGTCGCCGGCGAGGCAGGCGAGCTGGAAGTCCGAGCACAGGCGCGGGGCGACGTTGGACGCCACCGAGATGCAGCCCTGCCCGCCATGGGCGTTGAAGCCCAGCGCGGTGGCATCCTCGCCCGAGAGCTGGATGAAGTCCGCCCCCAGCACCTGCCGCTGCAGCGACACGCGGGCAAGGTTGGCGGTGGCATCCTTCACGCCGGCGATGTTCTTGATCTCGAACAGCCGCGCCATGGTCTCCACCGACATGTCGATCACCGAGCGGCTCGGGATGTTGTAGATGAAGATCGGCACCTCCACCGCGTTGGCGATGGCCCGGAAGTGCTGGTAGAGGCCTTCCTGGGTGGGCTTGTTGTAATAGGGCGTCACCACCAGCAGGGCGTCCGCGCCCACCTTCTCGGCGTGCCGGGCGAGGGCCACCGCCTCCGCCGTGTTGTTGGAGCCGGCGCCCGCCATCACCGGCACCCGGCCGGCGGACTGCTGGACTGCCCATTCGACCACGCGATTGTGCTCCTCGTGGGAGAGGGTCGGGCTCTCGCCGGTGGTGCCGACCGGCACGAGGCCGTGGGTGCCTTCGGCGATCTGCCAGTCCACGAAGGCGCGGAACGCCTTTTCATCCAGCGCGCCGTCGCGGAACGGGGTGACGAGGGCGGTAAACGAGCCGCGGAAGCGCGACGCAGA
Organism: Xanthobacter autotrophicus; assembly: GCF_029991245.1. GTDB lineage: Bacteria > Pseudomonadota > Alphaproteobacteria > Rhizobiales > Xanthobacteraceae > Xanthobacter > Xanthobacter autotrophicus_C. The sequence continues at coordinate 20,648 of NZ_JAIVFO010000070.1, forward strand.
CGAAATGGGCGACATGGCGAACGCCTTGGGTTCCTGGGGCTTATCGGCTGGCAGGTGAGGGACAGCCTCGCGGGGTTTGTGATTGGTCGAGGACATGCGCGCGAACATTCAGCGCGTGCGCGAACATCCCGGTGCCACGCCGGCTCGGGTGAGCGGCGGGTGCGGGCCTTGACCCTTAGCCTTTTGCCGGCCGGCCGGAAAGAGGGCAAGCATCGACACCACCTGTCCGGGCGCACATCAGCGGCCGGAGACCGGCGCAAGCGCCTTGTGCGGGCGCCGCCGTGCCATTCAGGGGGACGGGGCGGCACCCCGGTGAGGGATTGCGGCCCTTGCAACCGATGCGGGGTCATGAGCCGCGTTTTCGCCCTGTTTGCGCGATCAATCTGGTTAGGGTTTCGTCAACACGGCTGGCGGAACATGGGCGAGGGGGAGCCGCAAGATCACATCAAACGACCCGAACGCGCCGCGAGGACATTGCATGTCGCCTGTTTCGAGCTTGATTTCCGTGAGCGCGCTTGCGCTCGCCCTCGCGTGGAGCGGGGCGATGCCGGCTCTCGCGGAGACCACGCCGACGGCCAAGCCGGCTGCCGCCAAAGACGCCAAGGCCAAGGATGCCAAGGCCCAGGACAGCAAGGCCCAGGAGAGCAAGCCGAAGGACGCCAAGGCCCAAGATAGCAAGGCTCAGGACAGCAAGGCGAAGGATACCAAGGCCGCCAGCGCCAAGCCGGCCAGCAATGCCAAGGCGTCGGCGGACATCAAGTCCGGCAAGGCCCAGAAGGATGCGGCCAAGCCCGCGCCAGCCAAGCCCGCCGCGTCCAAGCCTATCGCGTCCAAGCCCTCGGGCAAGCCGGCCACCGCCCGCGCCCCGGTCGCAGCGCCCCAGGCGGCGCCGACGCTCGGCGCCTCGTCCAACATCGCCGGCGGCGACCTTGCCGCGCTGAAAGTGGCGGTGACCGCCGCCAAGAACGGGCGGGCCGCAGAGGCCATGGGCGCCGCCCAGCAGCTCGATGATCCGGCGGCGCGCACGCTGGTGACCTGGCTGGTCATCCGCCACGCCCCCAACGACCTCGGCTTCGACGCCATCAACCAGTTCCTGAAGGACAAGCCCGGCTGGCCAACCCAGAACACCCTGCGCCGCCGCGCCGAGCGGGTGCTGTTCCAGGAGAACCGCGACCCGGCCAAGGCACGCGACTTCTTCGCCGAGCAGCCGCCGCTCTCGGGCGAGGGCAAGATCGCGCTCGCCCGCTACCTCGTCGCCGCCGGCAACCGCTCGGACGCGGCCGACTGGGTGCGCGAGGCCTGGCGCGAGGACGAGCTGAACGAGCTGTTCGAATCAAAGATCATCGACGAGTTCTCCGGCATCCTCACCCGCACCGACCACAAGCTGCGGGCCGACCGCTTCAGCTACAAGCCGGACCCGGACCGCGCCCTGCGCGCCGCCGCCCGCGCCGGCTCCGACATCGTCGCCCTCACCAAGGCGCGCATGGCCATCGCCAAGAAGGACGCGAACGGCGAGAAGCTGCTCGCCCTGGTGCCATTCTCTTTGTCGAGCGATCCCGCCTATCTGTTCGCCAAGTCCCAGCTCGCCCGCCGGGCCGACAAGCCGCAGGACGCCGCGCGCGCGCTCCTGGCCGGCGCCACCTCCGACCAGGTCCGGGCCGATCCGGACGAATGGTGGATCGAGCGGCGCCTCGTCGCCCGCGAGCTGCTGGAAGCGGGTGATTTCCAGACCGCCTACAAGGTGGCCGCCACCGGCGTGCCGCCCAAGGCCGACAATTACCGCGCCGAGCAGCACTTCACCGCCGGCTGGATCGCTTTGCGCTTCCTGAAGGACCCGCGCACCGCTGCCCAGCATTTCGCCAAGATCGACGACGACCAGAAGCACCCCATTACCCTGTCGCGGGCCTATTACTGGCAGGCGCAGGCGGCGGAGGCCATGGGCGACGGCGGTCGCGCCCGCGAACGCTTGCAGGCGGCGGCGCGCTTCCCGGCCACCTATTACGGCCAGCTCTCGCGCACCAAGCTGGGCATGGCGCCGGTGGTGCTGCGCGCGCCCTCGGCCTCGTTCGACAGCCGCAGCACCTTCGCGCGGCTGGAGCCGGTGAAGGCGGTGCGCCTGCTCTACGCCATCGGCGAGCGCGACATTCCCCTGACCATCTATTACGACCTCGCCTGGCGCATGGAGGACCCGGCCCAGCTCGCCATGCTGGCCGACCTCGCCGAGGCCAACGGCGATGCCCGCGGCGCCCTGGTGGTGGGCAAGGAGGGCCTTGCGGAAGGCCATCCCCTGGAGGCGGAAGCCTTCCCCACCTTCGGCCTGCCCAGCTACACCCCCATCGGCAACCCGGTGGACAAGGCGGCGATCTATGCGGTGGCGCGGCAGGAAAGCCAGTTCAACCCGCGCATCGTGTCCGGCGCCAAGGCCATGGGCTTCATGCAGGTGACCCCCGAGGCCGGCCGCGAGGTCACCAAGAAAACCGGGGTGCCCTACAGCGAATCCCGCCTCATGAGCGACCAGTCCTACAATGTGCAGTTCGGCGCCGCCGAGCTGGGCGAGCTGGTGCAGAATTACGGCGGCAACTACGTGCTGGTGTTCGCCGCCTACAATGCCGGGCGCGGCAGCGTGGCCAAGTGGATCCAGCGCTACGGCGACCCGCGCGACCCGGACGTGGACGTGGTGGACTGGGTGGAATCCATCCCCTTCTCAGAGACCCGCAACTATGTGCAGCGGGTTATGGAGAACTACCAAGTCTACAAGGTGCGCTTCAACATCCCCACCAAGCTGCAGATGGAAGCCGACCTGCGCGGCGGCCGCTGAGGGAGGGGGCGGCTCGCCGGCAGCGAAGGCTTGGCGCTTCCGTTCGGAAAGCCGGAGCTTCTCCCGCTTGCCGCCCCTCTCCCGCGTACGGGGGAGGGTTCACCCGTGGCGCGCGATGACGCAGCCCTCACCCCCTAATGCGATACGCCCCCTCTCCCGCGTGCGGGGGAGGGCTGGGGAG
>NZ_JAIVFO010000071.1 GCF_029991245.1 Xanthobacter autotrophicus
TCCCTGCCCTCCCCCGCAAGCGGGAGAGGGTTCTCCACCGCCCCCGGTCATCGCAACAGATTTTCAAACTGACCCACTACCACCGGTTCAATTTCCTTGCCTGCCTATGGCGCATCAGGGATAATTCCCTTTGGCTTCGGCCAACTAATAAGAATGGGCCGGCAAGATTGGCCCGCAATTGGGAGGAACGCATGGTGATGCTCACTCACCTGAGGGCGGAGAAGTGTGGCGCGTCCGTTCCGGTCGTATGGGATGGAGGTGTGGTTGCGGCTTGGTCCAATCGCGCCAACGGGCGCGACGCCATCGCTGAGATTGCGGGCGCGGCGCGGGTGCACGACGTCGGATTCCTGCTGATCTTCGCCTCGTCCTACTATGACCCCCGCGACATCGTCGACGGTCTTGCCGCCCACTTTCCAGATGTGCCTCACGCCGGTTGCTCAACAGCGGGGGAGATCGGGCCCACCGGCATCGCCGATCGCAGCCTTGTGGCCCTGGCCTTCCCCAAGGACGACTTCGACATCGCGTGTTCCTATTTCGAGACCACTGACGATTTCAGCGTCGAGCTGGTCGCCGAGCTGGTCGCCGAGCTCTGCCACCGCCTCGATCTCGACCGGACGGCGGAAGCGGGGCACGGGTTCGCGCTCACCCTTCTCGACGGCCTAGGCCGGCATGAGGAGCTGGTTCTTGCCGCTTTGCAGGGGGCGCTGGACGACATCCCGATGGTTGGCGGATCACTCGGCGATGACCTCGCCTTCACTTCAACTTTTGCCTTCTGCGACGGGCGCACCTTCCGCGGCGCGAACCTGGTGCTGCTGATTCGAACCGATCGCCCCTTCGAGCTCTTCAAGTCCGACCATTTCCTGCCGACCTCGAGCAAGCTGGTGGTGACCGCCTGCGATCCCGACCTTCGGGTGGTGACCGAACTCAATGCCGAGTCCGCATGGCTCGCCTTCGCCGAGGCCGCCCATGTCGATCCGGATGTCCGCATCGGCATAAACTTTGCGGCTCACCCCCTGCTGGTGCGGGTGGGGGGCGAATATTATTGCCGTTCGATCCAGAAACTGAACGATGACAACAGTTTGTCGTTCTATTGCGCAATCGATACCGGCGTGATCCTGACCGTCGCGAAGACGAAGGACATGGTCGCGACACTTGAGGAAACTCTGTCAAGTCTCGAAAACAGGCTCGGCGGGTTGGACTTCGTGCTGGGCTTCGACTGCATCCATCGCCGGCTCGAAGCGGAAAATCGCCAGATCGTCCATCAGATTTCAGACATCTTTAGGCGTTTCCGTGTGTTCGGTTTTAGCACTTACGGAGAGCAGTATAATGCCATGCACCTGAACCATACGTTCTCTGGAGTTGCATTCGGCCGCCGGCAATAGTGTGAGATGCGTCACTCCGCTCTCGATCCGGCATCTACTCCCGATCTGCAAGCGCGGATTGCCGAGCTTGAGCAGCGCGTCGCGAAGCTCGAGAAGATCAATTCGGTCCTGATCGATCGCGCAGAACGGGCGGTGGACAACGGCCAGGGAAGCGCCTTCTCCCTATTCCAGACCGCCATCGGCCTTGAGCGACAGGTGCGCGAGCGCACCTGTCAGCTCTCGCGGACGCTGCGCCGTCTGGAGCAGGTCAACGCCGAGCTCGCCGATGCGAAGAACTTGGCCGAGCGGGCGAGCCGCGCCAAGACGCGCTTCCTGGCCCAGGCGGGCCATGACCTGCTGCAGCCCCTCTACGCCGCGCGCCTCACCCTCTCGGCCCTCGACGAGGTCCAGACCAGTGACGAGGGGCACCGCCTGACGCTACGGGTCGAACGCGCGCTCTTCACCAGTGAAAGCCTGCTGAAGTCGCTGCTTGACATCTCCCAGCTCGATGCCGGCGTGGTGATCCCGCAGGTGAGCACGGCGGCGCTCGGGCAATTGCTGTCAGATCTTGCCAACGACTTCGCACCTATCGCCCATCTTCGCAATCTCGACCTCCGGGTGGTGCCATCCAGCGTCCACGTCTCCACCGATCCGCTGATGCTGAAGCGGATCCTGCAGAATCTCGTCTCAAATGCCCTGCGCTACACGGAGAAGGGGCGCGTGCTGGTGGGGGTCAGACACCGGCACGACTGGATCCGCATTGAGGTGATCGACACCGGCTCCGGCATCCCCAAAGACCAGCATTGCGCCATCTTCGACGAATTCCACCGCGGCAAGGGCGCGGCATCCGAACCGGAGGTGGTGGGGCTGGGGTTGGGCCTCTCCATTGTACAGCGCCTCATCCGCACCCTCGGGCACCGCCTGGCGCTGGAGTCGGAGGTGGGTAGGGGCTCGAAGTTCTCCGTGGAGCTACCGCGGACCGAAGGGTTGCCGCTGCCCCTCGCCCAGCCGTTCGAGGATCATCCAAGCCAGGGCAGGGGCCTGTCCGGCGCCCTTGTCGTGGTGATCGATAACGATTCGGCGGTGCGCGAGGCCACCGCGGAGCTCATCAAGCGCTGGGACTGCAAGGCGGTTCCCATCTGCGACCTGAGCGAGATGGAGGAGGTGGTCGCCCAGCGTGGCCGCGCACCCGATCTGCTGCTGGTGGATTACCATCTCGACCACGGCTCCGGCCTCGACGCCATTGCTGCTGTCCACGCAAGCTGCGGGGTCGATGTGCCGGCCATCGTCGTGACTGCTGACTACAGCGAGGAAACCGAGGCCCGTGTCGCTGCCGCCGGCATCGAGCTGCTGCGCAAGCCGGTCAAACCAGCCGAGCTGCGCGCGCTCATGGCCCATTTGCTGGAGTAGGCGCGGAAAGAAGACCCACCAGGTGCCGGCCTGCACCCCGAGCTTTGCGCCGGCGTCGTTCAGTGCTGGTGGCCAGCGTCCTCGTCGAGGATCTGATTGAAATTAATCTTGGACGTTTCGATTACCGCTTGGGTGCGCGAGAGGACGTTGAGCTTGCGCAGGATCCCGGAGATGTGCGCTTTCACCGTCGTCTCGCCCACGTCGAGTTCATGGGCGATCTCTTTGTTGAACTTGCCCTGCCGGAGCATTTGCAGCACTCGCATCTGCTGGGATGTCAGGCTGGAGAGCCGCGCTATAAGCTCCAAATTCTCCGGTCTGCCGGAGGATGTCGCCCCACTTTCGTACCCGTCCGGCAGATAGACGGACCCGCCGATGACTTTCTGCACCGCCTGGGCCAGTTCCGCCTTCTTCGCGGATTTCGAGGCAAAGCCGGAAATGCCATAGCTCAGCGCCTCGCGGACGACACCCTGGTCATCAAGGCCGGAGATCATCAAGATCGGCAGACGGGGAAATCGTGAGCGGATCATCAGGAGGCCGTCGAAACCCTTGGTTCCAGGCATCGAGAGATCGAGCAGCGCAAGATCATAGCCGCGCCGCTGGCCCGAAATCACCTCGATGGCGGCATCGACGCTGGCGGCCTCGTGCATCTCGGCCTTGGGATAGACCGACTGAATGACCAATTGGATCGCTTCACGGAACAGCGGATGGTCGTCGATGATTAGGAACTTGTGCATAGCGCCTGCTCCGGTGCGGCGCCGGAGCTTGTCCGGCGCCGCATTGACCCAATCGATCGCCTCCGCTAGGAAGCATTCTCGGCTACCCTCATTTCGCAGCAACGGTCTTCGGCAGCTTGAAGGCCCACATAGAGCCGCCCTGGCTGATGTTCTTGATCACCTTGGCGACCTCGCCACCCCAGAGCGGAACTGCGCCACCCCACCCGGAGACGACGCCGACCCATTGCTCGCCGTCCTGCTCCCAGGTGATTGGTGACCCAACAATACCGGAACCGGTGTTGAACTTCCACAATTCCTCGCCGGTCTTCGCATCGAACGCTTTGAGGTAGCCTTCCGGCGTGCCCATGAAGACGAGGCCGCCAGCGGTGGTCAGAACGCCGCCCCACAGGGGCGCCTTGTTCTTATACTCCCACTTGATCTCGCCGGTCGCCGGATCGATCGCCTTCAGCGAGCCGATGTGATCCTCGAAGATCGGCTTGATGGTGAAGCCGGCGCCAAGAAAGGCCGCGCCCTTCTTGTAGGTGATCGGCTCGTTCCAGATGTCCATACCCCATTCGTTGGACGGCACGTAGAACAGCCCCGTCTGCTTCGAATAGGCCATCGGCATCCAATTCTTGCCGCCGAGGAACGACGGCACCGAGAACACCGACTTGCCGGGCTTGCCGGGCTCGGCCTTGGAGGGATCGCCGGGGCGGCTTTCCTCATTGTAGATCGGCCGGCCGTCCGGGCCGATGCCCTTGGCCCAGGTAATCTGCTTTACGAACGGCGTCGCCGAGAGGAATTTGCCGTTGGTGCGGTCGAGCACGTAGAAGAAGCCGTTGCGATCGGCCGTGGCGCCCGCCTTGACGGTGGCGCCGTTCTTCTTGAGGTCGAACGAGATGAACTCGTTCACACCGTCGAAGTCCCAGCCGTCGTGGGGCGTGGTCTGGAAGGCCCATTTGATCTCGCCGGTGTCGGGATCAAGGGCAAGCCGCGACGCCGTCCAGCGGTTGTCGCCTGGACGGGTGTAGGAGTTCCACGGCGCCGGATTGCCGGTGCCGAAGAAGATCAGGTTGGTCTCCGGATCATAGGTGCCGCCGAGCCAGGTGGCGCCGCCGCCGGTCTTGTACATCTCGCCTGGCCAGGTCTCGCCCGCCTTGCCGGTCATGGTGGAGGGCTTGCCGTCCAGCAGGCCCACGAAGCCTTCGATCACCGGGCGCGACCAGACAAGCTCGCCGTTCTCAGGGTTACGCGCCTCAACGCGGCCCACCGCGCCAAACTCGCCGCCCGAGACCCCGGTTACTAGCAGCGGGCCGCGCTTGGAGGGGACGATCAGGGGCGCGGCGGTATAGGAATAGCCCGCCTCGAAATCGTCGATCTTCTTGCGCCACACCACCTTGCCGGTTTTGGCATCGAGCGCGACGAGCCGGGCGTCGAGCGTACCGAAGAATACCTTGTCGCCGAGAATCGCCGCGCCGCGGTTGACCACATCGCAGCAGGGCAGGATGCCCTCCGGCAGCCGGGCCTCGTACTCCCAGAGCTTCTCGCCTGTACGCGATTCGACCGCGAAGATGCGCGAGTAGGAGGCCGTGACGTAGATGGTGCCGTCATAGACGATCGGCTGGGCTTCCTGCCCGCGCTGCTTCTCGCCACCGAACGAGAACGCCCAGGCGGGAACGAGTCCCTTGATGTTGTTCCTGTTCAGCCTGTCGAGGGGAGAAAAGCGCTGGCCCTGGACTCCGAGGCCATTGGTGAGCACGCTCTTCGGATTGTCCTGATCCTTGAGCAAGTCGGCGATGGTCGGCCCCTCGGCGTGCACCCATCCGACGCCGGCCACGAGCGAAACTATGCTCAGGGCCGCGAGTGCGAATTTTCTGATCGTCATGGAATGCGTTCCTCCTGGTGCGTTTCTCTTCCCTGCCGCGGGCGAGCCCCTGTCCGGTGCGCCTCTCCGGGCGTTCATCGATAGCCTGACGATGATACGCGCCCTGCCGCACCGAGTTTATTGCCAATAGGTGCTAATCTGCAGCCTCCTGCGATCATCGGAACACTGGCGGTTTGGCTGCCAATGCTTAGTGGTAGAACCTCTCCGGAGCTCAATTCGCGGGCGGCTGCCAAGTCACGTTGAACCGCGCATGGATGGCGGCAAGCCGGCCGTCCTTGGCCGCTTCGGTCAGCGCATCCTCCAGCGCATAGGCTAGGTCGTGCGCATCCACCCGCGTCGCGAGGCCAACCGGCCAAGAGGTCTTCACGACGCCGAGGAGCGGCCATTCCTCCACCGAAACCCGACGCCCGGCCTTCGCCGCCGCCCATTCCACTTGCGCCCGCGTCGCCATCAGGGCCGGAACCTCGCCTGAGGAAAACTGTGCCACCGCCGCCTCAAAGCTCGTCGCACGCCGGACATTGTCGGAGATCGCGCCGTTGTAGAGCGCTGAAAGCAGGAGATCGGCCGTGGAGCCCCCCTCCACCGCGATCTTGCGGTTGCGGAAGGCGCCGAAGCTCACGGCCGGAACGGCTTCGGGATCGACGACCACCGCCATGCGCTCCTGCTCGTAGGCGCAGCAGATCACCACCATGTCGTTGCGGAGGCCAAGCTCCTTGTCCACCGGCACATGCAGCATCACGTCGGCCATCACGCGGTCGACGATGTCGCCGCGCCAGACGTTGGCGCGCAGATCGCTGTCCACGTCCTCGCCGGGCATGCGCGCCAGGAACTTCGGCGCCACATGAAGATGCTCAGCGAGAAGACGGCCAATCTCTACGTCGATTCCGGTGAGCGTTCCGCTCTCCTCGAACGACCAAGGCGCAAAATTCCGATAGACAGCTATGACCAGCGTGCCCGAACTCAGAACGTCATCGAGCGGCCGGGCGGCGGCCGGCGCGGCGACAAGCGCCAGCAGCGCCACGAGCCAGAACCTATTTTTCACGGGTTTCGATATAGGAACGGATAGCCCACATCGCCTCCTGGTTCAGCACGTTCTCGAAGGGCGGCATCTTATAGGTACCGTTCTGCGAAAAGCCCCCGCGGATGCGGCTCATGAACCATTCATCGCCCTCTGCGCCGTCGTCGAGGTAGCGCAGATCCGGAGCGATACCGCCGGAGATGACCTGAAGCCCATGGCAGCGCGCGCAATTGGCAGCATAACCGTGCTCGCCAACCTCAATGGCCTTCTTGTACTGCTCGCCGCCCTTCAGGCGATAGGGGTTTTCCTTGAGCCAGCTAGCTCCGACGTTGTTGAGGCCGGCGGTGTCGACCGGCTGCGGGATCACATCGCCGTGTGCGCCAGCCGACCGCGGGCCAACGCCCACCAGAAGGCCGACGGAAACGGCGGCCATGACAGCGCCGATCCGGACAAGGTGCCATGCGGAAACACGAGTGAACATTAAATGCCTCCTCCCGAGGACAATGACCGCTTTCAATTTTCCTTCCCGGGATGCCCCGGGGCGGCTCTTTTGCCTTTAGTTTGTGAAGACCTGGAAACTATCGCCATCACCCCTTCGGCGTAAAGTTGTTCTTTGGTACAAAATTCACGCATCACAACTTGTGCTTGGGTCGATAATTGTCCCCTGGAACCGGAGGCGCGCCGGTGCTAGGCTGTGGCTGGAGAAAGACCTCGGATAAACAATAATGCAGAAGATACTCTTTTTTATTTTTATGTGCTGCCTTCGATTTTGCTGCGTGGCAGGAGCCGCACTGCCGCTGGCTGCTTTCCCGTTTTTTGGCAGTCGCGTAGGAGCAGCCCAGCTCGACATTCGCGTGTCGTTCATCACGCGGGAGGTGCCGGCCCTTGGATTCGAGGCCGAAACCCCGCCCCCACCGCCGAAGGGAGGGCTGGAAGGAGCCCGGCTCGGATTTCTCGATAACGCGGCGACGGGCCGGTTTTCCGGCCAGAGCTGGGTCCTCGGTGAGCGGAGCGTTCCCGAGGACGGCCGTCTGCTGGACGCGGTCAAGGCGGCGCTAGACGCCGGTGAGCGCTACCTGATCATCGATGCACCGGCCGACGAGGTGCTGGCAGCGGCCGATCTCGCCAAGACCGCCGGCGGGCTTGTGTTCAACTCCGGCGCCCCCGACACGCGCCTCCGGGAGGCGGACTGCCGGGCGAACCTCTTCCACACGCTGCCCTCGCGCGACATGCTCGCCGACGCCTTGATGCAATATCTCGCGAAGAAACGCTGGAGCCATCTCCTGCTGGTGCGCGGCCCCGAGGCGGGCGACGGCCTGCTCGCCGATGCCTTCCGCGCCTCCGCCGTCAAGTTCAGGCTCAAGGTCGTCGCCGAGAAGATCTGGGCCGACCCGACCGATGGACGCACCGCCTCGCAGGAGATCCCGGTGCTGACCCAGGCCGGCGATTATGACGTGGTGGTGGTCGCCGACGAGACCCGCGATTTTGGTCGCCAGTTCCCCTATGCCACCTGGCTGCCCCGGCCAGTGGCCGGCTCGACCGGCCTGACGCCCACGGCCTGGAACGACCGCGTCCGCGGCTGGGCAGCAGCGCAGATACAGGACCGTTTCATGAAGATCAACGGCCGGGCGATGGATGCCTACGACTACGCCGCCTTCATGGCCGTACGCGCCCTCGGCGAGGCGGTCACCCGCAGCGGCTCGACCGAGCCGGGAACGATCGCCGCAGCGCTGACCGCGCCCGCCTTTGCCCTCGGCGGCTACAAGGGGGCCATGGCCACATTCCGGCCGTGGAACCGGCAGCTGCGCCAGCCCATCGCGCTGACCCACGGCGAGGGCGTTACGGCCTTCGCCCCAATTCCTGGCTTCGAGCATCGGGTCACGGAGCTAGACACCCTCGGGCGCGACGCGCCGGAGACGAAGTGTCCGTTCCCGTCACCCGAATAACAGCCCGGTCGACGACCGCAAGATCTCTGGAGGAATGCCCGTGCCGATCCGCTGCCTCGCCCTCATTGCTGCGCTCACTGCGCTCGCCCCGCCTGCGTCCGCCCATCTGCTCTACGTTTCCAGCGAGAAGGACAACAAGATTTCCGTGGTCGATACCACCAGCGGGAAGGTTATCGACGAGATTCCGGTCGGCCGCCGGCCGCGCGGCATCACCTTTTCGTCGGACTTCTCCAAGCTCTATGTCTGCGCCTCCGACGGCGACACGGTCCAGGTGGTCGATGTGGCCACCAGGAAGGTCATCCACAACCTGCCGTCCGGTGCCGATCCGGAGCAGTTCGCCTTACATCCAGACAACAGGCGCCTGATCATCGCCAACGAGAACGATGCCATCGCCACCATTGTCGATGTGGACAGCCGCACTGTCGCGGGCCAGGTGAAGGTGGGCGAGGAGCCGGAGGGCGTCGCCGTCTCCCACGACGGGCGCTTCGCCATAGTCACCTCCGAGACCACCAACATGGCCCACTGGATCGATCTCGCCTCCCTCACCGTGACCGACAACATTCTCGTCGGTCCCCGCCCGCGCTTCGCTATCTTCAGTCACAACGATAAGGAGCTGTGGGTCTCCTCGGAGATCGGTGGCGCGGTGGCGGTGATCGAGACCGCCAGCCGCGCCATCCGACGGAAGATTTCCTTCAAGATCCCGGGCGTGTCCAAGGACAAGGTCCAGCCGGTGGGCATGCGCATGACCCGCGATGGTAAGTATGTCTTCGTCGCGCTCGGCCCGGCCAACCAAGTGGCAGTAGTGGATGCCAAGACCTACGAGGTCATCAAGTACATCCTGGTGGGTCGGCGCGTGTGGCATATGGATCTGACCCCGGAGGAGGACCGACTCTGGGTCACCAACGGCGTCTCGGGCGACGTCACCGAGATCGACGTGCCCTCGCTGACGGCGGTGCGCACGGTGAAGGTGGGGCGCTATCCCTGGGGCGCGGCGATCCGGCCAACCAAGTAGGGCGGCTCCCTGCGACGCGGGGCAGAGGAGGCCTCTCGGCGGCTGGATCGCGCGTTACGTTATGAGACCTGTGCGCGGATAGTTCTCGACGATAGCCAGCTGACATGATTCACTCAATCAACGCAATGGATTGAGGTGTTCCATGTCGCGGCGGCGGATCGGGCAGGAGAGCTTCGGGTTCGGCGATGCGGGGCGTCGGCATTCTTCCTTGGACGATCTGGCGACGTTGATCGACTGGGCTTGCGTCGATCTGCGGCTCGCCGATATCTCCTGCGCGGCGAAGGGCGAGCCGGCTTGGCTGCCTCTGGCGCTGTTCAAGGCGCTGCTGCTCGCCGTCTGGTACGACCTGTCGGACGTGAAGCTCGCCGAGGCTCTCGACGATCGTGCGTCGTTCCGCCGGTTCTGTGGTTTCTCCGGCGCCGAGCCGACGCCGGAACGCACCGCCTTCGTTCGCTTCCGCAAGGCGTTGACCACCCGAGGGCTCGACGAGGTGTTGTTCGACGATGTGACGGCCCAGTTGAAGGCCAATGCGGTGCGGGTGAAGACCGGCACGCTCGTCGACGCCACCATCATCGCTTCCGCCAGCAAGGGCGACGAGGAAGCGCGGTGGGTCAAGCACAAGCGCAAGCCGGCGGTTCATGGCTTCAAGGCCCATGTCGGTGCCGACGCCGACACTGCGCTGGTCGAGGAGATCGCCATCACCCCGGCCAACGTTCATGACGGCAAGGCCGGCGGCGGCGCCCTTCCCGACGATCCCGGTCAGGTCTTCGCCGACAGCGCCTACCGCGGCGAGACGTTCCGGGCGGCCGTTCGGGGCAAGGGCGGAACGCCACGCATCGTCGCCACCCACATGTGGGGGCATGACGAGCAGGAGACCCTGGCCCGGCTCGATGCCTGAAACCAACCGATCCACCGGATCCGGGGCCGGATCGAGAAGATCTTCGGGACCTGGAAGCGATCCTATGGGCTCCGGCGGATCCGATGGTTGGGTTTGGCGAAGGCTTCCCTGCAGATCCGCCTCACCGCAATCGCCTCCAACATGAGACGAACCCTGAGCATCCTCGCAGCTGCCGCGTAGGGGAGGTTCGAGAAGTTGCCGACCTCCGGCGTCGGTGATCAACAGAGGGCAGGCATCCTCACCAGCAACCCGCCAAAGACCGCATTCCATTCATCAAATCAGCACGATAAGCCAACCGCGCACAGGTCTCGTTATACCAACGGCCCTTATGAATGACCGATATGCGCCCGTTGGCGCATGCCGATGGATGTGATGGTTTCTGGGTTTTCGGTGAGGCTGCGCCACGCCTCGCAGGCGGCATCGACGATGTCGGCGTAGGTCTCGAAGACGCGGTTGGAGAGAAAGTTCGATCGCAGATATTGCCAGATCTGCTCGACCGGGTTCATCTCCGGCGAGCGCGACGGCAGGAAGATCAGCGTTATGTTGTTCGGGACGGTGAGCATCCTCGTAGTGTGCCATCCGGCGCGATCGAGCAGCAGCACGGCGTGCGATCCCCGAGCGACCATGGTCGAGATTTCGTCGAGGTGCATCTGCATGGCCTCGGTACCGATATAGGGCAGCGTCAAGGCGGCACCGACGCCGCGCGCCGGGCAGATGGCCCCGAACAGCCAGGCATTGTCGTAGCGCTGGTCGGCGGGCTGGCGGGGTCGCGTTCCGCGCCGCGCCCATTGCCGGACGATGCCGTTCTTCTGACCGATCCGGGCCTCATCTTATGGGATGGTTCGCCTCCTCCCTCTGGCGGATAATCAGTCCAGTCCAGCAACGGAGGTACATCATGCAGTGAACCGCCCCTAGATTCCTGGACGCCTTCTTCCCTAAATTTTGAGGCAAGGAGGCCCCGATGGGCAAAGCGAACTTCACCGAGGACTTCAAGCAAGACGCGGTCGTTCAGATCACTGAGCGGGGTTATCCGGTTGCGGAGGTGGCTGCGCGGCTGGGGATCAGCAAGTACTCGCTCTACGAGTGGAGGAAGCGGTACGGCAGGCCTGCTGCCGTGGCCCGCGATGACGAGCAGGCCGCTGAGGTCCGCCGGCTGAAGCGCGAGTTGCAGCGCGTGACGGAGGAGCGCGACATCAAAAAAAAGCGGCCGCGTACTTCGCCAAGGATGCAAAGTGAAGTACGCGGTCATCGCTGAGCATCGCCTGCTGTTTTCGATCCGTGCCATGTGCCGGTGCCTGCGTGTCCAGCCCAGCGGCTTCTACGCCTGGCTGAAGGACCCGCTGAGCAAGCGGGCGCAGGAAGACCAACGGCAGACCGAGCTGATCCGCGCGGCATGGAGCGAGAAGCTTCACGACGATCTGGCGGACATGGGCGAGAGCTGCTGTCCGAACCGGGTTGCGCGGCTGACGCGGCTTGCCGGCATCCGGGCGCAGATCGGCTACTGCGCCGCCCCGGCCACTATGGAGGCAAGCCATCCCTGGCGGTCGACAACACGCTCGATCGCCGGTTTGACGCGGAGGCGCCTGACAAGGCCTGGGTGACCGACATCACCTACATCCGCACCCACCAAGGCTTCGCCTATCTGGCGGTCGTGATCGACCTCTTCTCCCGCCGCGTCGTCGGCTGGTCCGTGCAGGCCCGGCAGACGACCAACGTCGTGCTTCAGGCGTCGCTGTCCGCCGTCTGGCGACGCAAGCCGAAGGACCGTGTGCTGGTGCATTCGGATCAGGGGAGTCAGTTCACCAGCATGGAGTGGGCTTCGTTCCTGAAACACCACGATCTGCAGCCCTCGATGAGCCGTCGCGGGAACTGCCACGACAACGCCGTGGCCGAGAGCTTCTTCAACCTGCTCAAGCGCGAACGCATCCGCCGCACGGTCTACCGCTCGCGCGACGAGGCACGTCGCGACGTGTTCGATTACATCGAGATGTTCTACAATCCGACCCGCAAGCACGCACGGAACGGGATGCTGTCGCCCATCGAGTTCGAACGGCAGCACAAAGTGAAAGCCGAGGGCGTCTAGAAAACTAGGGGCGGTTCAATGCCGAAACGAAGGTCCTTCATGTCTCGAAATCCCGGCTCGATCGTCCAGCGTTTGGCGTAATAGTTCATGATCTCGCGCGCTGTCGCCTCGGCGTTGCTGGCGGCCAGACACCAAGCCTCTTTCATATCCCTGGCCTTAACACAGACGACCGCCCCAACCTTTGTGCCGGCCCGCCGTAACCTCGGCGTCGCGCAGCTTGCGCGCTCGTCCTCCCTTGCCTACCCACGCGGCGGCCGGGCGCGTTTGCCCATCGGCCGCGCTGACATGGATATTGCCGCGAAACCGGATGACATAGGCGAACCCCAACGTGTCGAGAAAGTCGAACAGCTTGGCGTCGCCGAAGCCACGATCGGCCAGAATCGTCACCGCGACACCCTCGGGCAACACCTGCGCCAGGCGGGCAAGGCAGAGGTCCTCGAAGTCGTTGCGCTGGTCCTTCAACTCGTCCTTCAAGACGCTCAGCCACAACAAGGGCGTGGCCCGCCCGTGGTTGGTGACGAGACTCAAGGCCAGCGTCGCCTGACCGTCAGCGTCGAAATCCGTCCAGTCCATGGCAACGACAATCGTCTTGCGCGCGCCAACAACTTCCGCCACCCACGAGGCGAACATGTCCCACACGACGACGCCCTGATTGCTCAATAGCCGATCGACCTGCTTGATGGCGTGCTTGCTCAGCAGGCCCCGCGCTTGGGCCAGGGATTGGCCGATCATCGACACCGCAAGCGACGCGCCCGTCATGACGCCGAGCGCGCCATTGGCAAGTGACATCACGCGCTTGGCGTGAAGATCGTCGGCGAATATGCCATCGAGATATTTTTTAACAAATTCAACGCGCTTGATCGGATGGTTCATGGCCACGCTTCGCTGGGATGGAATTCTCGATGCGCGTCATTTGTCCACGAAATTTGGCCAATATGAGTCCCTGCGAAAATGAGGGGATTCATGAGGTCGCACGTGTCATTTGGGCACTTTTAACCCACAATACGATTTTCGAACCGCGCCCTGCATAAGGCTTGTTCGAATGACTTGCGAGAGGAAAACGATGGCACCGTGGATATGATCAGATGCGCAACCTGATGGTTCCAGTAGATTGTTTCTCTGCTTCAACTGGATATGCGAAACCTGGTGGTGGCAGAAGATCAAAGGATCTGGTCGTCTTGTAAGGAACGCATCCCAGCGGCTCCCATTGTGGCTCGGGCATGATCTGCCCTCAAACAAGCCGGATACGCTGAAGCAGGGTCTTCTGGGCCGTCGTTTCTTCTTGCAAACCGGAGGTGAACCATACACTGGAACCAGACCTCGATGCGGCGCCCCTTCGGCAGGTGCCCGACGTGAGCGTTCAGGGTGCGGGGGAAGTTTTTTTGAAGTCCTCCATGACCTCGGGGTCCTGCCCCGGGTGACGGGGGCGGGCGCTGATGTGCGAGAAGCCGATCACCTTGAGGATCTTGCCGATGGTTCGCTCGTGGTATGCGACGCCGAAGCGGTCCGCGACGACCTTCCTCAGGTCGAGTCGCCGCCACCGGACGACGCCGTGGACCCTGCGATCCGGGCCGGTCTCGACGATCTCAGCGAGTTCGGCCAGCTGCGCCTTCGACAGCCGGGGCGGATGGCCCTTGGAGCGGATGTCGCGCAGCCCGTCGGGGCCGAGCGCGTTGAAGCGGTGAACCCAATCGCGCAGGGTCTGACGATCCATGCCACCGATCCGAGCCGCCTCGGCGCGATCCATCCCATCAAGGACCGCTGCCAGCGACAGCAGCCGCCGGCTCTGGCTGGCGTGTTTCGAAGCAGCGGCGAGCCGCCGCAAATCCGAAGCCGAGTAGTCCGTCCGAAGCTTCACCGCAGAGGCCATGGCGCGAATCCTCCCCGCACCATGGAATCAGCGATCGCACTCAACCGAAAGCCCCAGAGAGTCACCCTCAATGGCCGTTGGTATAATTGCGCGCCAGCGCCCGGAAGGTCGCGGCGCTGCGCGCGGGATTATAGGCCGAGACCGACCATGCCAAGGCGACGAGGCTCGCCCCGGCAACCACCGCAAGGCTGGTCCACGCCACCTCATTATAGAGGGCGAAGCGGATCAGCTCCACCGCGTGGGTGAATGGGTTGAAGCGGCAGATGAAGGCCAGCAGCGGGCTCGATTCTTCGATCTTCCAGATGGGGTAGAGCGCCGAGGAAGTGAAGAACATCGGAAAGATCACAAAGTTCATCACGCTGGCGAAGTTCTCGAGTTGCTTGATCATGGAGGAAAGAAGCAGGCCGATGGCGCCCAGCATGACACCGGAAAGGATGAGGGCTGGCAGCGCCGTCAAATAGCCGAAGGCCGGCGCCTTCACCTCCCAGAACCAGGCGATGGCGAGAAAGACATAGACCTGCGCCACCGCGACGATGACCCCCGCCACCAGCTTGGCGATCAGCAGGTACCAGCGCGGGAACGGGCTTGTCAGCAGCACGCGCATGGATCCCATCTCGCGATCGTAGACCATGGCCAGGGATGACTGCATGCCGCCGAAGAGCAGGATCATCGCCGAGAGGCCGGGCGTGACATAGACCTCATAGAGCACGTAGGTCGCATAGGGCGGGATGATCGACATCCCCATCACCGTCCGGAAGCCCGCGGCGAAGACGAACAGCCAGACCAGGGGACGCACCAGCGCGGAGAGGAAGCGTCCGCGCTGCATCACGAAGCGCAGCATCTCGCGCGTCAGGATGCCGAGGAAGCAATGGACCCAGGCGCTGGTCCCACCGCTGACCCGATCGCTCATGGGGCAACCCTTTCTGTCAGCCGGCGGAAGCCTTCGCCGAGGGAGCCGGCCTGCGCCAATTCCTGCGCGATGCCGTCGAACAGCACGCGGCCCTGGTGCAGCACCGTCACCGCGTCGCTCGGCACGATCTCGTCGAACAGATGGGTGGTCCACAGGACGCCGAGGCCCCGCTCGGCCACCAGCGCGCGGACGAGCGCCACGATGTCTGTCCGGGCGGCCGGATCGAGGCCCGCCGTCGGCTCGTCGAGCACCAGCACGGACGGCTCATGGATCAGCGCCCGGGCGATCTCCACCCGGCGCTGCTGACCACCAGAGAGAGTGCGGACGGGATCGTCCCGGCGCGAGGCGAGGGCAAAGCGCTCGAGGATGTCGAGCGCGCGCGCCCGGACGACCTTGGGGGGCAGGCCACGCAGCGCGCCGTGATAAGCGAGATTGCGCAGCACCGTCAGGTCCGGATCGAGCGTGCGCGCCTGGAAGACGATGCCGAGACGGGTGAGCGCCATGATGGGGGTCCGGGCGATGTCGTGGCCCATCACTGCCATATGTCCTGTCCGGGTGTGAAACAGCCCCGTGATCAGGGAAATCAGGGTGGTCTTGCCCGCGCCGTTGAGGCCGAGGAGCGTGTGAAATTGGCCCGGGCGCACCGCAAAGCTCACCCCTGACAGAACCTTCCGGGCTCCATAGGCATAGCTCACGCCGTCCACGCCGAGCACCGGACCTGCTTCGACCAAAGCCTCTAGGGTCAAGGAACACTCCGCACAATCGAGCCCGGCGACGGGCTTCATCGGCACCGCGAGCCGTCAGCCGCTGCCGGGATTTTCAAGCGTGCGCGGCGCCGTCATCGTCAATGCGCGTCGCGTTTAACACCTTCCACGCACGCCAACAACAGAATCGCGCAGCCTTCCAGAAGATCGCACCACCTGGCCTGTATAGATTTTGTACTTTCGGTCGAATCGACCTTGTTCGCGTTGACGGCATTTCGACCGGCTGTCAGCATTCCGGCGAATCCACACGTGGCGGTCGGGGCCGTGAAGGCCACGATCGACCTGAGGTAGACGGACGGGAGCTCGAGAGGGCCCTCTTGCGACAGATCAAAGCGCGTCACCGCGTCCCTTGTCCCGGCCCCATGCGCAAGACGCAGCGGTCGAGCCAAGGCGGGCCGCGCGGAGCAGCCGCGGCGAGCGCTGCCGCCGGGCGTAGGACCGTGGCCCCCGTGCATCAGGGCACGGAACGCGGGCAACGGGCCGTGTTCGGCCCGCGACGGCAGGGAGATCTGGCCATGAACAAACACTTCATCCTGGCGCTCGACACGGGATCGGCCCCCATGAGCCCCGCTGATCTGGAGACGGCGCTACGCGCCATCGGGACCGAGCGCTACCACGACCTTCACCCCTTCCATGACCTGCTGCACGGCGGCCATCTGGACAAGGGGCAAGTGCAGGCCTGGGCGCTCAACCGCTACTGCTATCAGGCCGCCATTCCGCGCAAGGACGCCTCGCTCATCGGCCGCTGCGAGGACCGCGAGCTGCGACGCGAGTGGCTGCATCGTGTGACCGATCACGACGGCAACTGCGAGGACCCGGGCGGCATCGAGCGCTGGCTGATCCTCACTGATGGGCTCGGGCTCGACCGGGACTATGTGGTCTCGCAGCAGGGCGCCCTTTCCACCACGCGGTTCGCGGTGGAGGCCTACGTGCGTTTCGTGCGCGAGAAATCGCTTCTGGAGGCCGTCGCCTCCAGCCTGACGGAGCTGTTCGCCCCCTCGATCCATCGCCGCCGCATCGCCGGCATGCTGAAGAACTACAGCTTCATCGACGAGACGGTGGTCGCCTATTTCCGCCGCCGCCTCGATCAGGCGCCGCGCGATGCCCAGTTCGCGCTCGATTATGTGAAACGCCACGCGGTCACGGTCGAGCAACAGCGCGCGGTGCTCGCGGCGCTCACCTTCAAGACCGAGGTGCTGTGGGCGCAGCTAGACGCGCTGCACTACGCCTATGTAACGCCGGGCAACATTCCGCCCGGCGCCTTCCGCCCGGCGCCTTCCGCCCCGTTTGACGCATGCCAAGCTCCCGGCACCGCCGGGCCAAAGGAGAGGATGATCATGATCAGGAAGCAGGCCCCCTGGCTCGGAATTGTCGCGGGATTGCTCGTGGCGGCGCCCGCGCAGGCCACCGATTTCCAGGTGAAGATGCTGAGCAAGGGCGAGAAGGGCATGATGGTGTTCCAGCCCGACGCCCTGAAGATCGCGCCCGGCGACACGGTGACCTTCGTTTCGGTGGACCCCGGCCACAATGCCGAGTTGATTCGCAATATGGCCCCGGAGGGCGCGGAGCCCTTCGCCGGTAAGCCGAGTGAGACCGTCTCGCATACCTTCTCCGTGCCGGGCGTCTACGGCGTCAAATGCCGGCCGCACTACGCGATGGGCATGGTGATGGCCATCGCGGTCGGCGAGCCGATCAATCTGGATGCAGCGAAGGCGATGAAGCATCCCGGCAAGGCGCAGAAGGTCATGGATACGGCGCTGGCCGAGCTGCATTGACGGACCCCCCTGGGAGACATTCGTCGAACTGCAGCGTTCCTCCCCCCCCCGGGGCGGCACTGGCCGACCGCTTGCGACCATGGTTGGAAGCGGTCGGCCATTTTTCACCGCAAGGGGACCCTGAGCAGGGTGTCGCCGCAGCGGGGAGAAGGGAATAACCCTCTTGCGCGGACGGCGGGAGGGCCACCTGGACATGGCGTGGACCTCAAGGCATATGAGCACCCATGCAGCCGGATGGAATCGCGCGCCGTCCGCGCTTATGATGGACTATGATGGCGGCCCTGCGGGTGTGGCGGAACTGATAGACGCGACGGATTCAAAATCCGTTCTTGGTGACAGAGTGTCAGTTCGAGTCCGACCACCCGCACCACTGTCTTCTCTTCACGCTGTCGCGGTCTTCGACCGCTTCGCTCCAGAGGGGTTCCGAACCGTCGGCGACGGCCATTCGGCGTTGCCAACCCCTTGGGTTCGAAACCGTTCCGCCAGAGCGCACCATTTCCGTTTGCGCGCGGCGCTACCCGCTGAGCGGCCACGCGGGCTCGACTGCGCTCCGTTTCGCTGCACCATCCTTTTCCCCTGTCCCGGTGCCGTAGGCGCGGCTTTGCGTGTGGGCGCGGGGCGTCGCGGCCCTCGTCCGGAACCCATCACGTGCTTGTCTGGCACGAAGGCCCGGCGGGCGGGGTCCATCGGGCGTAGGGCCTGGCGGATTTCGGGGATCCGGGTAGCCTGCGGCGCGACCGGGCGCTCGGTAGTCGCGGCAGGATCAGGCGGGGAGGGGTCCCTGATCTCCCGCCGTCACGCCGAGACGACGTCCTTCGCGGCGCGCCGGGGGATGTACGGCGGCGGCGCCGAGGTGCTTTCCTGCGTGGCGAGGGCGCTGATCCGCGCATGCTCCGGCGAGAAGGAGCAGGCGGGATCCGTGGCCG
The DNA here is from genome assembly GCF_029991245.1 of Xanthobacter autotrophicus. Taxonomy (GTDB): domain Bacteria; phylum Pseudomonadota; class Alphaproteobacteria; order Rhizobiales; family Xanthobacteraceae; genus Xanthobacter; species Xanthobacter autotrophicus_C. The sequence continues at coordinate 18,572 of NZ_JAIVFO010000071.1, forward strand.
CGGCGTCTCCCGTGAGCGCGAATGCCTGGCAGCGGCAGCCGCCGAAATCCCATTCCTTGCGGTCGCAGGAGCGGCAGGGTTCCTGCATCCAGTCGGTGCCGCGGAACGCCTCGAAGGCCGGCGAGGCCCAGATCTCCGCCAGCGAGCGTTCCCAGCAGGAGAAGAACGTGAGGCCGGGGATGGTCTCCGCCGCGTGGCACGGCAGCACCTTGCCGGCAGGGGTGACGCTGATCAGACGCCGTCCCCAGCCGCCGCAGCAGGCCTTAGGGTAGCGCGCGAAATAATCCGGCACCACGAGGTCGATGGCGAGGCGCCCCTTCAGCTCCACCTGCGCCTTCTGCACCCTGCGGATGGTGGTGACGACATCTTCGCGGGCCGGCATCAAGGCGGCGCGGTTGGCCAGCGCCCAGCCGTAAAACTGGGTGTGTGCCACCTCCAGCCGTCGCGCGCCGAGGCGGAGCGCGAAATCGATCATGGCATCGGTGTCGTGGATGTTGCCGCGATGGATCACTGCATTGAGGGTCAGAGGCAGGCCGCAGGCGGTCACGTCGGCGGCGAAGGCGAGCTTGGCCTGATGGCTGCCGGCAAGGCCGCCGACGGCGTCCGCCTGCGTCTGGTTCACCCCCTGAAGGGAAAGCTGGACATGGTCGAGCCCGGCCTCGGCGAGAGCCGGCAGCTTGGCGCGGGCGGCGCCCACGCCCGAGGTGATGAGATTGCTGTAGAGGCCGAGGCGCCGACAGGCGGCGGTGATCTCCACGATGTCGGAGCGCGTGGTCGGCTCGCCGCCGGAGAGATGCACCTGCCGGACCCCGAGGGCCGCCGCCTCGGTGAGAACGCGCAGCCACGTTTCGGTGTCCAGCTCCTCGTTCTTGGAGACGAGGGCGAGGGGATTGGAGCAATAGGGACAGGCCAGCGGACAGCGATGTGTCAGTTCCGCGAGCAGGCCCCAGGGACGATACGCAGGCCCGCGAGATGCGGGCTCGCGCTGTGCCAATTCCGGCTGCATGGACATCACGCGGACTCCTGAAGATCCACCACCCGCTGCGCCACGAGGCGCTCGATCATGGCGATGATCTCGGCCTCCACGCGGGCCTGAGAAGCGGCATATTTCTGCGCCAGGCGTCGGGTGATGGCGGCGATGGAGGAAATGCCGTCCACCTCGTCGATGACGGCGACCGCCATCTGATCAAGCTCGAAGATACGCTCGGGGGCGAGCAGCAGCCAGATCCCCCGGGCCGAATCACGTTCCAGACGGACGCCGCGCGGCAAGCGTGGCACGCTGGCCGCCGTCACCGCCGTCACGGCGTGATCTCCATCCCGTCATGGGCCAACTCCCAGCCGGCGGCACGGACGGCTTCGTTCTCGAGGGAATCCTCAACGAGAACCGGATTGGTGTTGTTGATGTGCACGAAGATCCGCCGTCCCAGCGGGGTTCCGGTCAGCCGGGCGACGGAGCCTTCGGGCCCGGTCATGGGCACGTGGCCCATGCGCCGGCCGGTCTTGGTCCCGACGCCGGCGCGGATCATATCGTCGTCCTCATAGACGGTGCCGTCGAACAGCAGCACGTCGCCGCCGGCGAGCCGCTCTCGCACCGCATCGGTCACCTCGGCGCAGCCGGGTACATAGGCGATGCGGCGCCCCTCGCCTTTGAGGAGCACGCCCACCGTGGTGCCGGTGGTCTCGCCAACCACCGGCTCGCCGCGCTCCTGCCAGAGGGCCACCTTGCCGGGCACCGCGAACAACGTCACCGAAAGTCCCGGCAATGGCTCGACCGGCACGTCGAGTGCCACCGTGCGACGCGGAACGAGGGTGGGATTGACCACGTCGAAGACACCGTTCTGGGCGAGGGCATCCTGGGTTTCGGCGCTGGCGTAGAGGGCGAACGGCTCGGACTCGCGCAGCGACAGCAGGCCGGCGATATGGTCCACGTCGGCATTGGTCACGAGCGCGGCGGCCAGCGGCGTGTGGCGCAGCCCCTCGCGCGGGTGGAGCGCCGGCAGCAGCGCCATTTGCTGGCGGATGTCGGGGGACGCGTTGATGAGCAGGTAACGGGCCCCGTCGAGGGTCACGGCGATGCTCGACTGGGTGCGGGCCTTGACCATGGGGTCGCCGGCCCGCGCCCGTTCGCAGATAGGGCAGCGGCAGTTCCACTGGGGAACGCCGCCGCCCGCGCCTGAGCCGAGGATATGGAGCGTGAGGGGCATCAGAGGGCTCCGGCGCGCTTCCGGCTCAGTCGACGGTGTCGATATCGGCGGACTCGTAGCTGGTCACTTCCATGCCGAGGCAAATCTCGACCACCTCGGGGGTGGTCCATTCCGCGGCGGTGGCTTCGATCACGTGGGTCGTTTCCGTCATCATGTTTCTCCGTGTTGTCGCCCTTTTTTCCGGGCGCTGCCGGAGCCTGGGATCGTCTCCGGCCTCCGGATCGGGCGCCGAGGTGGCGCTCCAATCCTCTTCCTCGCGGTCGGGCGCTTCAACTGTCAAAAGGTCTAAAGACCTGCGTCAGGCGAACGGTTCCGCGGAAGTCCTCGGGGAAGCCACCTTCGGTATAAACGTCGAATGCGCTCGCGCCATCTGACGTTCCGCCAACGCTGCCTGAAAGGCTGCCGCTTCCAAGGCCTGATACGGGCGGTGACTCAATCATGGCGACGACCCGCTTTCGGTCAATTCCGATGGCATCATAGGCGCTGCTCTGCATCGCTACGACGGGCTTTCCACGACGAGCTTGAAGAACGGAGGCCAGGACGCCTTGTGTTCGTCGCGGAGCCCGCCTCATGCCAGCAGCGCCGCGAGCAAAGGCGGCGCTCCCTCGAAAGCGAAGGGATTGAGGAACTGCCGTCGCCACAACAGGTTTCTGTTGACTTCGCTCAAATCCGCTTCCGCGCAGATCACCGCCCACCGATCACGGATCACGGTGATCTGGTGCGCCGCCAAAGCCATCGCGTCTTCGCGAGAGAGGAGGAACAATGGAGCTGCATCGAGACACAGAGCGATCCGGCTCCACCGCTCATTGCCGGCGATCAGCATGGCCTGGGTTGCTTCGCCGCCCGTCCTGGCCTGCGGGCAGATATCATAGGCCGGTGTGAGCATCAGCCTATGGCCCTCCCAGAAGGCGGCATGATTGCGGGCGTGATCGTCGGTGTTGCCACACAGCACATTGAAAAGCATGCGGCTGAAGAGCTCCTTCAGCGTCTCCCTCGGCGCTACGAAACGGTGGCGGATGATCGTCGCGAGATCCTCATAGCTGGCATAGCGCGCCATCAACTCGTCGAGTTCAAGTAGGGTCAGCGCCGAGACCATCGCACGGCGCTGCCAGCCTTCCGTAGACTTCGCGCGATCAAAACGCTCGACCAGCAGAACATCCTTCCCGGCTGCGCGCTCCAGCGCTACGCGAGCGACATTCATGCCGCTCGCGGCCGCGAGGCGCATCGCCACATACTCGGCCTTGACGACGCTGTAGAGGTCGCTTTGCGAGGAGAATTTCGCGACATACTTGCGGTCACCCGACGCGAGCATCGCCTTCGGGCGCGCACCACCGATCGAGCTGCCGTGCAGCAACGCCCGGTCGAGTTCCGGAGTGAGCGGGAGACCTTTTTCGATGCTGGCCGCAGCGTTCATCAGTTCGCCAAGGGAGGCGGATGTCGCGTCGCGGGCGACGTACTCGGTCGCTGATGCCTGGAAATCCAGCGCCCCGATCCGGTCCGAGCCGGACTCCAGAAGATAGGTGAGTTCGTCGAGCGAGGTGACGTCGATATTCTCTCCTTTCGCGCCGAACTTCCGGTTGAGGATCACGCGCCGTCCCCACGCATCGGGCGCCGCGTCACGGATGCAGCTCGGCATGTGCAGTCCGTTGAGGAGCGGCAGCACGCCCGCGCGCAAAGGCAGCTCGGGCGCATAAAGCGGGATGGCGTTCTTCCGCGCGAGATAGCTGCGTCCGTAGTTGAATAGCAGCTGAGCGCCCACCGCAGCGAGCCGGCCGGCGACGACCGGTTCAGTCTCGTCCGGCAGCCAGATCCAGACGAACGCCTCGGTCGGCCCCGCCTTAGAAATCATCCTTGGCCTCCAGTTTCGAGGGGTGCACCGCCTTGGGCAGGAGCGTCAGCATCGCCGCGTTGGCGCCGATCGCGCTTGTGAGCGCCCCCTGATCGGCATCGAAGAGCCGCACGCCCACCACGGCCGCCGCTTCAAAGACGGCGCCGATCGCGCAGCCGGGGTCGCCTTTCTCGATCCTTTGGACCAACCCACGCGAGATCCCGGCGCGTTCGGCCAGTTCCATGGCCGTGATCTTGCGCTCGATGCGGGCGCGACGGATGAGCTGCCCCAGCAGCAGAACGGCGTCGTGGCTGTAGCGGGAATAAGGACGGGTGATCGGCTTGGCCATCGCCGAACGCTCCATAAATAGACCATTAGGTAATTAAATGATCTGTTTATGACTTAAAGCCATCGACCGCAAGGGTCAAATGCCATCTCGATCCACAAATAATCCATACTATATAAAATGATCTGTTTATGGATCTTAATTGCCTCGCCTGCGACCGGGCTGGGAAGCGCGGTGCGTGCCCTCAAGGGCTGACCCCGTCAGTGGGGTAGGTCGTGCTGTGGTCAGTGCACTGTCCGGCGCCCGCTCGACCGGAACCGACCGGCCGACGGAAACGATCGCGCCGCTGCCCTGCCCGCGCGCGGACAGCACCAGCACCTCCGTTCCGTGGTCTTTCTCAAGTTCGGCGTCGCGCCGGCGTACGGAACGCAAAACCCAACCGTTGTAGCTCTCGCCGGTGCGCAGGCGCACCACTGAGCCCGTCGCCTCGATCCGGAAGATGCCGTAGGCGTCGCTCACCCCCACCACCGTGCCGATGAGGGCGACACGGGGCGGGTCAGGGGCTGTGGCTGTGGCAG
>NZ_JAIVFO010000072.1 GCF_029991245.1 Xanthobacter autotrophicus
AGATGTGTATAAGAGCCAGCCTCCCGCGAGCAGGACAACCGCCCGCGCGCGCCCAAGCGCGACCTCGACGGCTGGGTGCTGCTGGACAAGCCCACGGGCATGACCTCCACCCAGGCGGTGGCGGTGGTGAAGCGCATCTTCGGTGCCCGCAAGGCCGGCCACGCCGGCACCCTGGACCCGCTGGCCTCCGGCTGCCTGCCCATCGCCTTCGGCGAGGCCACCAAGACCGTCCCGTATGTGATGGACGGCCGCAAGACCTACCGCTTCACCGTGCGCTTCGGCATCGAGACCGACACCGACGACAGCGAGGGCAAGGCCGTGGTCACCTCGGACCATCGCCCCACCGACGCAGACATCGTCGCCGCGCTGGCCGCCTTCCGCGGCGAGGTCATGCAGGTGCCGCCGGCCTATTCGGCCCTCAAGATCGGCGGCGAGCGCGCCTATGACCTGGCCCGCGAGGGCGAGGAGGTGGTGCTCCAGCCCCGCCCGGTCACCATCTTCCGCATCGAGCTGGTGGAGCGGCCCGACGCCGACCATGCGGTGCTGGAGGCGGAATGCGGCAAGGGCACCTATGTGCGCGCCATCGCCCGCGACCTCGGCCGCATGCTGGATGCGCGCGGCCACGTCTCGGCCCTGCGCCGGGCCTGCGTCGGCCCGTTCCTGGAAGAGGACCTGGTGCCCCTCGACGAGATGCGCGAGCGCGCCGAGGCCGGCGAGGAAGCCCTGATGGACGCCCTCGACCCGGTGGCGCTGGCGCTGGAGGAGATCCCCCAGATCGCCGTCACCCCGCCCGACGCCCACCGCCTGCGCTGCGGCCAGAGCGTGATCCTGCGCGGGCGCGATGCGCCCATCCTGCAGGGCCATGCCGCCATCACCTGCCAGGGCGCGCTCATCGCCATCGGCGACGTGGAGGCGGGCGAGATCTTCCCCCACCGCGTCTTCAACTGGGGCCAGAAGGACAAGAAGCCCCCGCGTCGCGGCAAGCGCTGAGCCAAGCACCGGGTATCTGGCGCATTGCATACAATGCGGCATGCGTCTTGCGTTGCTTCCGTGGGGGCTCTCCACGGAAGGACGTTTTCATGGCGTTTCGACATTCCCTAGCCGCTGCTTTTTTCGCCGCCGTTGCACTGGCGGCCCCGGCCCGGGCTGAAAGTGTGGTCCGCTACGGCATCTCCATGGCTGACATTCCCCAGACGACGGGACAGCCCGATCGTGGGGCAGGTGCCTATCAATTCACCGGCTACACCCTCTACGACCCGCTGGTGGCGTGGGAGATGAATGTGGCCGACCGCCCCGGCAAGCTGATGCCGGGCCTCGCCACCGGGTGGAAGGTGGACCCCGCCGACCAGAAGAAGTGGCTGTTCACCCTGCGCAAGGGCGTGAAGTTCCACGACGGCAGCGATTTCAACGCCGATGCGGTGGTGTGGAACCTCGACAAGGTGCTGGACGAGAAGGCCCCCCACTACGACAAGCGCCAGGCCGCCCAGGTGAAGACCCGCCTGCCCGGCGTCGCCGCCTGGAAGAAGATCGACGATGAGACCGTCGAGATCACCACCAAGGACGTGGACAGCTTCTTCCCCTACCAGATGCTGTGGTTCCTGGTCTCCAGCCCCGCCCAATACGAGAAGCTCGGCCGCGACTGGGACAAGTTCGCCCAGAGCCCGTCCGGCACCGGGCCTTTCAAGCAGGACAAGCTGGTGCCCCGCGAGCGGCTGGAGCTGGTGAAGAACCCCGACTATTGGGACAAGACCCGCCTGCCCAAGACCGACCGCATGATCCTCATCCCCATGCCGGAGGCGCTCACCCGCACCAATGCGCTGCTCGCCGGCCAGGTGGACCTGATCGAGACCCCGGCGCCGGATGCCGTGCCCCAGCTCAAGTCGGCGGGCATGAAGATCGTCACCAACGTCACCCCGCACGTGTGGAACTACCACCTCTCGGTGCTGCCGGGCTCGCCCTGGACCGACGTGCGCCTGCGCAAGGCCCTCAACCTCGCGGTGGACCGCGACGGCGTGGTGGAGCTGATGAACGGCCTCGCCAAGCCCGCCAAGGGCCAGGTGGACGTGTCCAGCCCGTGGTTCGGCAAGCCGGCCTTCGACCTCAAGTATGATCCCGAGGCGGCGAAGAAGCTGGTGAAGGAAGCCGGCTATTCGCCGGAGAAGCCGCTGAAGGCCACCTTCATCATCGCCGCCGGCGGCACCGGCCAGATGCTCTCTTTGCCCATGAACGAGTTCCTGCAGGCGAGCTTCAAGGAGATCGGCGTGGACGTGGAGTTCAAGGTGGTGGAGCTGGAAGCGCTCTACACCGCCTGGCGCAAGGGCGCGAAGGACCCCATGAATGCGGGCATCACCGCCAACAACATCGCCTATGTGACCTCGGACCCACTCTACGCCCTCATCCGCTTCTTCGACAGCCGGCAGGTGGCGCCGGTGGGCGTCAACTGGGGCTTCTATGCCAACCCCAAGGTGGACGCCCTGATCGACGAGGCCAAGCACACCTTCGATGTGGAGAAGCAGGACGCGCTGCTGGCCCAGGTGCACCAGAGCGTGGTGGACGATGCGGTTCTGGTGTGGGTGGTGCACGACACCAACCCGCACGCGCTCTCGCCCAAGGTGAAGAGCTTCGTGCAGGCCCAGCACTGGTTCCAGGACCTGACCACCATCGGCATGCAGTAGCCCGGCCGCCCTCCCCCGCCCGCGGGGGAGGGTTCCCATGACACCCAGCTACCCGCGTGCCCCGGCCGACTGAAGCGTCAGCGGAAGGAGAGCCCGGGCCCAGCGCACGAGTCCGCCGCAGGCGCTTCCCAATCCGAACACCGGGACTTGCAGTTGCCTGCTGCGCAGAACTTTTGCGCTGGATCCCGGCTCGGCGCTCCGGCTGCGCCGTCGCTGGGCCGGGACACGGCGCCCCAGGAAACATTCCTCTGGTTTCACGGGGAAAACTGGCTATAGTCGCGCCGCGCGGACGGTGCCGAAAGGCGCCGCCTTCCGTGTTTTGCCTCGACCGTGCTGGACGACATCCCGGCCCGGCCGAGCGGAAGCCTGAAAGCCATCCGGCAACCCGGTGGCCTCATCCCCCAGGCTTCCACCCCACTCTCGTTGAAAGGATGGACCGATGTCGATCACGGCAGAGCGCAAGCAGGCGCTGATCAAGGATTATGGCGCGAAGGACGGCGATACGGGTTCGCCGGAAGTGCAGGTGGCGATCCTCACCGAGCGGATCACCAACCTCACCGGGCACTTCAAGTCCCATCACAAGGACAACCATTCGCGCCGCGGGCTGCTGAAGCTCGTCTCCCAGCGCCGCAGCCTTCTCGACTATCTGAAGAAGAAGGACGAAGGGCGCTACAAGTCCCTCATCGAACGCCTCGGCATCCGCCGCTGACGCCCGGCCGGGTCTGGATGGGACACCCCACCCCGATCCGGTCAAGCCCGCGTGGCGCATGACCCGCGTGGCGCATGAGCGGGCAAGGACCCTGGATGCGTCAGCAGCCTCGGGATCCGCTCGGCTCAAGCCCACGCGGCGATGAGCGAAACCCTCCCGGCCCCGGCCCCAGACCGCGGTCGCTGGTATCAGGAGCGGCCCGGCCCACGGAGGGCCGGCGCCGTGCACGCCTTGAAAAGGCGTGCTTTACGCAGCGGGCATGGGGCCTGCTGCGGGTCCGCGCACGAAGGACAGGTCATGGCAGGATCGCCGGACGCAACCGTCGGAGCCTCCTCTTGAAGGAGCGGCTTCGCGCGGCGCGTCCGGCCGTCTTGCTCATGGCTTGCCCGCGTCGCGCCTGAATCAAGAAAGAACACGACATGTTCGACATCCATCGCGAAGAGCTGGACTGGGGTGGCCGCACCCTCACCCTCGAGACCGGCAAGATGGCCCGCCAGGCCGACGGCTCCGTGTTCGCCTCCTATGGCGACACCAAGGTGCTCGCCACCGTGGTCTCCGCCCGTGAGCCCAAGCCCGGCCAGGACTTCTTCCCCCTGACCGTGAACTACCAGGAAAAGACCTACGCCGCCGGCCGCATCCCCGGCGGCTATTTCAAGCGCGAGGGCCGGCCTTCCGAGAAGGAGACCCTGGTCTCCCGCCTCATCGACCGCCCCATCCGCCCCCTGTTCCCCGATGGCTACAAGTGCGACACCCAGGTGATCATCACCGTGCTGGCGCATGACCTGGAGAACGACCCCGACGTGGTCGCCATGGTGGCCGCCTCCGCCGCCCTCACCCTCTCCGGCGTGCCCTTCATGGGTCCGGTGGGCGCCGCGCGCGTGGGCTTCATCGACAACGAATACGTGCTCAACCCCACCGTGGACGAGGTGAAGGAAAGCGCGCTCGAACTGATGGTCGCCGGCACGGGCGACGCCGTGCTCATGGTGGAATCGGAAGCCAAGGAGCTGCCCGAGGAGATCATGCTCGGCGCCGTGATGTTCGGCCACCGCCACTTCCAGCCGGTGATCGCCGCCATCATCAAGCTGGCCGAGAAGGCCGCCAAGGAGCCGCGCAATTTCCAGCCGGCCGATGTCTCCGAGGTGGAGTCCAAGGTCCGCGAGATCGCCGAGGCCGACCTGCGCGCCGCCTACAAGATCAAGCAGAAGCAGTCCCGCTACGAGGCGGTCGGCGCGGCCAAGGCCAAGGTGAAGAAGTATTACGAGGAACTGGCCCTCGACGGCACCAAGGTGCCGACCGCCCAGGTCGTCTCCGACGTGTTCAAGGCGCTTGAAGCCAAGATCGTGCGCTGGAACATCCTCGACGACGGCATCCGCATCGACGGCCGCGACGTGTACACCGTGCGCCCCATCGTTTCGGAAGTGGGCATCCTGCCCCGCGCCCACGGCTCTGCCCTGTTCACCCGCGGCGAGACGCAGGCCCTCGTGGTGGCGACGCTGGGCACCGGCGAGGACGAGCAGTTCATCGACAGCCTGGAAGGCACCTACAAGGAAAACTTCCTGCTGCACTACAACTTCCCGCCCTTCTCCGTGGGCGAGACCGGCCGCATGGGCTCCCCCGGCCGTCGCGAGATCGGCCACGGCAAGCTCGCCTGGCGCGCCATCCACCCCATGCTGCCGGCCAAGCACGAGTTCCCCTACACCCTGCGCGTGGTGTCGGAGATCCTCGAGTCCAACGGTTCGTCCTCCATGGCCACCGTCTGCGGCACCTCGCTGGCGCTGATGGATGCCGGCGTGCCCCTGCGCCGCCCGGTGGCGGGCATCGCCATGGGCCTCATCCTCGAGGGTGAGAAGTTCGCCGTGCTCTCCGACATCCTCGGCGACGAGGATCACCTCGGCGACATGGACTTCAAGGTGGCCGGCACCGACCGCGGCGTGACTTCGCTGCAGATGGACATCAAGATCGCCGGTATCACCGAGGAGATCATGAAGGTCGCCCTGGCCCAGGCCAAGGACGGCCGCGGCCACATCCTCGGCGAGATGGCGAAGGCCCTCACCACCGCCCGTGCGGAACTGGGCGAGCACGCCCCGCGCATCGAGGTGATGCAGATCGCCGTGGACAAGATCCGCGAAGTGATCGGCTCCGGCGGCAAGGTGATCCGCGAGATCGTCGAGAAGACCGGCGCCAAGATCAACATCGAGGACGACGGCACCATCAAGATCGCCTCCGCCAATGGCGACAGCATCAAGGCCGCCATCAACTGGATCAAGTCCATCGCTTCCGAGCCGGAAGTGGGCCAGATCTATGAAGGCACCGTGGTGAAGGTGGTGGACTTCGGCGCCTTCGTGAACTTCTTCGGTTCCAAGGACGGCCTCGTCCACGTCTCGCAGATGGCCAACGAGCGCGTCGCCAAGCCTTCCGACGTGGTCAAGGAAGGCGACAAGGTAAAGGTCAAGCTCATGGGCTTCGACGAGCGCGGCAAGACCCGCCTGTCCATGAAGGTGGTGGACCAGGCCACCGGCGAGGACCTTGAAGCCAAGGCCAAGGCCGAGCGCGACGCCGCCCGCGCCGCCCCCGCCGACGGCGAGGCCGGCGCCGCGGAGTGATCGCTGGCGCAGCATGAGTAACGGAAAGGGCGGCCGCAGGGCCGCCCTTTTTGTTGGCCGGCCGTGCCTTACGCCAACGGCATCGGCCAAGGATAAAGGCGGTGGGCGTTCGGATACCGCGAACTCGATCCGGCCATCGGCGATGCCAGCCCAATGCGCGGCCGCGCACCCTTCCGGAGGGTCGCAAAATTTTTCGCCGAAATGACCTATGTCAACAAGCCGGATTTGCCATTGGAATAAATACGAAAAGACGTGCCGCTTGTGGAGATGTCTGCGGGCCATTTTTGACTATATCGCTCGAAGTATAGCCCAAGTGTATTCATGCACGGGTTTTTGCATTCTTGACAAAAATAGAACTCCAGCGATTGGAACAAGACAATGCCCATCATCACATTTCGGTCGACCACCACCAAGGACAAGCGCGCCTACGCCACCGCCGGTGATACGGCGACGATTCTCGCCGTCGCCCGCGCGAACGACGTGAAGATTCCGTTCGAATGCCAGGAAGGCGAGTGCGGCTCCTGCCTCATCCGGGTCGAGTATGTGGACGGCAAGCCGCGCATGGCGATTGCGCTGACAGAGCGGGAAAAGGCCAAGCTCAAGGAACTCGGAAAGATCACCGAGGAGCAGATCGCGGACGCCGAGGTCAACGACATCGCGCCGCCTTATCGCCTGGCCTGCCAGTTCATCGCCCGCGAAGAAGAAGTCATCATTCACTACGAGCATTGCCCCGCCGAAGCGTGAACAAGAAAGAGCGCAGACCGTGCTCTCCGTCACGGACATGGTTTGCGAAAGATCTGAATTCCTTGATGTTTCGGAAGGGTGATGCCGTGGAAACCGTTGGTGAATTCCTGTCTTATGCCGCAAAGCTGGAGGAGGAAGCCGCCCTTCGTTTCGGAGAGCTTGCGGATGTCATGCAGAGCTGCGGAAATACCGATGTCGCCACTCTTTTCAGGCGGCTGTCGGATTATTCGCGACTGCATCTTGCTGATGCCCGCGCGCGGGCGGCGTTCCGTGACATGCCCGAAATGAAGCCCGAAGAATACAATTGGCCGGATCTGGAAAGCCCGGAAACGGCGGGAATCTGGGCGGCCGACCCCTTCATCGGGCGCACGCAGGCTCTTGAGATTGCGCGCGACGCCGAGGAAGCAAGCCTCAAATACTACAAGACCATTTTCGACACGACCACCGACCCTGAAATCCGGGTCCTCGCGAAAGAATTTTTTGAAGAGGAAACGGATCACGTCAGGGAGATCCACAAGTGGATCGAGGCCCACAAGGCAGGCAAGCGTCTTCCCGCCGAGTGAGGCTCGAACCATCGACCGACGCACGAGAAAAGGCGGCTGCAAGGCCGCCTTTTTTCATTGGGCGCCGGCCTGACCAGAAGCCCATGAATCGGTCCCGGACCCCTGGTATCATCCCTGCCGCGCCAGAAATCCCTCCGCCAGTGCCAGCGTGCCGTCCGTGTAGCCCACCCCCATGGCCTGCGCCGTGGGCGTCTCGGCGTGGGAGGCGACCCAGGCGGTGAGCAGCATCCGGCGCAGCATCACGAACACGTCGAGCGCGGCTTCCGCTCCCGCCGGCACCGGTGCACGGGTGCGGTAGCCCGCAAGCCATGCCGCCTTCAGCTCCGGCAGGCGCGGCGACTGCTCGATGAAGGAGACGGCGGCGGCGAAGTCATAGAGGAACCAGGAGAAGCCGCAGTCGTCGAAGTCGATGAGCGTCAGCCTCTCCCCCTCCGCAAGGAGGTTGGCGAGGCGCAGGTCCGCGTGGATCAGGCCGAAGCTGTCCGGGCGGGACAACGGCGCGAGCCTGTCCTTCAGCACCCCCGCGGTGCGCTCCAGCAGCACGCGGCCCGGCGCATCGAGGCCGAGCGCGGCGCGGAAATCGCCCCACAATGGGCGCGCTCCCAGCATGCTCTCGAAATCCCACACCTTGCGGGTGAAGCCCTGCGGCCGCGCCCAGCCCCGCGCATGGGCGTGCAGCCGCGCATGGATGCCGCCGAGATGGCGGAACCAGCGCGGCAGGTCCTCGCCCTCCTGCGGCTCGGCGCCGGGCACGAAGGCGAAGGCGGCCATGCGGCGGGGCGTGCCGCCGTCGTCGATCTCGACGAGCCGGCGTGCGTCCAGGGTCGGGATGATGCGCGGGGTGGGCACGATGTCGTCGGCCCGCAGCGCCTCGATCCAGGCCAGCTCCGAGCGGATCTCCGCCGGCGTGTGATAGCCCGGCCGGTAGACGCGCAGCACCAAGTCGCGCGCGCCGGAGGTGGCGCGGAAAGTGGCGTTCTCGGAAATGGAGAGCAGACTCAGCGCCGCATCGGGCGGCAGCCCCCATGCGGGAAGATGGACGCGGATCAGGTCCTCGATCCGCGTCAGATACTCGGCGTCGTACAGCACCCGCCCGGCCCCTCGCATGTGCGGGCGGAGCCTATAGCACGGCCGGGCGCGGATGGCGCCCGGCCGGCTGCGGCTCTCACAGAATACCGGCGACGAGGCCGATGCCCGCCAGCGCCACCGCCGCGCCGGCGCCGCGCACATAGCGCGTGCCATGGGTTTCCCCGAAGCGGCCGATGGCCATGCCGAGCCCGAGGCCGGCCACATGGAGCAGGGCGGTGGCGATCATGAAGCCGACGCCATAGGCGAGGCCGGACGCATCATCGGGCATCTCGGCGCCGTGGGCGTGGCCGTGGAAGAGCGCGAAGAAGCCCACCACCGCCATGGCCAATGCCAGGGGCGCCTTCACGCCAAACGCCACCGCGGCGCCGAGCACCACCACGGACAGGCCGATGCCCAGCTCCACGAAGGGCACGTCAATGCCGCTGATGCCGAGCGCGCCGCCCACCGCCATGAGGGCGACGAAGCTCAGGGGCACCGCCCACAGGGCGCGCCCGCCAAGCTGGAAGGCGAAGACGCCCACGGTCACCATGGCGAGCAGGTGGTCGAGGCCACCCATGGGATGGGCGAAGCCGGCATCGAAGCCGTGCACGGCCCCCACGCCCGTATGGGCGAAGGCCAGCTGCGGCAGGACCGAAAAGGCTGCAACGGCAAGGGCCGTGCGGGCTGTGTGACGCATATTTTTCTCCCCAAATGAAGGTTTCAGCAGATGCGGGGCAATTGATCGCCGACCAGCATATCGACGATGCGCTCACCCCCGAAGCGCGTTTGCATGACCACCCGTCCAGGCCGCTGGGCCGTGACGGCGCCGATGATGGCCGCCTCCCGCCCCAGCGGATGGGCGCGCAGCGCCGCCAGCGCGGCGTCCGCCTCCTCCGGCGGCACCACGGCGAGGATCTTGCCCTCGTTGGCGAGATAGAGCGGGTCGAGGCCCAGGATCTCGCAGAAGCCCATCACCTCGGCCCGCATGGGCAGGCTGAGTTCGCGAAGCCGCACGCCCACGGCGCTGGCCTCGGCCAGTTCGTTCACCACCGCCGCCACGCCGCCGCGGGTGGCATCGCGCATCATGCGGATGCCGGGGGCGGCCTTGATCAGCGTGTCGATAAGGCCGTTGAGGGGCGCGCAGTCGCTCTCGATGGCGGTTTCAAGGGCAAGGTCGCCCCGCGCGTTGAGGATGGCGGCGCCATGGTCGCCCAGCAGGCCGTTCACCAGCAGCACGTCGCCGGGCCGCGCCCGGTCGATGCCCACGTCGAGGCCCCGCCGCACCACGCCGATGCCGGTGGTGGTGATGAAGAGCTTGTCGCACGCCCCGCGCGCCACCACCTTGGTGTCGCCGGTAGCGATGGCAACCCCGGCCGCCCGCGCGGTCTGCGCCATGGAGGCCGCCACCTGCCGCAATGTCTCCACCGGCAGGCCTTCCTCGATGATGACGGCGCAGGAGAGCGCCACCGGCGTCGCCCCGCCCACGGCCAGGTCGTTCACGGTGCCGCAGACGGCGAGCTTGCCGATGTCGCCGCCGGGAAAGAACAGGGGGTCCACCACGAAGCCGTCGGTGGTGAAGGCGAGGCGGTCGCCATGGGCCATCAGGGCGGCGAGGTCGAAGCGCGCCTGGTCCTCCGGCGCGGCACGCCCGTCGCCCGAGAAGGCGGCGAGGAACACGTCGTCGATGAGGTCGCGCATGGCGCTGCCGCCGCCGCCATGGGCCAGCGTCACAATCTTGTGGGTCAGCGGCCGGCGCCGGGTGGGGGTGAGGACGGGAATGTTCATGCGGCTTCTCCCCGCACGCCGCCGTATTGGTAATAGGCGGCGCAAGAGCCTTCGGACGACACCATGAGCGCGCCCAGCGGCGTCTCGGGGGTGCAGCCGGTGCCGAATTCCGGGCAGGCCCACGGCTTCACCGCGCCGGTGAGCACCTCGCCGCAGCGGCAGGACGACGGGTCCGCCACCTTCACGTCGGGCACGCTGAAGCGCTTCTCCGCATCGAACGCCGCATAGGGCGCGCGCAGCCGCACCCCGGAGCCGGCGATGGAGCCGAGCCCGCGCCATTCGAAGGTCTCGCGCGGCTCGTAGACGTCTTCCACCGCCTTCAGCGCCTGCGGATTGCCGTGCTCCGGCACCACGCGGGCATACTGGTTCTCGATTGCCGCCGTCCCGGCCTCGATCTGGCGCAGCACCATGAGCAGGGATTGCAACAGGTCGATGGGCTCGAAGCCCGCCACCACGAGGGGCTTGTGGAACTCCTCGGCGATGAAGCGGTAGGGCGCCGTGCCGATGACCATGGAGACATGCCCCGGCCCGATGAAGCCGTCGATGCCAAGGTCCGGCTGCTCCAGCAAAGCCCGGAGCGTGGGGATGATGGTGATGTGGTTGCAGAACAGGGAGAAGTTCTCCACTCCCTCCCGCGCCGCCCGCAGCACGGTGAGCGCGGTGGAGGGCATGGTGGTCTCGAAGCCGAGGCCGAAGAACACCACCTGCCGCCCGGGATTGCGCTTCGCCAGAGCAAGGGCGTCGAGGGGCGAATAGACCATGCGCACGTCCGCCCCGTCCGCCTTGGCCTGGAGCAGGCTCTTCTTCGAGCCCGGCACGCGCATGGCGTCGCCGAAGGTGGCGAAGATCACCTCCTCGCGCTCGGCGATGGCGACGCAATCGTCCACCCGCCCCATGGGCAGCACGCACACCGGGCAGCCCGGCCCGTGCACGAATTCCACGAGGTCCGGCAGCAGCCCTTCCAGCCCGTAGCGGAAGATGGCGTGGGTGTGACCGCCGCACACTTCCATGATGGCGAACGGCCGGTCGCGGCCGCGTTCGAGGCGCGCCGAGATGGCGCCGATCTCCTTCACCAGGGCGGAGGCGAGGGCGGGGTCGCGGAATTCGTCGACGTAGCGCATGGCCGTCTCCTCACTGGGTCCGGGCGGGGTAAAGATCGACGCTGCCAAGATCGACGCTGCCTTGGGTCAGCGCTTCCATTTCCGCTGCCGCCTCGCCGATCTCGGTGAGCACCTTGAGGGTGGCGGCGGCCTCCTCCTCGTCGATGCGGCTCATGGCGAAGCCCACATGCACCAGCACCCACGCGCCCACGAGGTCGCTGAGCGGCGCGCCGGGCTCGGCGACACACACCACGTCCACGGCGCGGCGAACGCCGGAAACATCCACCACGCACAGCATGGCGTCCTCATCGGCGACGGCGACGATCTGTCCGGGAATGCCGAGGCACATGGGGGGCTCCTAACTGCGCGGTGCGCTCCCTCTCCCCTTGCGGGAGAGGGCTGGGGTGAGGGGAAGTCGTTCCGGTTGCCCCAGTGCCAGGGATGATCGGGCACCGGGGCCACCCCTCACCCCCGGCCCCTCTCCCGCAAGGGGAGAGGGGAGGTTGCAGGCTCGGCCGGCGAAAGCTGAGGTCTTCATTCCCCACCCCCTCAATGCGAGCTGGAAAAGGCCCCGCCGCGGGAGATCCCGTAGCGGTCGAGTTTCGCCCTCAGGCCCACGCGGGAGAGACCCAGTTCCTCCGCCGCGCGGCTCTTGTTCCAGCGGCAGCGCACCAGCGTCTCGGTGAGGATGGTGGCTTCCATGCGCTCCACCCGCTCCTTCAGCGGACCGCCGTCGGGCAGGGAGATGGTCTCCGACGCACGGGTCTCCACCGCCCGCGTCTCGGCAGCGGCGGCGCGCACCACATGGGGTGAGAGCAGGTCGGCGGAGAGCATGTCGCGCTCGGCGAGCACCAGCATGCGCGTGATCTCGTTCTGCAGTTCGCGCACGTTGCCGGGCCAGTCATAGGCCCGCATGCAGGAGAGCGCTTCCTCGGTGAAACCCTTGACGCGCTTGCCGTGGTGGGCGCAGAGCGCATCGAGGATGCTCTGGGCCAGCACCGGAATATCCGCCCGCCGCTCGCGCAGGGCGGGCAGGGTCAGCACCATGGCGCAGAGGCGGTAATAGAGGTCCTCGCGGAAGCGGCCGCGCCCCACCTCGCCATAGAGGTCACGATGGGTGGCGGCGAGCACCCGCACGTTCACGCGCTTGGATTCGTTGGAGCCCACCGGGCGGATCTCGCCCTCCTGCAAGAAGCGCAGCAGCTTCACCTGGAAGGCGGGGGACACGTCGCCGATCTCGTCGAGGAAGATGGTGCCGCCGTCCGCCTGGTCGAGCAGGCCGATGCGGGTCACATGGGCGCCGGTGAAGGAGCCCTTCTTGTGGCCGAACAGCTCCGATTCCAGAAGCTCGTCGGGGATCGCCCCGCAATTCACCGCGAAGAACGGCCGGTCCGACCTGAGGCTCGAATAATGGATGGCGCGGGCGAGCAGTTCCTTGCCGGTGCCGGTCTCGCCATGGACGAGGACAGGCACGTCGAAGGTCGCCACCTGCGCCGCCCGCAGGCACACAGCGCTGAGCGCGCTGCCGGGGGCGCGGATGAGGGTGTCGAAATGGAAATTCTGCTTCACCCGCGCCTGCTGCGCGCCGAGCCGCGCCTCGGCGGTGGCGGCGGTGAGCTTCATTTCCAGGTTCAGCCGCTCGTGGTCGCGCTGGAGCTGGAACAGGTGGGCCGCATTGCGGGCGGCGAGCAGCAACTGGTCGGGATGCCACGGCTTTGGGATGAACTGGTAGATCCCCGCCGCGTTGATGGCGCCGATCATGTCCTGCGGCTCGGTATAGCCGGTGACGATGATGCGCAGGATGTCCGGCCAGCGCTCGCGCACCTCGGTGAGCAGCGCCACGCCGGAGGTGTGCGGCATGCGCTGGTCGCAGAAGATCACCTGGATCCACTCGTTCTCGAGAATCCGCCGCGCCTCGTCCGCGTTGAGCGCGGTGAAGACGTCGAACTCCTCGTCGAGCACGCGGGCGATGACCTCCACCGAGCGCGGCTCGTCGTCCACCACGAGGATGGCGGGGCGGCGGTTCACCGCGCGCCCCCGGCCACCATGGCGGCGCGCAGGGCCTGCGCCTCGCTCTCGCGGGCGGCGGCGAGCGCGTCGAGGCGTTCACTGCGGGCCTTGTCCAGCCAGGCGAGCCATCGGGACAGGCCCACCTCGCCCCGCGCGGAGACGCGCAGGATCTCGGCCCTCGGGTTCACCCGGCGGATGTTGGCCTCAAGCTGCGCCATGTCCGCGTCCACATAAGGCGCAAGGTCCGCCTTGGTGATGAGGACGAGGTCGGCACCCTCGAAGATATCGGGATATTTCAGCGGCTTGTCGTCGCCTTCCGCCACCGAGATCAGGGTGACGCGCTTCGTTTCGCCCAGGTCGAAGGCGGCGGGGCAGACGAGGTTGCCCACATTCTCGATGAACAGCACGCCGCCGGGCGGCAGCGGCAGCTTTTCCACCGCGTGGCCCACCATGTGGGCGTCGAGGTGGCAGCCCTTGCCGGTGTTGATCTGCACCGCCGGTGCCCCGGCGGCGCGGATGCGGGCGGCGTCGTTGTCGGTCTGCTGGTCGCCCTCGATGACGGCGGTGGGCAGGCGGCCGGCCAGCGCCTTCAGCGTCTCCACCAGCAGCGTGGTCTTGCCCGCGCCGGGGCCGGAGAGCAGGTTCAGCGCCAGCAGCCCGGCGGCCTCGAAGCGGGCGCGGTTGCGGGTGGCGTAATCGTCGTTCTTGGCGAGGATGGAGGTCTCGATCTCCACCATGCGCGCCTGGGAGAGGCCCGGCGCATGAGCGCGGGCGGGGCCGGCGCCATAGTCGAGGGTGCCGCCGGCGGGGTGGTGGTCGTGATCGTCGTGATGGGCGTGGGCGTGGGCGTGGTGATGCCCATGCTCATGCCCGTGGCCATGGCTGTGGGTGGTGCCGTCCGCATGGGTGTGGACGTGGGCTTCGCCATGGGCGTGGGGAGGGGCGTGGGAATGGCCCTCGCCGTGCGCGTGCTCATGCCCGCCCGTGGCATCGGAAAGGGTGGCGCCGTCGCCGCTGCAGCCGCAGACCGTGCACATCACAACACCTCCAGGTCCTTGATCTTCATATCCGTGCCGCCATTGGGCACGAGGCGTTCCCCGCCGCATGTCGGGCAGGAGGCGAGGCGGTGGGAGAGCGCCACCGTCTCACAGCAGTCGAAGCACCAGGCGGAGCCGTCCTCTTCCAGCACCACCAGTTCGGCGCCCTCGGCCAGGGAGCCGCGCATCACCACGTCGAAGCCGAAGCGCAGGGCCTCCACCTCGATGCCGGCGAAGCGGCCGATGGCGAGGCGCACGCGGGTGACGCGGGAGAAATTCTGCGCCTTCGCCGCCTCTTCCATGGCGGACAGAAGGCTCTCGCACACCGCCATCTCATGCATGGGCCGGTTCCTCCGCGAAGGACAAAGTGACCGGCACGCACGGATTGATCGCCGACACCAGCAGCGGTGCCAGCCGCCTTGCCTCGGGACCGGGCGTCAGCGCCGCAAAGGCGCGCTCCAGCAGGCCGCCGGGGGCAAGGTTCCACGCGCTGGGGGAGAGAATGCGATAGGCCGCGACGCGCCCCGCCTCCACCCGCGCCCCATGGCCCAGCAGCCCACGCGCGGCGGGCGCGATGCCGAGGCCGGGGGGCAGATCATGCGGCGGGGTGGCGGGAGTGGGCCGCAGCGCCATAAGGCAATCCACCAGCCGGGCCAGCAGGCGCACGAACAGGCTCGGCCCCTCGCCGGCGAGGAGGGCGGCGACCAGCGGAGTACGCGCCACACGCCCGAGGGCGCCGGTTTCGCGCAGGCCGCCGCCTGATGCCCCCGTAGGAACGAGCGCCGCCGCCACGTCCTGCACCGTCAGTTCCGGCAGCCCTGCCCGCCCCTCGGCGGGATCGATGTCGCGGCGGATGCGGGCCAGCAGGCGGGCGGTGGCCGTGGGCGCCTCGCGAAGCCACGCGTCCAGCTCGGCCGGCGAGAAGGACGAAAGCGCCGCGCCCTCGCCCACCAGCGCCGTGGCGAAGGTGTCCCCGCCGATCGGCCGGGCGAGCAGGCCCAGCGCGGCGCGGTCGGGGGCCTCGCCCAGCGCCTGCGGCCAGCTGTGGAGCATGGCGAGGGCGTGGTCGCGCACGGTCTCCCGCGCCATGGCCGCCTCGTCCGCCGCCGCCGGCAGGCCGAGGGCGGTGGCGGCGGCAAACCCGTGGGCGGCGCCGCACAGGTTGAAGACGAGGGGCGCGAGCCGCGCCGCCTCCACCGGCGTGCGGCCCACCAGAGCCTGCGCCGGGTCCGGCCCCGTCTCCCGCCCAAAGCGCCACGTTTCCGCGCCCTCCCTGCCCACGCGCCCGTCGAGCGCGATGGTGAGGCGGCGGAGCGTGGCGGGAGCGTGGATCATGCGGCGCCGTCCTGCGGGCCTTCCGAGACCACGCCCTGCGCCGCACGCGGGCCGAGGATCACCGCGCGGCGGGACATCTCGGGCGGCGGACCGGCGGGCCGGGGGGGAGGCGCATCGGAAGCCGCTTGCGCGGCAGCTTCAGCTTCCGCCTGTGCCGCCGCCTCCTGCTCCGCGCGGCGGCGGATCTCGCCGGAACGGGTGCCCTCCTCCCGGTTGGCGACATCGAACAGGGCCGGCAGCACCGCCGCCGCCGTCTCCACCGCCTGCAGCATGGAGGAGAAGTCGAACATGGGCGAGAACAAGGAGCAGGCCTTGTAGGGTCCCGTCTCCGGCCGGTTGGCGGCGAGGAATTCATAAGAACCGGACGGGAAAGCGATCAGGTCCTTGTCGCCGGTCTTCAGGCCGCTCCAGTCGTCGGTCGCGGCGGGCAGCAGCACCAAATTCATGAACCACGGCGTCACCAGCACGCCGAGCGCGCGGCCCTCATGGGCGCGGAAGCCCACGGCCTTCACCCCCAGGCTCTCGTTCACGAAGGGCACGCCCTTCATCTTGGCCGAATGGATCTCGCGGAACACCGCCTCGAACCGCCCCGGCATGTCCTTGAGCTGGGCTTCGAGATGGGGATCGGTCGCGACAGGCGGGGCGATGGCGGGCAGATCGGGGGCGCCGCCGTCCAGCACCATGAACTGGTCGCGCGCGCCGTCGCACACCGGGCAGCGCCAGTGGTCGGGCAGCGCGGTAAACGGCGTGCCGGCCGGGACCTGCCACGTCTCGCAGCCCTCGGCGGGGTCGTAGACGTGCCAGCACACCTTGCATTCGAGGCGCGCGGTGGGGGCAAGGCGCGCCCGGTCGCCCAGATAGGAGCCCTCGAAGAAGGCGTGGGAAGGGGCGGTGGAGGTCGCCGAGGGGGTCTCGGTCATGGCGCTCACCGGATCGCCGCCAGCACTTCGGCGAGGCGCTCGGCGCTGTCGGCGATGTCCTCGCGGGCGGCGCAGGCCACTTCCGGCACCTCGGTCACCTCGATGGTGTCGAGGATGAGCATGTCCTGCGAATTGTAGAAGCGCACCCGCCACACGTTCCGCGTGGCGGCCGCATCGATACGGCAATTGCCGTAGCCGCGCGAGAGCACCGTGGTCGCCCCCTGCCCCAGCCGCTCGTCCAGCATGGCGAGGTCTTCGGGCGTGTGCGGCAGCAGCGACAGGTTGATGACGTGGGGCAGTTCTCCCGGCTGTCGGGACCGGGCGCGGTGGTCGATCTCCACCAGCAGGGCCGGCGCGTTGAAGATGCCCGGCGTCGGCGTGTCCAGGCCCTCAAGGTCGATGCCCGTTCCCAGCCCGAAGGCCCGCACCAGCGCGCCGCGCGGGAACGCCGCCACCTCGATGCGGTCGGTGCCGGCCGCGCCGCGCAGGCGCCACACCCCGGCGAAGGTCGCCTCCTGGATCTCCATGGCGCGGGCATCGCCGAAGGCCGCCACCTTGATGGCGACCTCGCCCTCCCCCATGGCCTCGTCCACCAAGGCGATATTGTCCCGGTCGAGATGGGTCAGCGGAATGACGTGGCTCGTCCCCGGCTCCCAGGCCTGAAGCGCCGCGATCACCTGTTCCAGCAGGCTGAGCGCCGGGGCGAGGCGATCGGGGTCCGCCACTTCCGGCAGATGGGCCTCGAAGATGCGCATGCCGGAGGGCAGCGGCAGATAGGCAAGGCCTTCCTCGTCGCTGCCGGACTGGCTGCCGGGGCCGAAGCCGACGGGGGGCTGTGTGGCGAAGGGGGAAGAGGACATTCGGGGCGTGCCTTCTGTGGATCTCAGCCTCAGTGGGTGGCGGCGGATGGCGTCTTCAGCAGCGCGCCGAGGCGTTCGAGATATTCGTCCCAGTCGCGCATGCGGGAGATGGCGCCCACCGGCAACCCGCCGCGCACCACCACGATGGCCGGCAAGGCGAGGCTGAGCGCATCACGCAGGGCGGCCTCGGTCTTCGGCCCGGCCACGGCGCCGCCGAGCACCGCCTCGCCGCCAAGCGCCTTCACCAGCTCGGGCAGCACCACGGCGATATCCGGGCTTTCCAGATGCGCCTTGCCGTGGGCCGGCAGGAACAGGAAATGGTCGCGGGCATCGAGCCGCGCCGTGTCCTCGGGCGCTTCCAGATAAGGCCAGGCGCGCTCGGACACGAGCCGGCGCACCAGCGGATGCAGGTTGGGATCGGGGATCGCGGCCTCGGACATCAGGCTTCCTTTCGGCCGGCGGCATAGGCCGCGGCGAGATGGGGCGGCAAAGTGGGCTCGCGATCGGCGAGGTCGGCAAAGGCGCGGTCGATGGCGGCGGCGTCCGCCTCCCCCGCCATGATGGCGGCGACGCCTGTGAGCGCGTCGGTGATCAGGCGCGCCTCGTCGGCGTCCAGCAGGCGGCGGGCCGTGCCCTGGAACACCAGCACATGGTCGCCGGCGCGCGCCTCAGGCACCAATGCGAGGTCCACCCGCTCGCGGGCGCCCTCAGCGCGGCACAAAGCGAAGCTGCCGTCCACTTCCTCGATGCGCATGGGAAGGCCGAGGCACATGGTTCAGCCCCTCGGCGTGGCGAGGACGCGGGGATCACCGATGCGGCAGGCCGCCTCGGCGCTGGGGCGCTCGTTTTCGTAGGATTGGCGGCCGACGGCGGCGGTGACGAGGCTGCCGGAGATGGCGTTTCCTTGCCCGGCGCGAAGCTCGGGCACCACGCCGAACTCGTCCTTGAGGATGTCGAGCACCTTGCGCGCCGCCGGCTCCACCTGCGCGGCGATGGTGGCGGTGAGGCCGCCGCCGTAATCGTCCAGCAGCTCGGGCTGCACGCCCACCAGCACGATGCGCGCGGGCGTCTTGCCGCGCAAAGCAAGCAGGCCGAGGATTTCCTGGAAGCCGGTCTGGTGCAGGCTCACCTTGCGGGCGGCGAGCACGGCGGGCACCTCGTTATCGGCAAGGATGTGGAGCGTGCCGGGGGCAAGGCCGTAATCCACCGCATCCACGATGACGACGCCGTCCGCCTCTTCCAGATAGGGCAAGAGATAGAGGCCCTGGGTGCCGCCATCCAGCAGGGTGACGGTGTCGGGGAAGACTTGGGAGGCGTCGAGCGCTTCCAGCACGCGGACGCCGAAGCCCTCGTCGGCCCACAGGATATTGCCGATGCCGAGCACCAGCAGGCGCGCAACTCTCCGCTCGTCGTCCATGCGACGCATCCCTCCTGGCTGGCCTCCCACGACGGTCTACCGCCGCCTGAATTTCGAGTTCCTCCAATTCAAGGAGCATGCCAGCCGTTCGCAATTCCGGACAAAGCGTTGATTCGGATCGTGGCGGCTGCATACCTCATACGTGGCGAGAGGGTGACAGGTGGAATGAGTGTGATCAATTCATCCAGAAAATGAAATTTTTATTTCCGCTTTCCGGATGATGGAAGGCGATTCCACCCCATGACCAGCGGCCGGAGCCGAAAGAATGCCTTCCATGGGGCTGGGCCGGTGGGTCGGCCGCGCGCCGGGGGATCTGACCACGCCCAAACGAAAAGGGCGCGGCTTTCGCCACGCCCTCTCACCTCTGCTCTATCCAAAATTTGGAACGCGATCACTCCGGATCGCCGTCCCGGAAGGTGCGGTGGCCGTTGGTCATGGCCGAGACCATGGTCTGGCGGGACATGATGTCCTCCCGGATCACCGAATAGACGTGGATGATCACGAACAGGATGATCATCCACATGCCCAGGTGATGCAGCGTGTGCACCTGCATGGAGCCGCCCAGAAGCGGCAGCACCCAGCCGAACAGCCTGTCCTGCCACGATCCCGGCCCCGCGCCTTCCGAATACAGGGCGAAGCCGGTGACGATCATGAAGGCCAGGCCCAGCACCATCACGAAGAACATGAACACCTGGGCCAGCGGATTGTGCCCCACGAACTTCAGCGGTCGCGGCTTCAGGAACGCATACCACTTGATCTCGACGAAGAAGCCCCGCCAGAAGCTCTTCCTCCAGAACGGGAAGGTGAACAGCTCGCGGGAATATTTGTTGCCGAAGAAGGCCCAGATGATCCGCCCCAGGAAGCCCACGGCGAGGATGTAGCCGGCCGCGAAGTGCACGAAGCGGATCGTGCCCATGAGGTAGTGGGCACTCGCCTCCCCCGACAGGGTCGGGAAGGGCGAGCCGATGAAATAGCCGGTGATGCACAGCACCACGATGGAAAGGGCATTGACCCAGTGCCAGAGGCGCACCGGCGCCTCGTACACATAGACGGTGGTCAGCTTCTTTCCACCCTTGATCGCCTGCGCGACCGGGGTCGCGGGGGCCGCCGGAGGGGCGGCGCCGGAGAGTGAAGTATCGCTCATGGCATCCCTCCCTCAGCGGACGGTGACGCGGGCGAGTTCCTCGCCGCCTTCGGACATGACGTGCGTGGAGCAGGCCAGGCACGGATCGAACGAGTGCAGCGTGCGCAGGATCTCCACCGGCTCCTCGGGGCGCTGCATGGGCGTGTTCATGAGGGAGGCCTCGAACGCGCCGATATTGCCCTTGGGATCGCGCGGCCCGCCGTTCCAGGTGGTGGGCACCACGCACTGGTAGTTCTCGATCCGCCCGTCCTTGATCTTGATCCAGTGGCCAAGCCCGCCGCGCGGCGCGGCCACCGTGCCCACGCCCTTGGCCTCCTTGGGCCAGGTCGAGGGGTCCCACTTCTCCATGTTGGCGGTGGAGGTGTCGCCGGCCTTGATGTTGGCGATGAGGTGGTCGAAATCGTCCAGCATCATCTTGGCGCAGTAATGCGCCTCCAGCGCGCGGGCCAGCGTCCGCCCGATGGTGGAGGGCAGCGCCTGCTTGGCGGTCAGCTGGGTGCCGGCCAATGTGTTGAACTGGCCCAGCGCCTCGTCCACCTGGCCCTTCACATAGTCGACGCCCTGGGCATAGGCGAGGATGTAGCGGGCGAGCGGGCCCACCTCCACCGCATTGCCCTTCCAGCGCGGCGCCTTGATCCACGAATACTTGGCGTTCTCGTCCACCGCCTCGATATTGGTGCGGGTGCCCTTGGCATTGGGGCCGAGCACATACTGGGGATCGGTGATGCCGTCCCACGGATGCAGGCCCTTGTCCTTGTTCGCATCGCCGTAGGTGTACCAGGAGTGCGCCACGAATTCCTGCACCTCATCCGGGTTGCGCGGATCGATGGGGTGCACCTCGTTCCAGTTGCCGTTGAGGATGACGCCGCCGGGCAGGCGATCGGTCTTCTTCTGGCCCTGGATGGCTTCGTAGTCGCCATAATCCATGACGTTCTGGCCGGAAAGGCCGCCGCCATAGAGCCAGCCCTTGTAGAAGGAGGCGATGGCGATCACGTCCGGAATATAGACGTTCTGCGAGAACTCGAAGGCTTCCTGAAGCTTCAGCTTCACGAAGTTCAGCCGCTCCATGTTGAGCGGGGCGCCGGCGGCCATGTCGCCATTCATGTTGATGGCGCAGGGCACGCCGCCCACCAGATAGTTCGGGTGCGGGTTCTTGCCGCCGAAGATGGTGTGCACCTTCACGATCTCGCGCTGGAAGTCGAGCGCTTCCAGATAGTGCGTCACCGCCATCAGGTCGGCTTCCGGCGGCAGCAGGTAGGCCGGGTTGTCCCAGTAGCCGTTCTTGAAGATGCCGAGCTGGCCGCTCTCCACGAACTTCTTCAGCCGGTTCTGCACGTCGCGGAAATAGCCCGGCGAAGACTTGGAATGGGACGAGATGGACTGCTGCAGCACCGAAGTCGCCTTCGGGTCCGCCTTGAGCGCATTCACCGGGTTCACCCAGTCGAGCGCATGCAGGTGGTAGAAGTGGACCACATGATCGTGCCACTGCAGCACCTTGGCCATGATCTCGCGGATCAGGAAGGCGTTGTTGGGGATCTTGATCTGCAGCGCGTCTTCCACCGCGCGCACGCTGGTGAGCGCGTGGCAGCCGGTGCACACGCCGCAGATGCGCTCCACGAAGGCCCAGGCGTCGCGCGGGTCGCGGCCCTTCAGGATCACTTCCAGCCCGCGCCACATGGTGCCGGTGGAGACCGCGTTGCGGATGATGTTGTTGGAGTCGACATTCACCTCGCAGCGCATGTGGCCTTCGATGCGGGTGACCGGATCGACCACGATGCGCTTGCCGGAGGTGTCGAGGGAAAAGCCATTCGGCGTCTGGATGGTCACTTCTCGCCTCCCGTCGCGCCCGTGTCAGCGCCGTTGTCCGTATTCTTGTGCTGGGCGCGCTTAAGCGCGCTCACCGCCGCATGCACCGCCACGCCCGCGCCCACGGCGCCGGCCGCGATCAGGCCCACCTGGTCGGCATTGGCCTCAACGCCGAAGCCGGAACCCTTGAGGTCGGCGAGGCGGGCGTACCACGAGCCCTTGTCCCAGAAGCCGTCTTCCGAGCAGCCGATGCAGCCGTGGCCGGCCTGGATGGGGAAGGAGACGCCGTCGTTCCAGCGCACGGTGGAGCAGGCGTTGTAGGTGGTGGGACCCTTGCAGCCCACCTTGTAGAGGCAGTAGCCCTTGCGCGCGCCCTCGTCGTCGAAGCTCTCCACATACTGGCCGGCGTCGAAGTGGGGACGGCGGTAGCACTTGTCGTGGATGCGCTGGGAATAGAACATCTTGGGCCGCCCCTGCCGGTCGAGGTCGGGCAGGCGGTCGAAGGTGAGCATGTAGGTGATGACGCCGGTCATCACCTCGGCGATGGGCGGGCAGCCCGGCACCTTGATGATGGGCTTGTCGAAGATCACCTCATGAACCGGGGTGGCGCGGGTGGGGTTGGGGCGCGCCGCCTGCACGCAGCCGTAGGAGGCGCAGGAGCCCCAGGAGATGATGGCCTTGGCGTCCTTGGCCACCTTCTTCAGCTGGTCCACGAAGGGCTTGCCGCCGATGATGCAATACATGCCATCCTCGTTCAGCGGCGGGTTGCCTTCCACCGCGAGGATGTAGTTGCCCTTGTACTTCTCCATCACCTCGTCGAGGATCGCTTCCGCCTGATGGCCGGCGGAGGCCATGAGGGTGTCGTCATAATCCAGCGAGATCATGCTCAGCACCACATCCTTGGCCAGGGGATGGGCCGAGCGGATGAAGCTTTCCGAGCAGCAGGTGCATTCCAGCCCGTGCAGCCACAGCACCGGGGTGCGCGGCTTGGTCTCCATGGCCTGCGCAATCTGCGGCGCGAACTCCGGCCCGAGGCCCAGGGCCGCGGCGGTGAGCGAGCAGTATTTCAGGAACGAGCGGCGGGTGATGCCCTGCCGCCGCATGACTTCATAGAACGTCTCGAGGGCCATCCGGCGCTCCCCCTTCGCTGACCTCCCCACCGGCGTCGAGGCCGGGGGATTGGGGCAGGTTCAGCAAGGGGTGTGCCAGAGGGGGGATATGAGGGATTTGCAAGCGAAGTCAAATCACTACTCAGGAGTGCTCGGCGGATTCTGCGGATAGCAGATTGGCGACTAAACCGCGGGGTGGAAGGTTCGTAATCAGCCTTCCGGTCGGAAGTAGCCCTTGGGGCGGTACTCAGGTGGCAGTCTTATTAGAGCGGTAGCCGATCATATTGGATCATATCCAGCGGCTTCGAATAAGTTCCGGCACTCCTGCGGCGTGAAGAGATCTGCGATACGTCCGATGGCTGCCCACAGGCCTTCGACGGTGCGCTCGGCA
>NZ_JAIVFO010000073.1 GCF_029991245.1 Xanthobacter autotrophicus
GACAACGTGTCCATGGACGTGGCGCTGATCGTTCCCATCGCCAT
Source organism: Xanthobacter autotrophicus (assembly GCF_029991245.1). Classification (GTDB taxonomy): domain Bacteria; phylum Pseudomonadota; class Alphaproteobacteria; order Rhizobiales; family Xanthobacteraceae; genus Xanthobacter; species Xanthobacter autotrophicus_C. The sequence continues at coordinate 45 of NZ_JAIVFO010000073.1, forward strand.
GGAAGAGAAGCTGCGTTTCGCCATCCGCGAGGGTGGCCGCACGGTGGGCGCCGGCGTCGTCGCCTCCATCATCGAGTGATCTGGGCCTTGGTCCGACCCCATGGCCGGATCGCTGCTTTACAATTGAAACCGGAAAGGCAGGCTTCGGCCTGCCTTTCTTGCGTCAGGGGGCAATGAATGGTCAGGGCCATTCGGATGCATGGGTCGATCGCGGCCCTGTGCGGGGCGTTGCTGGGCTGCGCGACGCCGCAACAGGTGGAAGACGCCCAGGCCAAGCGGGCGCAGAGTTGGGGCGGGCGTACGCTTATCGGCGCCTACCGCTTCAGCGGACCTATCGCCGCCTATTTCGAGCCGCCTCCGTCGGGCGCGATGGGTGGACGGCTTCTGGTCTGGGAAGAGGGGCGCCGCGAGGTGATCCAGGGCGAATGGACGATCCGGAACTTCAAGCTCTGCGTGAAGCCGAACGTCTATTACAAGGAGATGATCGGCGCCGCCTTCGACCGGGAGGCGTGCCTCGGCTTCGATTCCAGTGCGGTTGAGTTCGACCACTTCGAGGGCGACGTGTTCGCGCTCAGGGGCAAGCGCGACGCACCTTATGTGAGCAGCAAGGCGGACAACGACAAGTTCGCGTCCGTGATGCGCACCACACCCTATTATGCTCCGGCCAATGGCGGTTTCAGCGAGGCGCTTTATCCTGCTCGCGAAGCACCCAAGGCCGGCACCGCGGAAGCTGTGGCTACCGGCGTCGCGCACTAGCATGCCTCTTTACACGCGCCGCGCATGCCACTACACACACCCGTCCGATGCGCTGGGTCACTCCCCGGCGCGGCGGAGTCTACCCTCGAGGCCGGCGGGCGATGGCTCGCGCTTCGGGGTGCCGGCCCTGATGCCGGGGCGCCGCCTTCGGGAGGCGCCTTCAGGCTATAGGAGTGTAGCTCAACTGGTTAGAGCACCGGTCTCCAAAACCGGGGGTTGGGGGTTCGAGTCCCTCCACTCCTGCCACTTCCGAGAGGGGCGGCAGGCACGGCGAGGCGGCGGCACGGGGCGCGACGACGCGGCCCTGATCCCGCCCGGATGATCCCGTAGCAACGTCTCGCAAGAGCCGGCGCCGGCGGGTCGGAGCATTCTTGGGGCGGCGTTCGTGCCGCGCGATACAGAGGTGGCGGTCACCGGAGCGGCCCACGGGGCGTCCGGACCAGGCGGCCGGGAACGATTGGCGAAGAGCGCTATGGCGAAGAACAGTCCTGTCGAGTTCTTTCAGCAGGTCCGCGCCGAAACGGCGAAGGTCACCTGGCCGACCCGGCGCGAGACGCTGATCACCACGGGCATGGTGTTCGTGATGGTTCTGCTTGCCTCCATCTTCTTCCTCATCGTCGACCAGATCATCAGATTCGGCGTGTCGACCCTCCTGACCCTCGGGCACTGAGCGGAAAGGAAGGCACCATGGCCAAGCGCTGGTATATCGTTCACGCCTATTCCAACTTCGAGAAGAAGGTGGCCGACTCCATCCGCGAGCAGGCCGATCAGCGCGGGCTCACCGATCTGTTCGAGCAGATCCTCGTGCCCACCGAGAAGGTGGTCGAGGTGCGCCGCGGCCGGAAGGTGGACGCCGAGCGCAAGTTTTTCCCCGGCTACGTGCTGGTGAAGATGGACCTCACCGACGAGGCCTTCCATCTCATCAAGAACACGCCGAAGGTCACCGGCTTCCTGGGCGCCGACAACAAGCCCATGCCCATCTCCGAATCCGAGGCCATGCGCATCCTGCAGCAGGTCCAGGAAGGCATCGAGCGGCCCAAGCCCTCCATCACTTTCGAGGTGGGCGAGACGGTGAAGGTGGCCGACGGCCCGTTCGCCTCGTTCAACGGCATCGTGGAAGAGGTGGACGAGAGCCGCTCGCGCGTGAAGGTGGCAGTGTCCATCTTCGGCCGCGCGACGCCGGTGGAACTGGAATTCGCTCAGGTCGAGAAGGTCTGAGCCGAACGGGCAGCGTTCGCGCTGCCCGACGTGGGCGCCGTGCCGCAAGGCAGGGCGCCGGCGTGGGAGGGGAGGGAGCGTCTCGCCAAGCGCTCCTATGATCCGCACCACGCGATCCCGCCCGCAAGCCCCCGAGGGGGTGCGCGGCGCATCTTGGGAGTTGTGCAATGGCGAAGAAAATTACCGGTTACGTCAAGTTGCAGGTGCCTGCCGGCAGCGCCAATCCGGCCCCGCCGATTGGTCCCGCGCTCGGTCAGCGCGGCCTGAACATCATGGAATTCTGCAAGGCGTTCAACGCCCAGACCGCGCAGCTCGAAAAGGGCATGCCGATCCCGGTGGTGATCACCGCCTACCAGGACCGCTCCTTCACCTTCGAGCTGAAGACCCCGCCGGTCTCCTACTTCCTGAAGAAGGCCGCCGGCCTCGAGACCAAGAAGAAGCCCGGCTCCGGCTCCAAGACGCCCGGCAAGGGCACCTTCGTGGGCAAGGTCACCCGCGCCCAGCTCTCGGAGATCGCCGAGAAGAAGATGAAGGATCTGAACTGCGACACCGTTGAGGCCGCCGTTCAGATGATCGAAGGTTCGGCCCGCTCCATGGGCCTGCAGGTTCAGGGGTGAGCGCCATGAAGCAAGGCAAGCGCATCCGCGCCGTCAACGAAGGCATTGACCGCGTCAAGCTCTATCCCCTCGACGAGGCCCTGGCGCTCCTGAAGGAGCGCACCACGGCCAAGTTCGACGAGACCATCGAGGTCGCGCTGAACCTGGGCGTCGATCCCCGCCATGCGGACCAGATGGTCCGCGGCGTGTGCAACCTGCCCAACGGCTCGGGTCGTACCGTGCGCGTGGCGGTGTTCGCCCGTGGCGCCAAGGCTGACGAGTCCAAGGCGGCGGGTGCCGACATCGTCGGCGCCGAGGATCTCCTCGAGACCATCCAGGGCGGCACCATCGAGTTCGATCGCTGCATCGCCACCCCGGACCTGATGCCGCTGGTCGGCCGTCTCGGCAAGATCCTCGGCCCGCGCGGGCTGATGCCGAACCCGAAGGTCGGCACCGTGACCATGGACGTGAAGGGCGCCGTCGCCGCCGCCAAGGGCGGCGCGGTGGAGTTCCGCGTCGAGAAGGCCGGCATCATCCACGGCGGCATCGGCAAGGCCTCGTTCCCGGCCGACAAGCTGGCCGAGAACATCCGCGCCTTCGTCGACGCGGTGGTGAAGGCCAAGCCGGCCGGCGCCAAGGGCACCTACCTGCAGCGCGTGGCGGTGTCCTCCACCATGGGCCCCGGCATCAAGGTGGAACCGGCGACCGTTCACACCGCCTGATCGGCCTGACGCGACTGCGTTTTTGAATGGCCGGGCCTCGTGCCCGGCCTTTTGCATTGGGCGGCCTGCGCATTGGGCGGGCACGTTGCCGATCCGTTAATGCGATACCAGCTTGGGGCAGGGCAGGCCTGCGTTCTGAGCGGTTCTGCTGCACCGCAGTGGGGGCTATCTTCTCTTGAATGCTGCGTTGCAGCTAACGCCCCCGTGGCGTGAGGAGAAGACCATGCTCGCACTTCAGACCTTGTGGGTCGCCCTTCGCAGCTTCTTCGCCGGTGCGGTGATGCGCCGCCGCGTGGTGGACGAACTCGCCTCCCTGAGCGACCGGGAATTGTCCGACATGGGCGTCAGCCGCTCCGATATCCGCCGCCTTGCCCGCGAGGCGGCCGAAGAAGCCGGTGCCCGTTCTGCAAAGCGGCCCGCCGGCCGGCCGGCGGCGCTTTCGGGTTCGGTCCGCACGGCCTGAGGCCCGCCGCCGGCGCACTGCCGCCGCGGTGAGCAACGGATCGTTGGCCTTGCGCCACTTTGGGCGCGAGGCGGTCCATCGCGTCGGTCAGGCGGTCCGGCCGCCTGATGCAAACCGCCTGATGCAAAAAATGCGCAAAGGGCGTGACAAGAGGGGCGGCGCCCTATATATCGACTGTTTCCGGGCGGTCCGCCGCTCGGTCAAAGTATCTGTAGCTTTCGCCCTTGACGGGGTGAAAGGGCTGGGAGGGTTCGCCCGCCCGGCCTAATCGTCTGTCAGTGTAGGATTTGTCGACCCAAACCGGACGACAGGCCTGAAATCTGGCCGGCGATGAGTCCTGTCCGAGACTGCCGGCGCCCTGATGTTCGCTCAAATCGGCGAACGATCAAGGCTTAATTCTCGCACCCGCCTCGCCGAGGCGGACTTCGGAGAGCCAGCATAGACGGGGAAGACCGGAGTTTTGCCTCCGCCGTCCAGGGTCGACAGGCCGTGTGACGCGGGGATGAAGATCGGTTCGGAACCAGCGCCTTGCGCTCCGCGACACGGTTATCCGTGCCCGGATCAAGAGGGGACAGGGCATGAGAGCGTCGCGGATCGCGGCCTTCATGTCGCTTTCGACAGGTTGGTCGCGGCACGCGGCAAGGCGCAACCGGCGGGATCTCGAGCCCCTTTGGGGTGAGGGTGCCGCCACAGGCTTAAAGAGAGCCAGACGTGGATCGAGCGCAAAAACAAGAGCTCGTCACGACGCTCACGGATGTGTTCAAGAGCACCTCCGTCGTCGTGGTCGCCCACTATTCCGGCCTCACCGTTGCCCAGATGTCGCGCTTGCGCCGGCAGATGAAGGCGAGCGGTGCGACTGTAAAGGTGGCCAAGAACCGCCTCGCCAAGATCGCTCTGGAAGGCTCCGACGTCGCCCATGTGTCGTCCCTTCTCAAGGGACCGACCCTGATCGCCTATTCCAGCGATCCGGTGGCGGCGCCGAAGGTGGCTGTCGAGTTCGCCAAGACGAATGACAAGTTCGTGATCCTTGGCGGCGCGATGGGCACTACGGCCCTGAACGTGGACGGAGTGAAGGCGCTTGCGACCCTTCCGTCCCTGGACGAACTGCGTGCCAAGCTCGTCGGCCTTATCCAGGCCCCGGCGACCAAGCTCGCGCAGCTCACCACCGCGCCGGCAGCCAAGCTCGCCCGCGTGTTCGGGGCCTATGCCAAGCAGGACGAAGCTGCGTGAGGACCGGGCCGCAGCTGGCGGCCTGATCTCGCAAATCCAAAATCCGAACCTATCTTAAGGACTATTCCCATGGCTGACCTGACCAAGCTCGTCGACGAGCTCTCCTCCCTGACCGTTCTCGAGGCCGCCGAGCTGGCGAAGCTCCTCGAGGAGAAGTGGGGCGTTTCCGCCGCCGCCGCCGTGGCTGTCGCCGCTGCCCCGGCTGCTGCCGCTGCCGCCGTGGAGGAGCAGACCGAGTTCACTGTCGTCCTCGCTGCGGTTGGCGACAAGAAGATCGAAGTCATCAAGGAAGTGCGCGCCATCACCGGCCTCGGCCTCAAGGAAGCCAAGGACCTGGTGGAAGGCGCTCCCAAGCCCGTCAAGGAAGCCGTTTCCAAGGACGAGGCCGAGAAGCTCAAGGCCCAGCTCGAAAAGGCTGGCGCCAAGGTCGAGCTCAAGTGAGCTTTTGACGTTCGGGGTCCCGGTCCAGGCCGGGACCCCGTCCATAGCATTGCTCCCGGATCTTCGGGGGCAATGCATCGGAGACGACGGTTCTCCCGGCAGCCGGTGCGGGCAACGCCCCGCGGCTGCCGGGAGAACCGTCATAGTGCTGAAGGGGGATGGCTTTTGCCCCCACCTCTTCGGCTGTGACGGTGGTGAGGTTCCGGTGCCGGCGCGGCGTGCCCCTGTCTCTTCTGAGGCAAAGGGGTGCCGGCCCGAGGGGACCAGGACGGACGAGGATCGAGATGGCGCAAACGTTCACCGGTCGTAAGCGGATCCGCAAGTTCTTCGGCAAGATCAAGGAAGTGGCCGAGATGCCGAACCTCATCGAGGTTCAGAAGGCATCCTACGACCAGTTCCTCCAGATCGAGGAACCCAAGGGCGGACGCGACGACGACGGCCTGCAGGCGGTGTTCAAGTCGGTGTTCCCCATCTCCGACTTTTCGGGCGCCTCCATGCTGGAGTTCGTGCGCTACGAGTTCGAGCCGCCGAAGTATGACGTGGACGAGTGCCGCCAGCGCGGCATGACCTTCGCTGCCCCGCTCAAGGTGACGCTGCGCCTCATCGTGTTCGATGTGGACCCCGATACCGGTGCCAAGTCGGTGAAGGACATCAAGGAGCAGGACGTCTACACCGGCGACATCCCGCTCATGACCATGAACGGCACGTTCATCGTGAACGGCACCGAGCGCGTCATCGTCTCCCAGATGCACCGTTCGCCGGGCGTGTTCTTCGACCACGACAAGGGCAAGACCCACTCCTCGGGCAAGCTGTTGTTCGCCGCCCGCATCATCCCCTATCGCGGCTCCTGGCTCGACATCGAGTTCGACGCCAAGGACATCGTGTTCGCGCGCATCGACCGGCGCCGGAAGATTCCGGTGACGAGCCTGCTCTATGCCCTCGGCCTCGACAACGAGGAAATCCTCTCGACCTTCTACGAGAAGATTCCCTTCACGCGGGAGAAGGGCGGCTGGCGCATGCCGTTCGATCCCAAGCGCATGAAGGGTTACAAGGCGGTTGCCGATCTCATCGACGCCGATACCGGCGAAGTCGTGCTGGAGGCCGGCAAGAAGCTGACCGTGCGCGCCGGCCGCCAGCTCGCCGAGAAGGGCCTGAAGGCCCTCAGGATCTCCAATGAGGAGATGATCGGCCAGTACATCGCCGAGGATCTGGTGGACCTGGCCTCGGGCGAGATCCACGCCGAGGCGGGCGAGGAAATCACCGAGAAGACTTTGAAGCTGCTCGAGGAGAACGGCTACAACGAAATCCCGGTGCTGGACATCGACCACGTCAACACCGGCGCCTACATCCGCAATACGCTGACGGCCGACAAGAACGTGACCCGCGAGGACGCGCTCTTCGACATCTACCGCGTGATGCGCCCGGGCGAGCCGCCGACCATCGATTCGGCGCAGGCCATGTTCCATTCGCTGTTCTTCGACAGCGAGCGCTACGACCTGTCCGCGGTCGGCCGCGTGAAGATGAACATGCGCCTCGACCTCGACTGCCCCGACACGGTGCGGGTGCTGCGCCGCGACGACATCCTCTCCGTCATCCGCACGCTGGTCGAGCTGCGCGACGGCAAGGGCGAGATCGACGATATCGACCACCTGGGCAACCGCCGCGTGCGCTCGGTGGGCGAGCTGATGGAGAACCAGTACCGCGTCGGCCTGCTGCGCATGGAACGCGCCATCAAGGAACGCATGTCCTCCGTGGACATCGACACCGTGATGCCGCAGGACCTGATCAACGCCAAGCCGGTGGCGGCGGCGGTGCGCGAGTTCTTCGGCTCGTCCCAGCTCTCGCAGTTCATGGACCAGACCAACCCGCTGTCGGAGATCACCCACAAGCGCCGCCTCTCGGCGCTTGGCCCGGGCGGCCTGACGCGCGAGCGCGCCGGCTTCGAGGTGCGCGACGTGCACCCGACCCACTACGGCCGCATCTGCCCCATCGAGACGCCGGAAGGCCCGAACATCGGCCTCATCAACTCGCTGGCCACGTTTGCCCGCGTGAACAAGTACGGCTTCATCGAGGCGCCCTACCGCCGCGTGGTGGATTCGAAGGTCACCGACGAGGTGGTCTATCTCTCCGCCATGGAGGAGGGGAAGTATTACGTCGCCCAGGCCAACATCCCGCTCGACAAGGACGGCCGCTTCGAGGAAGACCTCATCGTCTGCCGCCATGCGGGCGACGTGCTCCTGGTCGCCCCCGACCGCGTCGACTTCATGGACGTGTCCCCCAAGCAGCTGGTCTCGGTGGCCGCGGCGCTGATCCCGTTCCTTGAGAACGACGACGCCAACCGCGCGCTCATGGGCTCCAACATGCAGCGCCAGGCGGTGCCGCTGGTGCGCTCGCAGGCGCCTCTGGTGGGCACCGGCATGGAAGCCGTGGTGGCCCGGGACTCGGGCGCCGCCATCGCCGCCCGCCGCACCGGCGTCATCGACCAGGTGGACGCCACCCGTATCGTCATCCGCGCCACGGAAGAGGCCGATCCGTCCAAGTCGGGCGTCGACATCTACCGGCTGATGAAGTTCCAGCGCTCCAACCAGTCCACCTGCATCAACCAGCGTCCGCTGGTGCGCGTGGGTGACCAGGTGAAGAAGGGCGACATCATCGCCGACGGTCCCTCGACCGAGCTTGGCGAGCTGGCCCTCGGCCGCAACGTGCTCGTCGCGTTCATGCCGTGGAACGGCTACAACTTCGAAGATTCCATCCTGCTCTCGGAGAACATCGCCAAGGAAGACGTGTTCACCTCGATCCACATCGAGGAATTCGAGGCCATGGCCCGCGACACCAAGCTCGGGCCGGAGGAAATCACCCGCGACATTCCCAACGTCTCGGAAGAGGCGCTGAAGAATCTCGACGAGGCGGGCATCGTCTATATCGGCGCCGAAGTGCGCGCCGGCGACATCCTCGTGGGCAAGATCACGCCCAAGGGCGAAAGCCCGATGACGCCGGAAGAAAAGCTGCTGCGCGCCATCTTCGGCGAGAAGGCCGCCGACGTGCGCGACACCTCGCTGCGCCTGCCGCCCGGCACCACCGGCACCATCGTGGAAGTGCGCGTGTTCAACCGCCACGGCGTGGACAAGGACGAGCGCGCCCTGGCCATCGAGCGCGAGGAAATCGAGCGCCTCGCCAAGGACCGCGACGACGAGCAGGCGATCCTCGACCGTAACGTCTACGGCCGCCTGATCGAGATCCTCGACGGCAAGACCGCCATCGCCGGCCCCAAGGGCTTCCGCAAGGAGACCGTGGTCACCCGCGAGATCCTCACCGAGTATCCGCGCTCGCAGTGGTGGCTGTTCGCGGTGGCCGACGACGCCATCATGGCGGAGCTGGAAGCCATCCGCGCCCAGTACGACGACTCCAAGAAGCGTCTGGAGCAGCGGTTCCTCGACAAGGTCGAGAAGCTGCAGCGCGGCGACGAGCTGCCCCCCGGCGTGATGAAGATGGTCAAGGTCTTCGTCGCGGTGAAGCGCAAGATCCAGCCCGGCGACAAGATGGCCGGCCGCCACGGCAACAAGGGCGTGGTCTCGCGCATCGTGCCCGTGGAGGACATGCCGTTCCTTGAGGACGGCACCAACGTGGACATCGTGCTGAACCCGCTGGGCGTGCCCTCGCGCATGAACGTGGGCCAGATCCTGGAGACCCACCTGGGCTGGGCCTGCGCGGGCCTCGGCCGGCAGGTGGCCGCGGCCATGGAAGCCTATTACGGCAAGCAGGACCTCAAGCCCCTGCGCGATCGCCTCGAGACCATCTACGGCAAGGAGGAGATCGACCAGCTCAAGGACGGGGAACTGCCCGAGCTGGGCGAGAACCTGCGCAAGGGCGTGCCCATGGCGACCCCGGTGTTCGACGGGGCGCACGAGGCCGACATCGAGCAGCAGCTGGAGAAGGCCGGCCTGGATGCCTCCGGCCAGTCCACGCTCTATGACGGGCGCACCGGCGAGCCGTTCGATCGTAAGGTCACGGTGGGCTACATCTACATGCTGAAGCTCCACCATCTGGTCGACGACAAGATCCACGCCCGTTCCATCGGCCCCTACTCGCTGGTCACCCAGCAACCGTTGGGCGGCAAGGCGCAGTTCGGCGGACAGCGTTTCGGCGAAATGGAGGTGTGGGCCCTCGAAGCCTACGGCGCGGCCTACACCCTGCAGGAGATGCTGACGGTGAAGTCCGACGACGTGGCCGGCCGCACCAAGGTCTACGAGGCCATCGTGCGCGGCGAGGACACGTTCGAGAGCGGCATTCCCGAGAGCTTCAACGTGCTCGTGAAGGAAATGCGCTCGCTCGGCCTCAACGTCGACCTCGAAAACAGCTGACGGGATCGCGCGGCCCGGTCGGGCCGCGCCTGCCGCCCCGTCCTCAAGGACCACATCCGCGCATTGCGGACCGCCTGACCGGCGCATCGGCCGGTCAGGGTCGAAGATAAAGGCCCACTTCGTTTGGGAGCCAGCTCATGAACCAGGAAGTCCTGAACGTCTTCAATCCGACCGTTCCGGCCCCGGCCTTCAACCAGATCCGCATCACCATTGCGAGCCCGGACAAGATCAAGTCCTGGTCCTATGGCGAGATCAAGAAGCCGGAAACCATCAATTACCGCACGTTCAAGCCCGAGCGTGACGGCTTGTTCTGCGCGCGCATCTTCGGTCCCATCAAGGACTACGAGTGCCTGTGCGGCAAGTACAAGCGGATGAAGTACAAGGGCATCATCTGCGAGAAGTGCGGCGTCGAGGTCACCTTGTCGCGCGTGCGCCGCGAGCGCATGGGCCACATCGAGCTTGCGGCCCCGGTGGCGCACATCTGGTTCCTGAAGTCCCTGCCGAGCCGCATCGGCCTGCTGCTCGACATGACGCTGAAGGACCTCGAGCGGATCCTGTACTTCGAATATTTCGTCGTCATCGAGCCGGGCACCACCAAGCTCAAGTACCGTCAGCTCCTCTCGGAGGACGAGTACCTGCGCGCCCAGGACGAGTTCGGCGAGACCAACTTCACCGCCATGATCGGCGCCGAGGCCATCCGCGAGATCCTGCGCGGCATGGACCTCGACAAGATCGCCGCCGACCTGCGGGTGGAAATCTCCGAGGCCACCACCGAGCTGAAGCCCAAGAAGCTCGCCAAGCGCCTGAAGATCGTGGAGGCCTTCCAGCTCTCCGGCAACAAGCCGGAATGGATGATCCTCACCCACGTGCCGGTCATCCCGCCGGACCTGCGTCCGCTGGTGCCGCTGGACGGCGGCCGCTTCGCGACCTCGGACCTCAACGACCTCTACCGCCGCGTCATCAACCGCAACAACCGCCTGAAGCGGCTGATCGAGCTGCGCGCGCCGGACATCATCATCCGCAACGAGAAGCGCATGCTTCAGGAAGCGGTGGACGCGCTGTTCGACAACGGCCGCCGCGGCCGCGTCATCACCGGCGCCAACAAGCGTCCGCTGAAGTCGCTCGCCGACATGCTGAAGGGCAAGCAGGGCCGGTTCCGCCAGAACCTGCTCGGCAAGCGCGTGGACTATTCCGGTCGTTCGGTGATCGTGGTGGGTCCCGAGCTGAAGCTGCACCAGTGCGGCCTGCCCAAGAAGATGGCGCTGGAGCTGTTCAAGCCCTTCATCTATTCGCGGCTCGACGCCAAGGGCCATTCGGCCACGGTGAAGCAGGCCAAGAAGCTGGTGGAGAAGGAGCGTCCCGAGGTGTGGGACATCCTCGACGAGGTGATCCGCGAGCACCCGGTGATGCTGAACCGCGCGCCGACGCTCCATCGCCTCGGCATCCAGGCGTTCGAGCCGGTGCTCATCGAGGGCAAGGCGATCCAGCTGCATCCGCTGGTCTGCTCGGCCTTCAACGCCGACTTCGACGGCGACCAGATGGCCGTCCACGTCCCGCTCTCGCTGGAAGCCCAGCTGGAAGCGCGCGTGCTGATGATGTCCACCAACAACATCCTGCACCCGGCGAACGGCCAGCCCATCATCGTGCCGTCGCAGGACATCGTGCTCGGCCTCTACTACCTCTCCATCATGAAGGAGAAGGAGCCCGGCGAGGGGATGATGTTCGCCAACATGGCGGAGATCGACCACGCGCTGAACGCCAAGGCGATCACCCTCGCCACCAAGATCCGCGGCCGCTACATCGGCGTGGATGCCGAGGGCAAGCAGTATTCCAAGATCTATGAGACCTCTCCGGGCCGCATGAAGATCGGCGAGCTGCTGCCCAAGCATCCGAAGCTGTCCTACGACGTCGTCAACAAGCTGATGACGAAGAAGGAAATCTCCAACATGATCGATGCCGTGTACCGGCACTGCGGTCAGAAGGAGAGCGTGATCTTCTGCGACCGCATCATGGCGCTCGGCTTCTACAACGCGTTCCGCGCCGGCATCTCGTTCGGCAAGGACGACATGGTGGTGCCGAAGAAGAAGTGGGAGCTGGTCGAGGAGACCCGCAGCCTCACCAAGGAATACGAGCAGCAGTACAATGACGGTCTGATCACCCAGGGCGAGAAGTACAACAAGGTCGTGGACGCCTGGGGCAAGTGCACGGACCGCATCGCTGACGAGATGATGAAGGAAATCTCGTCCGTGAAGCGGGACCCGAAGACCGGCCGCGAGAAGCAGATCAACTCGATCTACATGATGAGCCACTCCGGAGCGCGTGGGTCGCCCGCTCAGATGAAGCAGCTTGCCGGCATGCGCGGCCTCATGGCCAAGCCGTCGGGCGAGATCATCGAGAGCCCGATCATCTCGAACTTCAAGGAAGGCCTGACCGTGATGGAGTACTTCAACTCCACCCACGGCGCGCGCAAGGGCCTTGCCGACACGGCTCTGAAGACCGCCAACTCTGGTTACCTCACCCGCCGCCTCGTGGACGTGGCGCAGGATTCCATCATCACCGAGCGCGATTGCGGCTCGGAGAAGGGGATCCACATGCGCGCCATCATCGACGCCGGCCAGGTGGTGGCTTCGCTGGCCTCCCGCGTCCTCGGCCGCACTGCGGCGGAAGACATCGTGGAGCCGGCCACCGGCACCGTCATCGTGCCCCGCGGCACCATGATCGAGGAATGGCACGTCGAGCGGATCAACAAGTCCGGCATCCAGGAGATCAAGATCCGTTCGGTCCTGACCTGCGAGACCCGGAACGGCGTGTGCGGCACCTGCTACGGGCGCGACCTTGCCCGCGGCACCCCGGTGAACATGGGCGAGGCGGTGGGCGTCATCGCCGCCCAGTCCATCGGCGAGCCGGGCACCCAGCTCACCATGCGCACCTTCCACATCGGCGGCGCGGCGACCCTCGCCGACAGTTCCTATGTGGAAAGCAACTTCGAGGGCCTCGTCCGCATCCGCAACCGCAACGTGGCGCGGAACTCGGAAGGCGACCTCGTGGTCATGGCCCGCAACCTGGCGGTGGTCATCGTCGACGTGGACGGCACCGAGCGCGCGGTCAACCGCGTGCAGTACGGCGCCCGCCTCAAGGTGGACGAGGGCGACACCATCAAGCGTGGCCAGCGCATCGCCGAGTGGGACCCCTACACCCGCCCCATCCTCTCCGAGGTGGACGGCATGGTGGCCTTCGAGGACCTGACGGAAGGCTCCTCCATGAACGAGACGGTCGACGAGTCGACCGGCATCGCCAAGCGCGTGGTGACGGACAGCCGCTCGGGCCGTGGGCCGGAGCTGCGCCCCGCCATCCTCATCAAGGGCAAGGACGGCAAGATTATCAAGCTGCCCCGCGGCGGCGACGCCCGCTATGCCCTGCCGGTGGAGGCCATCATCTCGGTGGACCCCAACCAGACCCTCAAGGCCGGCGACGCGGTGGCCCGCGTGCCCATGGAGAGCGCCAAGACCCGCGACATCACGGGCGGTCTGCCGCGCGTGGCGGAGCTGTTCGAGGCGCGTCGTCCCAAGGATGCGGCCATCATCGCCGAGATCTCGGGCACCATCCGCTTCGGCCGTGACTACAAGAACAAGCGCCGGCTCTCCATCGAGCCGGCGGACGGCGGGGATGCGGTGGAATACCTGATCCCGAAGGGCAAGCACATCCATCTCCAGGACGGCGACGTGGTGGAGAAGGGCGACTTCATCGTCGACGGCAACCCGGCGCCGCACGACATCCTGGCGATCAAGGGCGTGGAAGAGCTTGCCGCCTTCCTCGTCAACGAGATCCAGGAGGTCTACCGGCTCCAGGGCGTGCATATCAACGACAAGCACATCGAGGTGATTGTCCGGAACATGCTCCAGAAGGTCGAGATCGACGACAGCGGCGAGACCGACTTCCTGGACGGCGAGCAGGTGGACCGCATCGAGTTCATCGAGGCGAACGAGAAGGCCGCGGAAGAGGCGAAGAAGCCCGCCACCGGCCATCCCGTGCTGCTGGGCATCACCAAGGCGTCCTTGCAGACGCGCTCCTTCTTCTCGGCGGCTTCCTTCCAGGAGACCACCCGCGTCCTCACCGAGGCGGCGGTCAACGGCAAGGTGGATCCGCTGGAAGGCCTGAAGGAGAACGTCATTGTCGGCCGCCTCATCCCGGCCGGCACCGGCGCCCAGATGTCGCGCCTGCGCACCATCGCCAACAGCCGCGACGACCTCATCGTCGCGACCCGCGACGAGCAGAGCGAGGGCCATCCCCTGGTGGAAGGCCCCATCGACGCGGCGGAGTGATCGCCCGACGACCTCTGGACAGAAACGGAAAAGGCCGCCTTCGGGCGGCCTTTTTCTTTGGGCGGGGGGACGGGGGCGGTGACCTGGCCTCCCCCGTCCCCCCAACGGCGCGTGCGCTTGCGGGGCTGCATCTGGCGCTGCGTTTCCGGCGCGCGCGATGCGGGCAAAGGGAATCCATGGCGCGATGAACCACCCTCGCAACCAGAAGGACGCGGCCGGTCAACGGTGCCATGCCGGCCACCGCTGCGAAGCCCTCAGAGCGCCACGGTGAACGGGGTGATGTCGGCGAAGTCCTCGTCGTCCGGGCCGAAGTCGCGCCACATGAAGATGGCGAACGGGGCCGGGGCTTCCAGCACCGTGAGCGGGGCGTGCCACACGCCGCTCTTCAGGGTGATGCCCTCGCCGGGGCCGGGCCGGAAGGCCACGGCGGCGGCCAGGTCCGGCGATCCGTCGGCGGCGTTGGGCGCCACCACCACCAGCCATGGCGTGGGCGCCATGGGCAGGAAGCTCTGCGACGTGAGCCGGTGCCGCTCGATGATCGTGACCGGCACCGGCCGCGCCAGGCTGGGCGCGGCGAGGATGAGGGAGAGGCTCGCCGGCGTCTGCGGCTTGAGGCTCGCCAGCGCGCCGTCGAAGTAGCTGCGCGTTCCCACCTCTCGCGGCACGCGCAGCACGTCGCCGAAGGGCGCGAAGGCTTCCGCTGTCAAGGCTTGTGCCGTCAGCGGGCGGGCGAGGAGGGGGGAGGGGGCACAGCTCACGGTGTGCGCCTCACGCTTTCCCGGCATCGCCGGCCAGCGCCAGCGCGGCATGAAGCAGCACGTTGGCACCCGCGGCGCAGTCCTCCTTGGTGGCGGATTCCAGCTCGTTGTGGCTCACCCCGTCCTTGCAGGGCACGAAGATCATGCCCGTGGGCACAATGGTGGCGAGGTGGAAGGAATCATGCCCCGCGCCCGAGACCATGGGGCGGTGGCTGAGGCCCAGCTTCTGCGCCGCAACGGCCACCGCGCCGGTGACGGCGGGATCGAAATGGGTGGGCTCCTTGCGCCAGATGGTGTCGAGCTTAACGCTCACCTTCCGCCGCTCGGCGATGCGCGCCACCGCCGCCTGAAGGCCGGTGTCCAGCGCTTCGAGGATGTCCGCGTCGGGGGTGCGGAACTCGGCGGCGAAGGTGATCTCGCCGGGGATCACGTTGCGCGATTGCCGGGCGATGGTGATGTCCGCCACCGTGCCCACCGCGTTCGGCCCCAGCTCCACCGCCAGCTTTTCCACCGCGAGCACGATCTCGGAGAGGGTGGCGAGGGCATCCTTGCGCAGGTGCATGGGGGTGGAGCCGGCATGGCTCTCGAAACCGGTGATGCGCCCGGCATACCAGATGATGCCCTGGCCGTGCTCCACCACGCCGATGGTGACGTTCTCCGCCTCCAGGATCGGCCCCTGCTCGATGTGCAGCTCCAGGAAGCCGCTGAATGTCTGCGTGCCGAGCGGCACCGCGCCGCGATAGCCGATGGCGTCGAGGGCCTCGCCCACGCTCACGCCATCCGCATCGGTGCGGGCGAGGATTTCGGCCAGCGGCAGGTCGGCCACATGGCCGGCCGAGCCCATCATGGCCGGGGCGAAGCGGGAGCCTTCCTCATTGGTCCAGTTGACCACGCACAAGGGCGTGTCGGTCTCGATGCCGGCGTCGTTGAGGGCGCGCACCACCTCGAGGGCGGCCAGCGTGCCGAGGATGCCGTCGAACTTGCCGCCGGTGGGCTGGGTGTCGAGGTGGGAGCCAATGCCCAGCGGCGCCTTGCCGGCGTCCCTGCCCGGGCGCAGGGCGAACATGTTGCCCAGCGCATCCACGCTCACGGTGCAGCCGGCGGCCTCGCAGGCGGCGCGGAACCAGTCGCGCACCTGGCGGTCTTCCTCGCTCAGGGTCAGGCGCCTGACACCGCCCTTGGGCGTGCCGCCGAACTGCGCGGTTTCAAGGATGGTGCCCCAGAGGCGGTCGGCATTGATCTGGAGATTGGACAGGGCGGGGGTCATCAGCTCGGTCATCAGCTCACCGGGACGGGATGTTCAGCCAGCACGCACCTTACCGTCCGGCCGGGGGCGAGCACCACGTCCGGGGGCAGGCGCTCGGTGCAACGCTGCTGTGCATGGGCGCAGCGCGGGGCGAAGGAGCAGGCCGCCGGCGCCAGGTCGAGGGAGGGCGGGGTGCCGGGAATGGTCTGCAGCCGCGCGCCGCGCCTGGCGCCGTGCACGGTGGAGGCCAGCAGCCCCTGGGGATAGGGATGGCGCGGCGTGCGCACGATCTCGCCCAGCGTGCCGGTCTCCACGATCTGGCCGGCATACATCACCGCCACCTTGTCGCAGATTTCGATGGCCACCCCGATGTCGTGGGTGACGAAGATCACCGACATGCCCATCTCCCGCTGCAATTCGCGCAGGAGCAGCAGGATCTGGATCTGCACCGTGGCATCGAGCGCCGTGGTGGGCTCGTCGGCGAGCAGGATCTTCGGCTTGCAGGCGAGTGCGAGGGCGATCATGGCGCGCTGGCGCATGCCGCCGGACATTTCGTGCGGATAGGCATCGAGCCGGCGCCTGGCGGAGGGAATGCGCACCAGCTCCAGCATCTCCAGCGCCCGCGCCATGGCGGTGGCGTGGCTCGCGCCCTCGTGGCGCTTCACCGATTCCGCGATCTGCTGGCCGATGGTGTAGACCGGGTCCAGCGCCAGCGCCGGCTCCTGGAATATCATGGAGACGGTGCGGCCGCGGAAGGCGGAAAGCGTGGCGTCGTCCATGGCCAGCACATCCTGCCCGGCCACGGCGACACTGCCGCTGATCACCGTGCGCTTCTTGGGCAGGAGCCGCATGAGCGCGCGCATGGTCACGCTCTTGCCGGAGCCGGATTCGCCCAAGAGGCCCAGCACCTCGCCCTCGCCGAGGGAGAGCGAGACGCCGTTCACCGCATAGACCGTGCGCTCGCCGGTGAAGCGGATGGTGAGGTCGCGGATATCGACCAAGGGCGCAGTCATGGGTTGCCTCCGGCTTTGGGCGCGCGGCTGTGCCCGGAGCCGGGAATGACCATGTGGCAGGCGGCGAAATGCGCGCCCCCCGCCACCGGCGCCAAGGCGGGGCAGGCCTCGGCGCACACCGGCTCGAAGAAGGCGCAGCGGGTGTGGAAGCGGCAGCCCGGCGGCGGATCGATGGGGTTGGGCGGGTCGCCGGTGATGGGCGGCTCCTGCGTGCGCTGGTCCGGATCGAGGGCCGGCATGGCGGCGAGCAGCGCCCGCGTATAGGGATGGGCCGGGCCGTCCCACACCTCGTCCACCGGCCCCAGCTCCACCACCTGGCCGAGGTACATCACCAGCACCCGGTCGGAGATGTAGCGCACCACGTTGAGGTCGTGGCTGATGAACAGATAGGTGAGGCCGAACTCGCGCTTGAGGTCGGTGAGCAGGTTCAGCACCTGCGCCTCCACCGACTTGTCCAGCGCCGAGACCGCCTCGTCGAGGATCACGAGGCGCGGCTTCAAAGCCAGCGCCCGGGCGATGTTGACGCGCTGGCGCTGCCCGCCGGACACCTCGTGGGGATAGCGATTGGCGAACACTTCCGGGCGCAGGCCCACCTTGCCCATCAGGTCGCGGGCCAGGACCCGCGCCTCCTTGTCGGCGATGCCGTGCACCTTGGGGCCGAAGGCGATGGAATCCTCGATGGTGAGGCGCGGGTTGAGGGAAGCGTAGCTGTCCTGGAACACCATCTGCATGCCGCGCCGGAAGTCGCGCATGGTCAGCGTCCCGCCCACGGTCTCCCCGTCGAACAGGATCTCCCCGGCGTTGCGGGGCATGAGGTGCATGAGCAGGCGCGCG
This sequence comes from Xanthobacter autotrophicus, assembly GCF_029991245.1. Classification (GTDB taxonomy): domain Bacteria; phylum Pseudomonadota; class Alphaproteobacteria; order Rhizobiales; family Xanthobacteraceae; genus Xanthobacter; species Xanthobacter autotrophicus_C. The sequence continues at coordinate 18,005 of NZ_JAIVFO010000073.1, forward strand.
GTGGTGGATTTGCCGCAGCCGCTCTCGCCCACGATGCCCACCGTCTCGCCCTTGGCGATGGAGAAGGACACGTCGTCCACCGCCCGCACGGTCTTCTTCTCGGCGAGGAAGCCGCCGCCCACGGGGAAGTGCTTGGTGAGGTTCTTCACGTCGAGCAGCGGCTGGGCCGGCCCGCCGATGTCCGCCAAGGGCTCAAGAATGGGCTCGATGAGGGTCAATTGCGGATGTCCATGGCGCTGCGCAGCCCGTCGCTGAGCATGTTGAAGCAGATGGAGACGGCGAAGATCATCACGCCCGGCAGGGCTGCGACGCCCGGATTGACATAGATGGCGGTGCGCAGGGTGTTCAGCATCAGGCCCCATTCCGGCTCCGGCGGCTTGGTGCCGAGGCCGAGGAAGGACAGGCCCGAGGCCAGGATCATGGACACCGAGATCAGCCCGGTCGCATAGACGAAGATGGGGCCGAGCACGTTGCCCAGCATGTGCACCCGCATGATGGTGATGGCGCCGGCCCCGGAGGCGCGGGCCGCGTCCACGAAATCGAGGTTGCGCACCGAGGTGGTCACGCTCTCGGCCACGCGGGTGATCTGCGGCACGAACACCACCGTGAGCGAGACGATGGAATTGACGATGCCCGCCCCCAGCACCCCGGAGATGGCGATGGCCAGCAGCACCGAGGGGAAGGCGTAGAACACGTCGATGGTGCGCATGATGATGGTGTTCACCGCCCCGCCCAGATAGCCGGCGAGCAGGCCGAGGCTGGTGCCGATGCCGAAGGCGAGCACCACCGGCAGGATGCCGATGAGCAGCGAGAGCCGCCCGCCATAGATGAGGCGGGAGAGCATGTCGCGGCCCAGTTCGTCAGTGCCGAGAAGATAGCCCGGCGTGCCGATGTGGCGGAGACGGCGGATCATGGAGCCCTGATAGGGATCGGCAAGGCCGAGCCAGGGGGCGAAGATGGCGGCGAGCACGATGGCGAGCAGCACCGCCGCGCACACCATGCTGACCTTGTCGCGGGAAAAGCGGCGGCCCACGGTGGCCCAATAGCCGCGGGCCTTCTGGACCGGGGCGGCCTGGAGGGCGGCGTCGGTTGCGCTCATTTCTGGTCTCCGCTCACGCTCATGTCCTCAGCTCCGCTTGATGCGCGGATCGATGGACGCCTGGGCGATATCGACCACGAGGTTGAGGAAGACGAAGAACAGCGCCAGCACCAGGATGGTGCCCTGCAGCAGCGGCAGGTCGCGCTGGAAGATCGCCGAATTGAGCAGGAAGCCCGTGCCCGGCCAGGAGAACACCGTCTCGATGAGGATGGAGCCGCCCAGCAGGTAGCCGAGCTGCAGGCCCATCACCGCAACGGCGGTGGGGGCGGCATTCTTCACCACGTGGCGGAACACCTGGGTTTCCTTCAGGCCCTTGGAGCGCAGCGCCTCCACGAAATCCTGCGAGAGGATGTCGCCGGTGAGCGCGCGTACGGTGCGCGTCACGATGCCCATGGGGATCACCGACATGGTGACGGCGGGCAGGATGAGGTGGCGCATGTGCACCCAGTCCCACGCCCAGCCGCCGGGGCCGTTGCCCACCGCCGGCAGCCAGTTGAGCCACACCGAGAAGATGATGACCAGCACCATGCCGAGCCAGTAATGGGGCACGGACACGCCCGCCACGGCAATGGAGGTGGCGACCTTGTCCACCCAGGTATTGCGGAAATAGCCGGCGACCAGCCCGAAGAAGACGCCGAAGAAGAAGCCGATGAGGGAGGCCGTAACCGCGAGGATGAAGGTATTGCCCACCGCCTGCGTCACCTCCGCCAGCACCGGGCGTCCGGACGCGATGGAGGTGCCGAGATTGCCGTGCAGCGCCTGCCAGATCCACAGGCCGAACTGCACCGGCAGCGGCCGGTCGAAGCCGTAGGCGGCGCGCATCTGCGCCGCGAGTTCCGCCGAGGCATCGGCCGGGAGCACCGCAACCAGCGGATCGCCCGGCGTGATGTGGACCAGAAGGAAACACACCAGCGCGACGGCGATGACGATCGGGATCACATAGATGATCCGCCTCAGGATATAGACCAGCACGGGGCCACCTTGCGCAGGGGGAAGAAAACGCGGGGCGTATTCAACGCCCCGCGTTCCGGTTCAAGGCATCACTGCGAGATCGACACCGGCGAGAAGTCCACGAACCAGCTCTTGGGCTGCACGAAACCCTTGATCTTGGGGCTCATGGCGCGGGGGCCCACGTCGTGCGCCACATAGAGGAAGGCGGCGTCGTCCACCGAGGCGGCATGCAGCTCGGCGAGCGCCGCGTCCCGTGCGGCGGGATCGAACGAGGTGCGGGCCTTCTTCACCAGCTCGTCGAACTTGGGATTGTTGTTGAAGCCCCAGTTGTTGGACACCGGCGGCGCCATGCCCGACTGCAGGAAGCGCACCATGGCGAAGAACGGGTCCATGGCCGCATAGGTCACGTTGATGGCGTTGGCGCCGTTGGCGGTCGGGTCCTTGGCGCCCTTGCGCCAGTTGGTGAACAGGGTGTTCCACTCGATCACGTCGAGCTGAACGTCGAAATAGCAGTCCGCCAGCGCCTGCTGGAGATATTCGTTCATGGGCAGGGGCAGCATCTGGCCCGAGCCGGAGGCGGAAGTCTGGGTCTTCACCTTCAACTTCTTGTCGGGGCCGAAGCCGGCTTCCTTCATCAGCTTCTGGCCGGCGGCCACGTCATGCTTGATCTGGAAGGTGGGATTGCCGCGCCAGGGATGGCCGGGCTCCACCGTGCCGGTGGCCGGCACCATGAGGCCGCCCAGCAGCCCGTCCTTCATGCCTGCCCGGTCGATGCACAGGTTTGCCGCCTTGCGCACGCGGATGTCGTTCCACGGCGAGCCTTCGATGCGGGAGAACTGCCACGGCCACACGTGGGGCTGCTCGTTGCTCTCGATCTTGAAGCCGCGGGACTTCAGCTGGGCGATGGCGTCGGGGGCGGGGGCCTCGATCCAGTCCACCTGGCCGGCCATGAGGGCGGCGGTGCGGGCGTTGGCCTCGGGCATGGGCAAAAGCAGCATCTTGTCGGTCTTGGGCACCCGCGCCTTGTCCCAATAGGCCTCGTTCTTCACCAGCTCCAGCCGCTCGCGGGGCACGAAACCGGTCATCTTCCACGGGCCGGTGCCGGACGCGTTGCGGGCGAAGGCGGTCCAGGCGGCGGCCGCCTTGGCCTTGGCATCGGCGCCGTCGGCGGCGTCATAGAATTTCTGCCACTGGGCGGGGCTGGCCATGAACAGGTTGGTGAGGTTGTAGGGCAGGAAGCTGTCCGGCTCCTTGGTGGTCAGCTCCACCGTCAGGTCGTCGATCTTCTTCGCCGAGACCAGGGTTGGCATGCGCGAGGCGGTGACGCCCACCTGGCTGGCGTCGAACTGCGGCGCCTCCTTGTTCAGCACCTTGCCCACGTTCCACACCACGGCGTCGGCGTTGAACGGCGCACCGTCGTGGAAGGTGACGCCGGGGCGCAGCTTGAACACCCACTTGGTCTTGTCGGCGTCGTCCACCTTCCACTCGGTGGCAAGGCCGGGGATGAGCACGCTGGGCTTGGTGGCGGAGGACAGGTCCCAGTTCACCAGCGCGTCATACAGGGTGACGCCGGTGAAGCGGTTGCCCTCGAAGCCCTGGTCCGGTTGGCCGAGGGTGCGCGGGATGTCGGCGGCGGTCATGCCGATGCGCAGGGTGGTCTCGGCGCCGGCGATGCCCGGCGCGATGCACGCAAAGCTCGTGGCCAGCAGAAGGGCGGCGGTCTTCAGGGTGTGGCGACCGGAGCGGATCCGCTTTTCAGTTTGCAGCATCATGGAGTCCTTTGCGGCGAGATACCCAGGTCACGTGTTGCCCAGTCACGTGTTGCCCAGTTCATTAGCAACCGGCGTGCCACCACCGGTGACCCGCCCAGAATGGAGTTGCCCCAACGGAATGATGGGAAAATTTGTCTTCAAATTATCCACGATTTGTATTGTTGCTTAAACATGGGGCAAATCAGGTGTTCAGGTATGCGATTGGGATCGCGTCGCGGGGGCGGGGTCCGCTGGCCGGGCGCTGTCGCCCGGGCCGGATCAGCCTGCGCATGGGTGGCGCGTGCCGTTTTACCGGTTCCGATTGCCGCCCCGTCCCATGCGCACGTAGTGTCGCCACCGATTGACCCCGTGTGACCCGGCGAGGCCGTTTTGAAGATCCTGGTGCTGAACGGAAACACCACTGCCCATGTGACGGAGCGCATGATTGCGGCACTGAAACCCAGGTGCCCGGAAAGTGTGCAGCTGGTCGGCGCGACGGCGCCCTTCGGCATGCCCTATGTGTCCACGCGTGGGGCCGTGGCGGTGGCCACCCATGCCGTCCAGGAGGCGGTGCGCGAGGCGGTGGAAGGCGAACGGGCGGCGGGCCGCGCCCCCTTCGACGCCTGCTTCTATGCCTGTTTCGGCGAGCCGGGGATCGAGGCGCTCCGGGCGGAGCAGGCCTTTCCGGTGGCGGGCATGGCGGAAGCCAGCATCCTCACCGCGCTCCAGCTCGGGGAGCGCTTTTCCATCGTCACGGTGGGGGCGGAGTGGCCGGCCATGCTGCGCGACCTGATGCGGCGGACCGCCCTGGAGGCGCGTTGCGCCGGCATTGGCGTGGTGCCGGGCGATGCCCTCGCCGTCGCCACCCGCCGGGAGGACGGGCTGAAGCTGGTGCGCGAGGCGGTGGACGAGGTGATCGCGCGCCAGGCTCCGGATGTGGTCATCGTCGCCGGAGCGGCGCTTGCGGGCTATGGCACGGCGCTCGCGGAGCAGGCACCGGTGCCGGTTCTCGATTCCCTCACGGCGGGTTTCGAGCAGGCCCTCGCCCTGGCCCGGCTGGGCCTCACGCGGAGGGGCGAAGACAGGTGCTCCGCTTCCGGGCTGGGG
>NZ_JAIVFO010000074.1 GCF_029991245.1 Xanthobacter autotrophicus
GGGTGGCGGCATCAAGCTTGGGGGCGGGGCAGAAGGAAGCCTGGGTCATGGCCGCGACCATGGGGCGCCGGCCCTTGCGGCGCCTTGATGTGGCGCAAGGGGGCGGGCCCTGTGGCCGCCCCCTTCAAGGCCCCTTTGTCGCACCCGCTCATACCAGTGGCCGTGAGCTTTGCTCATGGGCCATTGGTCAAGCCCGCGCGGCGCCCGGCTCCGGCCATTGCCGGATCCGGCTTTGACAGCCACAACTCGGGAACACCCGAGTTGTGGCGCGTACCCACTCGGCATCGGTCAAAGACCGAGGCCGATGGTATTAATAGGACAGGAAGGCCCCGGCGAAGATGCCCTCGGCCCGCTCGTCCCCCGCCAGCTTGAAGCGATATTGCAGCGTCAGGTCGAGGTAGGAGCGGGGCGCGGCATATGCGTCCTCGTTGAACCAGTAGCGCAGGGTCGCGCCCGGTCCCGCGCCGAGGGCGAAGGGCGTGGCATAGCCGGTGTCGTAGCCGCCGCCGATGGCGAGGTAGGGCCACAGCACCAGCCGGTCGGAGAGGGAGTCGAGCCGCCACGCATGGCCGTAGCGCGCCTCGAAGGTGGCTACCGTCTGCGGTTCCATGACGAAGTAATTGTAGTCGGCATAGATCTGCCAGGCCCGCCAATTGTCCACGTCCACCCGCAGGTCGGTGCCCTCGCTCTTGGAATAGGCGGCGCGCAGCAGCACGTCGTCGCGGGCATACTGGCCCACCGGGAACAGGTAGGACGCCTCGAACACCAGGTTCTCGCTCTTGAACGGCTTCCACCGCGCGCCCGCGCCGCCCTGGATGGTGTCGAAGCCGGTGGGTCCGCCCGCGTCGCTGTAGAGCGTGCCGAAACCGCGCACGAACAGCTCGAAGATGGCGCCATCGCGATAGCCGATGCCCGGCGGCCGCCAGTAGATCTCGCCCCCCGCACCGATGGTGTGGTTGGCGCCCGGCGAGGGCGGCGCCAGATAGGAGCCGGGGGCGACGCCCACCGCGCCGTAGCTCACCGAGGCATAGGCGCCCCAGGTTCGCGTCAGCTCCGCCACCTCGCGGCGAAGGCCGAACAGATATTGCGGATCAAGCTGCAGCTTGCCCTCGCGCGCCTCGTCGATGGCGGATTTGAAGTAATCCACCGCCTCGGCATTGTGATAGGTGTGCCTCGCCGCATAACCGGCATTGATCAGGTTGGTGCCGCGCAGCTGCCAGCGGCTGTTGGCTTCCGAGAAGTATTCGTAGGCGAGATCATCCTCGCCCGCCTGGCTCGCCAGCACCGCAAGGTCCACCGCCTTCATGCCGCGCAGGGCACCGGAATTGTAGGCGGAGAGGAACAGCTGGCGCGCCTCCTCCTTGCGCCCGAGCTGGGACAGCACGCCGATGCGCGCCGTGAGCATGGCCATGCGCTCCTGCCCACTGCGCGCGCTGGCGGCGGCAAGGGTGAAGGCGGTGAGCGCCGCCTCCTTGTCGTCGAGGGCCAGCGTGGCGAAGCCGACCCGCGCCTGTACCTCGTAGCTGGCTTCACCCCGGTAGGGCGCGAGGGCGTCGAGGGCGACGGCCGGCTGTTTGGCCGAAAGGCCGGCATCGGCGAGGCCGAGGCGCACCTGCCGAACCTGATCGGCCGGCAGGCGGCCGGAGGCGAGGGCGGCACGGAAATCCTGGATGGCGCCGGAGAAGTCGCGCGCCCGCATGCGCAGGTTCGCCCGCTGCACCAGCAGCGTCGCATCGCGCGGGTTGCCGGCGAGAAGACGGTTCGCCACCGCCTCGGCCTCCCGATAGCGTCCCGCCGAGGTGAGGGCATTGAGCAGCAGCACCTGATAGGTCGTGTTGCCGGGCTCGGCATCCACCGCCCGGCGCGCCTCGGCGATGGCGGTGGCATAGTCGCGCTTGGCGAAGGCGGCATAGGCGGCGCTGGCGGCGGCATAGCCGGGCGCGGCCGGGTTCAGGCCCGCCCCCGCCACCTGCATGGACTGGCCGGCGAAGACCGAGCAGATGACGCCGTAGGACGTGGGCTGGCACAGCACCACGGGCTGCACCAGGGCCGGGCGCGCACCGCCCGGCGTCTTCATCAGCGCCTCGGCCTGCTTGAGCAGGGGCACGATCTCCTTGTTCTTGCCCGCATCAACGGGCTCAAGCAGCTTCAGCGCGTCGGCGGCCTGCCCGGCGGCGAGCGCGGCATGGGCGGCGATGAGGCGGAAGTTCAGGTCCTCAAGATCGGTCAGCACCGGGCTGGCCAGCGCCGTGTCGAATTCCTTGACCGCCTCGTCGCGCTGGCCGAGCTTCTGCAGCAGATAGCCGCGCAGGACGTGGGGCAAGGGCTCGCTCGGATTGTCGGCGACCGCGCCGGCGGCGGCGGCCTCGGCCTCCTTGACCTGTCCCGCGGCCATCAGGGCGTTGATGAGCACCATGCGGAACACCAGGGCGTCCGGCGCCCGGTCCACCGCCTGCCGGGCGAGGGTGACGGCGGCCTGCGCCTTGCCGCGCGCAATCTCCTTGATGGCCTGTTCCGCCAAGGGCTCGGCGAGGCGCTTCTCGTTGGCGGCGCGCAGGGCCAGCAGGGTCGGATCGGTGTCGCCCTGGGCGATGGCGTCGCGGATGGCGCCGTCCAGATCCTTGAACTTCTTGGCGCGCTCCAGCGTGTCCACCAGCAGGCGGCGCCAGGTGGGGTTGCCGGGATTGTCCTTCAGCGCCTCGCGGATGCGGGTCTCGGCGAGCGCATCGTTGCCGTCGCGATAGGCGTTGAAGGCTTCGAGCGCGGCATCGTAGCCGGGGGTGTCGGAAACCCCGCCGCCCGGGGGCGTGGTGGCGGGCACGAGGCTGCACGACGGCCCGTAGGGCGTGTCCACGCACTTCTGGTAAGGCACGGGCAGGCTCTGGAACGCCTTGTCGGGCACCAGCTTCGGGTTCTTCTCCTGGGCCCGGGCCACGCGCAGCCGCGCCACGATGGCCGCATCCTGCGGCTGCACCGGCTCCAGCAGCTTGATGGCGCGCTGGGGGTGGCCGGCGGCGATGGCGGCATCGGCCATCACCAGGCGCACGTCGCGCGCGGTGGCCCCGCTCAGCACCTCGTCCTTGAGGGCCGTGTCGAAATCCTGCTCGGCCTCGGCGATGCGGCCGAGCCGCTCGCGCAGATAGCCGCGCAGGGTATGGGGCAGGAAGGATTGCGGATCCACCTCCGCCGCCTCGCCCGCCGCTTTCTCCGCCGCCTCGATCTGCCCGTCGGCGATGAGGGCGTAGACCAGCAGCATGCGGTAGCTCAGATCGTCCGGCACCAGCGCGATGGCCTTCTTCGCCGCCTCCACGGCCGCCTTCGGATTGGAGGCCTCCAGCGCCTTGTTGGCGGCCAGCGAAGGCGCCTGTGCCAGAATCTTGCTCTGCGCCCGCACGCGCGCCACCAGCGTCTGGTCTGTGATCCCGGCGGCGATGGCCTGGTTGCCAGCGGCCACCGCCTCGGCGGTCTTGCCCTGGGCCTCCAGCGCATCCATCAGCAGCAGCCACAGGCGCGCCACGTCGGGCCGCAGCTTCAGTGCCTCGCGGGCATAGGCCACCGTCTCCGAATATTTCTTGTCGCGCTGGGCGGCATAGGCCCGGTCGGCCGCGGCCCAGGCCGCGCCGGTCAGCTCCGGCGGCTCGGCCCGGGCCGGCATGGCCCCGGCGAGCGAGCCTGCCGCCACCGAGGCGGCCAGCATCACGCCGATGGCCTTGCGGCTGAGGCGCCACGGCGCCCGAAGCGACAGGGAAAGGAGAGCCGTGCGGAGAGGAATCGCGGTGGTCATGGCGCCACCGTCTCAGGGATTATTTAAACCGGGGTTAACCTTAAGGGGCACGGTGAATGGAATACTTACATAAATACTTTGTTTACCATATCAGCCGCGCAACCCCGCATCCGCCCAGAAGAAATGCGTCGCCTGCGTGAAGGAGGCGGCGCGTTGCGCTCCTGCTCTTAACTTCCAGTTTACTTCCCGATCGCCGCGCGCATCCGCTCCCGCCAGATCTCGCCGCTCATGAGGGAGGGCGCATCCCACTGGTCGGCGGCCTGCGGGCCGCTGTGGAACGGCCCCTCGTTGAACTGCCACACCAGCACCTGCGGCGGCGCCTTGGCGAAGTCCGGCGTGCCCACGGACTGGAGGAAGGTGAGCCACGGACCCACATTGCCGGGGTTCCAGGTGAGGGACACCGGCCGGTCGAGCACGTTGGAGAGCTTCTGCGGGAAGCCGAGATAGGGCTGCACGAAGCTGTTGCCCACCACATGGACGGGCGCCGGCCCGCCATCGAGCAGGGAGGCCTTGGCGGCGGGCGGTGTGCGCACGGTGTAGAGGTCCGGCCCCACCTGCTTCTGCTGGTCCGGCGGAAGGAAGCGCTCGGCAAGGTCGCCCAGATGGCGCTGGGTGACCCATTCCCCCAGCCTGTCGCCGCCCGGCGTGCCGGCGAGCCTGGCGACCTTGCCCTTGATGAATGCGGCCACCGCATCCGCCGCCGCCTCAGACGACCATGCGGTCCAGTGGTAGTCGGCCCGGTAGAAGCTGGTCTGCCGGCCGGTCTCCACCGATTTCAGGACCGGACGCAGGTCCAGGGTGTCGATGCCGGCCTTCTTCAGTTCGTCGAGGATGAAATCGTATTGCCCCGCCACCTCCGCCGACAGGCTGGCGCCGTCCGGCAGGCGCGCCTTGTAGAAGGTGGCCTTCAGCGGCACCACCAAAGTGACGAGGGTGACGCCCCGCGCGGCGAGGGCCGCCTTGGCGTCCTTGATCAGCCCCACATTGGCGGCGATGCCGGCGCGGTCCAGAACGGTGAGGCTTTCCCAGCCGGGAAACAGCCAGCCGTCCTTGCCGATGAGGATGGGAGCGCCGCCGGACGCGCTTTGCGCCACCGCCGGAGCCGCCGCGCCCGCGACGGCGAGCGCCGAGGCAAGGGCTGCTCCGGCCAGCAGCCGGCGGCGGGTGAAGGCGTGAAGCGTCATGGCGGGTCTCCCATAAAGCGGCGTTCGGTCTCCGTCAGCGGGCGGGTGAACGCACGCATCGGAAACTCCCATACGATGAGCCGTGTCTGCGCGAGACTTTCAGGCTCGTTCATCAAAAACTCCAGGAGCTGGCCGGCAAAGCCGCTGCCGTCGGCGCTCTTCTGCGCCACCTCATAGCCCGAGGCCGCCTGCAGATAATCCAGGAAACCGGAATTGCGCGAGAAGGAGGAGCCCGCCAGCACCACCGCGGGGGCGGGCACGTCGTCGAGCAGGCCGCCGGTGCGGGCGATGGTGACGGACACCTCCGGCACCTGGTCGGGCTCGGGACCCGACCACGGCCAGGAGCGCTCCAGCCCGGCAAGGCGCATGAGGTCGCCCACACGCGCATGCGGCGCGCTTTCCTTCAGCGTCACCTTCTGCGACCCGGCGCCGATCTTGCGCGCCACATGCTCGGCCACGCGCGCGGCGGCGCGCCGCGCACCCAAAGGGCTCCAGTGGGTATCGGTGCGCAGGAAGCCGTCCGCAGCGGGCCAGCCGGGCGCGATCTCCACCTGGTCGAGGCCGAGCGCGCGGCTCCCCTCCCACCACGCGGCAAAACGCCGGGCCGCCAGATCCGCCACCGGCAGGCCGCAGAGCCTGTCCCCCGCCAGCAGGGCCTTGTCGGGCACCGGCAGCACCACCAGGGCGATGTTCCGCGCGGCGAGATGATCGCGGATCTTCGCGGCGAGCCGGAGGCGCTCCGCCACATGGGTCTCCCGCTCGCGCGGCTCGACGATCTCGTCGGCATAGAACAGCCAGCCCGGGCACCCGGCGCGCACCAGCGGCCCGGCATCGCCGAGCAGGCGGTAGGCAAGGCCCGAGGCGATGTCATCGAGCGCCGTCAGCTTGGGCAAGGCGGCGACCACCTGCTTGTCCAGCACTGCGGTGAAGCGGCCTTCCAGGATGTCCATCGGAGCGGCAACAGCGGCAAGCGCCTCCCGGCTCTCCGGGGCCGAGAACCGCGCCGCGACGAAGCCGAGGCCGGCGAGCATCAGCGCCAGGAAGGCCAAAGTGGCGAGAGTGCGGGCGAGGGTCGTCATGGCGCGTCAGAACTGGAAATAGAGGAAGGGCACGACGATCCGGCCCTGCAGCACGAACACCGCGAACAGGAACAGGGGCAGCGCCGTCCACGCCCGCAGCGCATGGCCCGGATTGGGCGCGGAGGGGTCGATGCGCACCAGCTTCGGCAGATAGATGAGGCCGATGCCGAGGACGAGGGTGACCAGCTCCAGCGGCCGGATCGCCGCCCCCATGGCGGGGGAGGGGGCCAGCCCGTGGGCACCCGCGAGGCCGGAGAAGATGCGCCCCGCCTCGTCCCAGTTCGCGGCGCGGAACAGCGCCCAGCCGACCATGACGAAAGCCAGCGTGAGCCCATGGCCCAGCAGCGCACCCGTGCCGGGCAGGCGCGCCGCCTTCCACACCCGCCCCACCATCAGGCCGAAGCCGTGCCACAGGCCCCAGATGAGGAAGGTCCAGCTCGCCCCGTGCCACAGGCCGCCGAGGCCCATGGTGATGAGCAGGTTCAGGGAGACGCGGCCGGTGGAGCCCCGGTTGCCGCCCAGCGGAATGTAGAGATAGTCGCGCAGCCACGTGGACAGCGAGATGTGCCAGCGCCGCCAGAAATCGGCAAGCGAGGTGGCAAGATAGGGATTGTTGAAATTCTCGGGGAATTTCAGCCCCACCATCAGTCCGAGGCCGATGGCCATGGCGCTGTAGCCGGAAAAGTCGAAATAGAGCTGGAGCGTATAGCCCGCCACCGCCAGCAGCACGTCCGCCGTGGTCGGCTCGGCCAGTGCGTAGCCCGCATCCACCAGGGGGGCCAGCGTATCGGCGATGAGCACTTTCTGGGCGAAGCCGAGCATGAAGCGCTCCACGCCGAACATGAACTCGGCGCGGTGGAAGGTGCGCGCCTTCAGCCGCTGCGCCACCCACTCGTAGCGCACCACGGGACCGGCCACGAGGTGGCCGAACATGGACTGGTAGGTGGCATAGTTCACGAACGAGGGCTCGGCAGCGACCGTGCCCCGGAACACGTCGGTGGAATAGGAGATGGCGCCGAACACAAAGAAGCTGAGGCCGATGGGCAGGAGCACATCCTGCCAGCCCCACACCGAGGCCCCCAGCGCTCCGGCCGAATGCACGAACATGTTGGCGTATTTGAACCAGACGAGGGACGCCAGCGGCCACGCGATCCCCACCAGCAGCGCCCGCCGCCGCGCGGCGCCGTCCGCGCGGGTGATCCACAGGCCCGTGGCCCAGGACCACACGGCGATGGAGACGATGAGCGGCAGGAAGTCCGCCCGCCACCAGGCATAGAACAGCCAGGAGAAGGCGAGGATGGCAAGGTTCCGCGCCGCCCCCGGCGTCAGCGCGTAGACGATGAGGAACACCGGCAGGAACAGGAACAGGAAACTGTCGGAGGCGAAGACCATGGGCGCTTGCGTTCCTGCTGGCCGGTCAGAGCGTTTTCAAGCGAAGTGGATCCCGGTTCGCGTGAAGAAAACGCGTTAACACAAAGTTCTAGAGCGATTGCCGCGAGCCAGGGCGAGCGGAAAACGCTCTAGTTGCCGGCGCCGCGATAGGGCTCGGTCTCGTCGCGCTGGCCGGTGAGCACCGGGCCGGCGGCACCCGGCAGCAGGAACAGGCTGTAGTGGTCCCCGGCCTTCAGCGGCGGCAGGGTCAGGGGGCCGGAAGCCGCCGCCCCGCAGGTGGCCGCAAGGATCGCCTCGATGGGATTGATGGCGCGCTGGCGCGTGGCATTGGGCGCCACCGCCTCGAACACGGTGGGACCGCCATCGGCCACGGTGACGGCGCCGTCGCAGCCGGGCACGAGATTGTAGAAGCGCAGCTGGGCCTTCAGGTCGTTGCGGCCCTCGGTGGAATCGGCGATGACCACCGCCGGGCCGCCCGCCGGCACCACCACGGTGGAGAAGGCATCCGCCGCAGGCACCAACGCCCCCGCCACGGGCCGGCCGTCGATGCTGAGGGCGAGCGGCGCCCCGCCCTTCACCACGCGGTAGATGGTGGCGGTGTCGCCCGGTGGCACCGGCGCCGCCGGACCTGATCCGAAGGCGATGGGCGCGCCGCTGCGGGCCAGGTCGATCACGCGCACATAGGCCGAGCCGGCCGGGGGCTTGGGCGCATAGAGCCGGGTCAGCTCCTGCGCCTGTGCGCCAAGGCCGGCCATGGCGAGCGCCAAAGCGCCGAAGCCGGCGGCGATCCGGCTTGCGGCGGCACGCGTGACGCGGATGGAAACAGGCATACGCGGACCCCTGACCAGCCTGAAGACGGTTCGAGCGGCACCGGCGCGGCACCAAGATCAGAGTCCGGGATCGCGCCGTGCTCGAACGCCAAGACAGTTAGGCCCTGCGCCCGCGCGAGACAACCGAGCCGCCCGCCCATCGCCGTCTATGGTTACGCACGGTGACCGAAGACGCAGCGCCCGCGTTCACCCCTCGTACTTCTCCAGGAACGCTGCGATGGGAAGCGCGCGGAAGTCCGGCAGGGCGGTCCGAAGCCGGTCATGGCTCCAGTCCCACCAGCTCAGCGTCTGGAGGCGCGCGGCGATGTCCGCCGGAAAGCGTTCCTTCACCACCCGCGCCGGCACCCCGGCGACGATGGCGTAGGCCGGCACATCCTTGCTCACCACCGCCCCCGCCGCCACCACCGCGCCGGTGCCCACGCTGCGCCCGGCGAGCACCACGGCCCCATGGCCGATCCACACGTCATGGCCGAGGGTCAGCTTCTGGTCGCGGCGCCACTGGAAGAAGTCCGCCTCGTCCTCTTCGCCGGGAAAATAGGCGGAGGCACGATAGGTGAAATGCGCCTGCGACGCCCGCCAGGTGGGATGGTTGCCCGGATTGAGCCGCGTCATGGCGGCGATGGAGCAGAACTTGCCGATGCGCGCATAGGCGATGTCGGCGTCGTTCACCACATAGGAATAGTCGCCCATCTCCACTTCGAGCAGCTTGGTGCGGGCGCCCACCTCGGTATAGCGGCCGAGGGTGGAGGCCTTCACCTGCGCGGTGGGATCGATGAGCGGCGTTTCGCCGAGCACTTTCACCGCTCACCCCCGCACTGCTCACCGCCGAACGGCAGCCGCCTGAGGATGCGGAAGCGCGCGCCCGGTGCGTCCTGCACATAAAGGGCAACATCGCCAACGGTCACCGGCACCTCCGCGCCGCTGCCGTGGTAGGCGTCGGCCAGCGCGTTCATGGCGTGGCTGCGCTCGCCCTCCGGCAACGGGCCGGTCAGGGTCATGTGGAAGCGGAACTCGTCCAGCACATAAGGATAGCCGTAGGTTTCCAGATGGCTGATCTGCCGCGCCGACAGCCGATCCGGCTTGCGCCGCGCCATGTCCTCCGGCGAAAGCTGCGCCCTCATCCCCTCCAGCTCCAGGACGCAGGAGGCGGCGAGGTGTTCGAGCTTCGGCGCCGGCACCGCCGGCACCAGGGCCACGAAGGGGCCGATGGCGCGCACCTCCAGGGGTGGCATCTCGAACGCATGGTGGCCGGCGGCGCAGGCGGCGACGGCGGCCACGAGATCCTGTTCCGTCTTCCCCTCCGCGAGGCGGAACGGCGCCTTCAGGGTGCCGTGGAAGCCGTAGCGCCGCGGCTCGGCGGTGGCCGCCTGCCAGACCTCGGCATCGAAGCCCGGGAGGTCCGGAAAGGCCGGCTCGGCGCCGGTCTGCGCATCATAGCCGAGCACGCACGAGCCGAAGCGCCACAGGGCGCTTTCGGCGGGCGGGGCGAGATAGAGGGCATAGCGCGGGGCGGTCACGGTGGCAGCGCCTCCTTGCGCGTCACGGGCGGAAGATCAGCGCGGAAGAAACGGGTTGTGGGCCTTTTCGTCGCCGATGCTGGTGACAGGACCATGACCGGGCAGGCAGACCACAGTGTCCCCCAGCGGCAGCAGCTTGCCGACGATGCCGGCGATCAGCAGGTCCGGATCGCCATAGGGAAAGTCGGTGCGGCCCACCGAGCCGCGGAACAGGGTGTCGCCCACGATGGCGATGCCGACCGGCTTGTGGACGAAGACGAGATGGCCCGGCGTGTGCCCCGGCACATGCAGGATATCGAGGGTGAGATCGCCCACGCTCACCGTTTCGCCCTCGCTGAGATAGCGGTCGGGCGTCACCGCGCGGGCGTTGGGAATGCCGTATCGGGCGGCCGCGGCGGGGATGTCGTCCATGATGAACTGGTCGGCCTCGCCCGGCCCCTCCACCTTGACGCCGAGGGTCTCGGCAAGCTCGGCGGCACCGGCGGCATGGTCCACATGGCCGTGGGTCAACAGGATCTTGTCCACGCTGATCCCGGTCTCGGCGATGGCCGAGCGGATCTTGTCGAGATCGCCGCCGGGATCGATCACCACGCCCTTCATGGTCCGGGTGCACCACAACAGCGAGCAGTTCTGCTCGAACGGCGTGACGGGGACGACGGCGATCTGGATCGGCTGCATGGAGGGCTCCGCGAGAGCGCGTATGGCGACGGTGGCGGGCACAGCCCGTCCCCGGTGAGGTTCAAGAAAAGGTCCGGCAGGACGGGCGCGGACGCAAGGTGGCCGAAGGTCCACGGTGGGCGAAACGTCCTGCCGCGGGTGGATCAATGCGGTCGAGGCGCCATGGCCAAGCCTTCGTGGCGCCGGTCTGCGAGGCCGCCCGCCTCAGTCGCTGTCGCCGTGGGACCGGCGGATTCGCCGCACCACCGACCACACGCCGAGCACCGCCAGCGGCACCGCCAGCGCCGTGGCAAGGCCCACGTCGAGATGGACGCCGAAGGTCCGCACGTCGATCCCGCTCTCGTGGATGCCCTCGGCCATGTGGTGGAACAGGCTGACCACATAATAGGAAATGGCCGCCACCGAGAGGCCTTCCACCGTGCGCTGCAACCGCAGTTGCAGGCGGGTGCGCTCGTTCATGGAGGTGAGCAGGTCGCGGTTCTGCTGCTCCAGCTCCACGTCCACGCGGGTGCGCAGCAGGTCGGCGGCGTTGGACAGCTTGCCGGCGATCTTGTCCTGCCGCTCCTCCACCGCAAAGCAGGTGCGCATGGCCGGCTGCATCCGGCGATCGAGGAATTGCTGCCAGGTGGGAAAGCCCGTCACCGGCACCTCGCGGATGGTGGCAAGGCGCAGCCGCACGATCTCCATATAGGCCCGGCTGGCGCCGAAACGGAACAAGGCGCCGGCCGCTCCCGCCTCCAGCTCGGCCGCGAGCGCCACCAGCTGGTTCAGGAGGTTGTTGTTGTCCACAAGCCCCTTGGCGGAGGTCATGGCGGTCGCTGCCGTGGCAAGCCGCGCCTCGATGCGCGCCACCTCCGGCGACAGGCGCTGCGCCTCCGGCAGGCCGAGCAGGGCGAGGGTGCGGTAGGTCTCGATCTCCAGAAGCCGCTGCACCAGCGCGCCGGCCGCATCCGCCCCGAGGCCCCGGTTGCGCACCAGGATGCGCACAAAGCCAGACGGATCGGGCATGAAGTCGGTGGCGATCTCGGCGAAGCCGTCGTTCACGTCGGCGCGGGCGAGGCTCGATCGGTCGAACACCTGATCGAGGAAGAAATCCTCGGCGGTGTCGGGCACAAGGTGGAGATCCACCGCCACCAGCAGCGGGCCGGGCTGCGGCACCTCCCCGAAGGGGCTCGCGAGGGTCGCCGCCGGCGGCTGGAACGGCAGGCCGCCGGGCTGGATGCCGCTGGAGGGCAGGTCCCAGGTGTAGGTGCAGAATTCAGCGTGGCTTTCCCACCTCAGCTCGGCGCCGCCGAACGAGACGTGGTGATACTTGGCGCTTGAGGCCGGCGCGGGAAGCCCCCGCGCATTGCACAGGGCCGCCAGCGCCGCGCGATCGGCCTGCGCCGTGCTCGGGTCCAGAAGGAAGGCGGCATGCAACATGCGCCGGGGCGCCTGCGCCGGCGCGAACGGGCGCGCATGCAGCTCGCGCAAGACCTGCGCGCGCAGGGGATGGGCGTGAAGCGCCCGCCCTTCGCCGATGACGAGGTCCGCCTCGCCTCCCGTGCGCCCAGTGTCCATCGCGCCGCTCCCTGATCTGTTTTGTCCGTGCTGGCACGGCGGCGACGCGCGATCAAGGCGCATGGTCCGTCGCAAGCGTCGCACCGGGCGGGCCGGGCGCGGTCGGAGGGCTTCCACCCGCGACCGCAGCCGGAGGCGTTCGCCCGCGGCCGACGCGTCTTATGCCAACGGCGCTGGTCTTTGACCGGTGCCGAGAGGGTGTCGCTCAAGCGCCGCGCGGGCTTGTTCCCTCGGTCGATGAAGCGCGTCTCACAGATGCCGCAGCACCCGCGCGGGCGGGACCGAAAGCGCCCGCAGGGTGCCGGCCAGCCCGACGCCCACGGTGACCACCAGCGCGCCGATGACCGCCCCGGCGGCGGCCGGCAGCGAGAAGCTGAAGCCGATATCCATCACCTGCGTCACTACCCCATAGGCGGCAAGGCTGCCGGCCGCCACGGCCACCAGCGCGGTGGCAAGCCCGAGCCCGGCATATTCGAGGGCGTAGGCGAACATGAGCCGGCCCCGCGTCGCCCCCAGCGTCTTCAGGATCACCGCGTCATAGATGCGGCCCTCGCGCCCCGCCGCCAGCGCGCCGGCCAGCACCAGCACCGAGGTAATGAGGGTGACGAGGCTCGCCGCGCGGATGCCCAGCGACAGGTTGTCGAGCATGCGCTGGGCCTCTTC
Source organism: Xanthobacter autotrophicus (assembly GCF_029991245.1). Classification (GTDB taxonomy): domain Bacteria; phylum Pseudomonadota; class Alphaproteobacteria; order Rhizobiales; family Xanthobacteraceae; genus Xanthobacter; species Xanthobacter autotrophicus_C. Next base: position 12,688 of record NZ_JAIVFO010000074.1, read on the forward strand.
CAGCGTCTCCTTCACCCGCACCGTGGTGATGGCCGGAAAGCGCCCCGCCACCGCCTTCAGCAGCGCCACTTCCCGCGCCGTGTCCCCGCCATCGGGAAAGGTGAGGGTGGCCAGCACCGTGTGCGGCGCCCCAGCGAAGGTGACCGGCGAGAACACCATGACGAAATTGATGCCGAGCCGCTCCCACTTCACCTCGCGCAGGTTGGCGATGCGGGCGGTGATGGGGCGGCCGAGCACGTTCACGGTCACATGATCGCCCAGCGCGAGGCCGAGGCCCTTGGCCAGCTCCGCGTCGAAGGAGACGAGGGGCTCGGTCTCGTCTGCGCTCCACCACTGGCCCGCCACCACCCGCGAGCCCTCTGGCACCTCGGCGGCGCTGGAGATGCCACGATCGCTCTGCAGCACCCAGGCGGCATCGGCGCGCGGCTTCACCTCCTCGGCGGGGGTGTCCTTCACCTTGGTGATGCGCCCGCGCAGCATGGGCACCGCCTTCACCTCGGTGCCGGGGGCGCTCGCGGCCAGGAAGGCGCGGAACTCCGCCTCCTCGCCGCTGGGCACATCCACGAAGAAGAAGCTCGGCGCCGCCTGCCGCATCGGGCCGGCCAGCTCCCGGCTCAGGCTCGCATCGACCAAGGCGATGCCCACCATCAGCGACAGGCCGAGCCCTAGCGAGAGCACGACGGATGGCGTCAGCGCCCCCGGCCTGTACACATTGGCCAGCGCGAGGCGCACCATGGCATCCCTCGGCCGTGGTGCCCTGCGGGCCAGAGACATCAGCCCGGCGGCGACTCCCCGCAACAGCAGGAACACCAGCGCCGCCGCACCGAGGAAGACGGCGGCGGCGCGCCGGTCCTCCGAGGTTGCCATGGCCAGCACCACCAGCGCCGCGCCCACCCCCGCCACCGCGAGAAAAGTGCCAAGGCCAACCTTCACCGCCGGCTCGCCGATGCCATCCCGGAACAAAGCGGAGACCCGCGCCTGCTGCGCCCGCGCCAGCGGCAGCAAAGAGAACAGGGCCGACACCAGCACCCCATAGAGCGCGGCCAGCGCCAGCGCCGCCGGATCGATGCGCGGCTCCAGCGGAAACGGCACCAGAGCGCCGATGGCCGCGCTCGCCACGAACGGCAGCGCCGCCCCCAGCATGAGCCCGATGCCGATGCCCAGCGCCGCAATCAGCCCGATCTCGGCGGCATAGGTGAGGAAGATGTCGCGCCGCGTGGCGCCCACGGCCTTCAGGGTGGCGATGACCTCCCGCTTGGCCGCCAGATGGCTCGACACCGCATTGGCGACGCCAACCCCGCCCACCATGAGCGCGGTGAGCGCCACCAGCGCCAGGAACTGGCTGATGCGCCGCACGTTGCGGGCGAGCTGCGGGGTGGCGCCATCGCGGGTGCGCATCTCGAAGCCCGCCGCGCCGAAGCGCTCCCGCGTGGCATCCATGAAGGCGGTGAGCGCCGCCGGCGAGGGATCGGCCAGCGCCACGCGATAGCTCCAGCGCACCAGGCTTCCCGGCTGGATCAGCCGCGTCTGCGGCAGCACCGCCTGCGAGACCAGAAGGCGCGCGCCGAAGCCGACGCCGGAGGACAGCCGGTCCGGCTCGCTGTCCAGCACGGCGCGGACCTCGACCATGGCGTCGCCGAGCAGCAGGCGGTCGCCCACCTTCAGGCCGAGCCGGCCCAGCAGCACCGGATCGGCCGCCGCGCCATAGAAGCCGCCCCTTTCGCCCAGCACGTCGGCGAGCGGCGCCGGCGGGCTCAGGGCTACCTGCCCCACCAGGGGATAGAGGCCGTCCACCGCCTTCACCTCGGCCAGCGCCGCGTCGCCGGCGGCGGTGCGGGCCATGACCCGCAGCAAGGCGGTGGTTCCGAGCGTGCCGCCGCTTGCGAGAACGGCGCGCTCGTCGGCGCTCGCCTCCCGCTGCACCAAAGTGAAGGCGGCGTCGCCGCCGAGGATGGCGCGGCCCTCCCGCTCCAGCCCCTGGGTGAGCGCCCCGGCAAAGGAGCCGATGCCAGCGATGGCCATGACACCCAGCACCAGGCAGCCGAGGAACACGCCGAAGCCCCGCCGCGCGCCGCGCAATTCGCGCAGGGCGAAGCGCAGGGACCGGGGCAGTTGGGCCGTGGCGACGAAGGCCGCCATCACAGCGCCTCCACACCGGCGCGGGACGTGATCGCGCTATCGTCCTTCACCACCCCGGAATGCAGGGACAGCACCCGCTGGCAGCGCCGCGCCAGGGCGGTGTCGTGGGTGACGAGCACCAGCGTCGTGCCCCGGGCGCGGTGGACGGAAAAGATGAGGTCCATGATCTGCCGGCCGGTGGCCTCGTCCAGATTGCCGGTGGGCTCGTCGGCGACGAGGATGGGCGGCTCGGGGGCCAGCGCGCGGGCGAGCGCCACCCGCTGCTGCTCGCCGCCGGAGAGCTGCCCCGGATAATGCTGCGCGCGGGCCGAAAGCCCCACCGCCTCCAGCTCCTGCGCGGCGCGGGCGAAGGCATCGGCACGGCCCATGAGTTCCAGCGGTACCGCCACATTCTCCAGCGCCGTCATGGTGGGGATGAGGTGGAAGGACTGGAACACGATGCCGATGTGCCGGCCGCGAAAGCGCGCCAGCGCATCCTCCCCGAGCCTTGTGATGTCGGTGCCGGCCACGGTGACGCGGCCGGCGTCGGCCCGCTCAAGGCCCGCCATCACCATGAGCAAGGTGGATTTGCCGGAGCCCGAGGGACCGACCAGCCCCACCGCCTGCCCCGCCCCGATCTCGACAGAGATGTCCTTCAGGACATGGACCCGGGCCGCCCCGGTTCCCAGGGAGAGGTCCACGTGCGACAGCGCAATGGTGGAATGCGGAGAGGACACATCATCCATGCTTGAAAATGCCGTGGCTCGAAAAAAGGGAACTGCGACGATCGCCGCCGGGGAACGCCCGCGCGCGCCCTTATGGGAAACGGTATTTAAGGCGGCGGCGGGGCTGATGGCCGCGCTCGCCCTGTTCACGTTCGCGTCAGGGCTTGCCGCGTCAGTGAGTGCGGCGGCGGCCGAGGCGCGCACCGTGCGCATCGTCGCGTTCGGCGACAGCCTCACCGCCGGCTACGGCCTGCCCGCCAGCGCCGCCTTCCCCACCCGGCTGGAAGCGGCGCTGAAGGCGAAGGGCCTCGACGTGAGCGTCGAAAATGCCGGCGTCTCCGGCGAGACCGCGGCCCAGGGCCTCGCCCGGCTCGACTGGTCCATCCGCGAGGGCACCGACGCGGTGATCGTGGAGCTGGGCGCCAACGACATGCTGCGCGGCCTCAACCCCGCTGCCACGCGCACGGCGCTGACGCAGATCGTCCAGCGCCTGAAGGGACGCGGCATCACCGTGCTGCTGGCCGGCATGCGGGCGGCGCCCAATCTGGGCAGGCCCTATCAGGAGACGTTCGACGCCATCTTCCCCGAACTGGCGGCGGCGGAAGGGGTGCTGCTCTATCCCTTCTTCCTCGACGGCGTGGCCGGCGAGCGCACCATGGTCCAGCCGGACGGGCTTCACCCCACTGCGGAGGGGGTCAGGCGCATCGTTGCAGGCATCCTGCCCAAGGCTGAGGAACTGGTGGCGCAGGTTCAGGACAAGGGCCGATAGGTCAATCGCGCGATAGGCCAACCTAACTGACTAATTTTTTGGCATTTTCACCGCCCAGCATCTCCGCTTGACCAATCCGTAATCATTCATCTAAATTCCGCCGCTTTCCGGGAGGGATCGCCCTGCCCATTCGCTGCGTTTGCGTACCATTTTACTTGAAACAACAGTGAGAATGACAATGGTTCGGGAATTCGAGTATCAGGGCGAGACCTTCCGCGTCACGGCCCACGGTGTTCATGGGCATGAAGAAATTTTCATCGTGCATATCGAGGAAGACGGCGTGGAGGGGGCGGAAATCTCCATCGACCGCATGACCGAAGAGAACGACACCAGCGCGCCCATCGAGGCCATCCTGGTGATGCTCTGCGACAAGCTCATCCCCCAGAGCGAGATCCAGGTGCAGAACCCCGCCGCCCCCTTCGCCTGGCGCGAGGGCAACGTGCTGTTCCAGGTCCACGACGGCCTTCAGGACATCAAGCACGACTGATCCGCGCCGGAGCGTCCCGCATTCGCGCGGCACCCCCTGAAACGCAAGCGGCCGTCCCGGAGCCTCCGGGACGGCCGTTTCATGTGAAACATCGTTAACGAAACCTTGCGCCCCGGACCTTGGCGCCGCGGCCTTGAGCCAAAGCCGCGGCGGGCAGTCCTACTTCTTCTGGGCGGGCGCGGAGGTCGCAGGAGCCGCCGCCTTGGCCGGAACCTCCACCACGATCTTGCGCGGCGGCAAAAGCTGCAGCGCCTGCACCGCCTGGCCGGCGAAGCCATTGAGCAGCTCGTTCTGGACCGCCACCGTCCTGGGCTGGGCCACCACCACCCGGCAATAGGCCGCGATCAGCGCATTGGCCACATCGGCCGGGTGCGCCTTCGGGTTCTGCTGGTAGAGGGTCGTGGCGAGGGTGGAGACGGCATCCCCCGCCATGGGCGGCTTGGGCGTGCCGACGAGCTTGGTGGCGGCGGCGGACAGGTCCGCCGGCACCGCCTTGCCGTCGTCCGCCGGGCAGACGAGCTTGCCCACCAGGCTCTTCGGCTCCTTCAGCACGAGGCCCGGCCCCACCGGCAGCGCCCAGGCGATGGGCTGGCTGTCCACCGGGCCGCTGACGGTCCGCTGCGACACGTCCAGCGCCGCCTGCAGGGTGAAGCGGCGCAGCTCCGCATATTTCTGCCAGGTCGGCGCGTCGCTCTTCGCCACCACCGGGCAATAGGCGGCGGTGAGCGCATCCACCACCGCGCCGCTGCCGGAGGTTCCGGAGGCGGCCTTGTAGGCATCCACCATCATGGGAATGGAACGCTGGCCGCCCGCCATCATGGCGGAGAGCGCCGCCACTGCCTTCGGGTCCGGCCCGTCCGAGCCGGGGGCCCCGCCCACCTCCGGGCAGGTGAAGGCGTCCGCCGCCTGCGTGCCGTAGTCCGGCACATGGGCGGTGGCGCGCCAGGAGGCGACCATGGAAGAGGTCACGTTGGGCGCGGCGGTGTTGCCCCAGGAGGTGCGCACATAATTGGCGAGGTCGGCGATCTGCTGGTCGTCGAGCCGGCCGGCGAAGGACGGCATGGCGCCATAGGTGCCGCCCGTGGGCAGACCGCCGAGCACGGCCATGATGATGTTGTACGGCTCGGCTGCCACCACCGCCGGATTGCCCGCCAGCGCCGGCACCGTGTCGCCGCGGCCGGCGCCCTTGTCCATGTGGCAGACGGCGCAATTGTCCACGTAGAGGGCCGAGGCGCGGCCATAGACCTCCGCCGAGAGCGGCGAGGCCGCCTGCCGGGCCGGCACATCGGCCGGCCGGGGCGAATCGAACAGATAGGTGACGATGGCGGCGCGGTCGGCATCGGTGAGGAAGCCGAGGGACTCGTGCACCACCTCGGCCATGGGGCCGAACACCGAGGTCTTGGCGGGCGCCGAGCCGGTCTTGAGGAACACTGAGAGGGTGTCCACCGTCCAGCCGTCCTTCTTCAGCGCATCGGAGGCGATGTCCGGCGCCCAGAAGCCGTCCACGTCGGCGCCGAGGAAATGCGCCTTGCCCTTGGTGGCGCCCATGATGTTGCGGGGGGTGTGGCAATCGCCGCAATGGCCCAGCGCGTTCACCAGATAGGCGCCGCGGTTCCACGCCTCGCTCTTGCCGGCGGTGGGGGTGAAGCGGCTGTCGTCGAAGAACAATTCGCGCCACGCCAGCATGCCGAGGCGCACGTTGAAGGGGAATTCCAGCCCGTTGGCCGGCGGGGTGTTGGGAATGGGCGGGATGCGCCGCACATAGGCCCACAGGGCCTTCATGTCGTCGTCGCTGATTTGCGTATAGGCATCGAACGGCATGGCCGGATAGAGATAGGCGCCGTCCTTGCGGATGCCGTTGCGCACCGCATTCACGAACTGCTCATAGGTCCACAGGCCGATGCCGGTGGAGCGGTCCGAGGTGATGTTGGGCGAATAGATCACGCCAAACGGGGTGTTGAGGCCGAGCCCGCCGGCGAAGGGCTTGGCCTTGTCGCCGGTGTGGCAGGGCATGCAGTCCGCCGCCTTGGCGAGATATTCGCCGCGCGCCACGAGGTCGGCGTCCTTGGCCGCGTCGGCCACCGGATAGGTGGCCATCTGCGCCATGGCCGGCGCGCCGGCGCAGAGGAAGGTGGCGGCCGCCAGCGCGGCGATCCTGCGGGAAAATCCTGAAGCCCTGGCCATTGTGCCCCCCGGTCGAATTCTTCTTCCGATGCTCTATCTTGGACATCTTACAAGATAGCGACATGGATACAGCCCGGTCTTTCCCGGATGCACCCGCCGGCGAGTTGCCCCCAGGGGCGCGCTTTGCCAAAAAGGGGGCGCCAGAGAGGGGAGCGCGACCGATCCGACGGATCGCGCCCGTTGGGGACACCATGACCGCGCCCGCATCGCCCGCCGCCACCTTCCGCGCCATCCCGGTCGAAGACCTTTCCCCGGCCGAGGCTGCGAGCGAGCACAAGGCCTTGGCGGAGGAGATCACCGGCCACGACGCCGCCTATTATCGCGAGGACGCCCCCGTGGTCTCCGATGCGGACTACGACGCCCTGCGCCGCCGCTACGAGGCCATAGAGGAGCGCTTTCCGGGCCTCAGGGGTGAGGACAGCCTGTCGGAAAAGGTGGGCGCGGCGCCGTCGGAAAAGTTCGGCAAGGTCACCCACCAGGTGCCCATGCTGTCGCTCTCCAACTGCTTCTCGGATGCGGAGGTGGTGGAGTTCGTGGCGCGGGTGAAGCGCTTCCTCAACCTCGGGCCGGAGGACGAGGTGGCCTTCACCTCCGAGCCCAAGATCGACGGGCTCTCCTGCTCCCTGCACTACCAGAACGGGCGCCTCACCGTCGCCGCCACAAGGGGCGACGGCAGCCAGGGCGAGGACGTGACGCAGAACGTGCGCACCATCGCCGATATCCCCGAGCGCCTCTCGGGCGCGGACGTGCCGGACACCATCGACGTGCGCGGCGAGGTCTATATGGCGGGCGCCGATTTCGAGGCGCTGAACGAACGGCAGGCGGCGGCGGAGGAGAAGGTGTTCGCCAATCCGCGCAACGCCGCGGCCGGCTCCCTGCGCCAGCTCGACCCGTCCATCACCGCGTCACGGCCGCTGAAATTCTTCGCCTATGCCTGGGGCGAGGCCTCGTCCCTGCCGGCCGAGACCCAGTTCGGCGTGGTGGAGGCGTTCGCCCGCTGGGGCTTCACCACCAACCCGCTCATGGTGGTGGCGAAAGACGCCGCCGGGCTGATCGCCCATTACCGCTCCATCGAGGCGCAGCGGGCGCTGCTCGGCTACGACATCGACGGCGTGGTCTACAAGGTGAACAGCCTGGAGCTGCAGCGCCGCCTCGGCTTCGTCTCCCGCTCGCCGCGCTGGGCCATCGCCCACAAGTTCCCGGCCGAGCAGGCCACCACCGTGCTGGAGGATATCGAGATCCAGGTGGGCCGCACCGGCGCCCTCACCCCGGTGGCCAAGCTCTCCCCGGTGACGGTGGGCGGCGTGGTGGTCTCCTCCGCCACCTTGCACAACGAGGATGAGATCGCGCGCAAGGACGTGCGCATCGGCGACACGGTGGTGGTCCAGCGCGCCGGCGACGTGATCCCCCAGGTGGTGCGGGTGATCGAGGACAAGCGGCCCGCCGGATCGAAGCCGTATGAGTTCCCCACCCTGTGCCCGGCCTGCGGCTCCCATGCCGTGCGCGAGACGGACACCAGGACCGGCAAGATGGACGCGGTGCGCCGCTGCACCGGCGGCCTCATCTGCCCGGCGCAGATGGTGGAGCGCCTGCGCCACTTCGTGTCGCGCAACGCCTTCGACATCGAGGGGCTGGGCGAGAAGCAGGTGCGTGCCTTCTTCGAGTGGGGGCTGATCGCCTCCCCCGCCGACATCTTCACGCTGGAGGCGCGCAACAAGGAAGGCCTGCAGCGGCTGGAGAACCGCGAGGGCTGGGGCAAGACCTCCGCCACCAACCTGTTCGCCGCCATCGCGGAGCGGCGCGCCGTGGCGGTGGACCGCTTCGTGTTCGCCCTCGGCATCCGCCATGTGGGCGAAACCAACGCCAAGCGCCTCATGCGCCACTACGGCACCGTGGAGGCGCTGGAGGCGGGCGCGCTGGCGGCGATCATCCCAGGCGAGGCGCACCCCAAGGGCAATGATGCCTGGCAGGAAATGCTGGGCATCGACGGCATCGGCGACGTGGTGGCGGAGGCCGTCATCGAATTCTTCGGCGAGCCCCGCAACCGCGAGGTGGTGGCTGCCCTGCTGAAGGAGGTGACGCCCGAGCCCATGGAACGGGTGGCCGCGGCCAGCCCGGTCTCCGGCAAGACCGTGGTGTTCACCGGTTCGCTGGAGAAGATGACCCGCGACGAGGCCAAGGCCATGGCGGAGCGCCTCGGCGCCAAGGTGGCGGGCTCGGTCTCGGCCAAGACCGACCTGGTGGTGGCGGGCCCCGGCGCCGGCTCCAAGCTGGAGAAGGCGCAGGCGCTGGGGGTTCAGGTGATCACCGAGGATGAATGGTTCGAGCTGGTGGGGTGAGGCGCCCACCCCTTGACGCGTCCGCTGACAGCGCCCATTGCTCCCCCACCAGCCGGCCGGGCGGCCGCGGTGTGAAAGCATCGAGGAAAGTCCGGGCTCCACTCAGACACGGTGCCGGATAACGTCCGGCGGGGGCAACCCTAGGGAAAGTGCCACAGAAAACAAACCACCCGCGAAGGGCTTTCGGGTCCGCGCGGGCCAGGGTGAAACGGTGGGGTAAGAGCCCACCGCGCGACCGGCAACGGAAGCGGCACGGCAAACCCCACCGGGAGCAAAGTCGAATAGGGACGGCACGGGAAACCACCCCTGTCTGCGGGGCGCCGTCCGGGTTGACTGCTAGAGGCGCCGGGCAACCGGCGTCCCAGAGGAATGGTCGCCACGCGGGTGCAAGCCCGCCGTACAGAACCCGGCTTACAGGCCGGCTGGTGCATACCCCTCCCCAAGGTGATGGGCATGCCGTCACCCTTCATCAGCCATGCGTTTGACGCATGACATGCGCGTTGGCTCCCGGGGGAAAACGGGTTGGCCTGCCGCCGGGGTGCGGCCATAAGGCTTCAATCCCACCGTTTCGGTGTTGATTACCCCTGCCCCGCTGCCC
>NZ_JAIVFO010000075.1 GCF_029991245.1 Xanthobacter autotrophicus
CGCCCGCGCCCCTGCCCCCGCACCTCCGCGAGGGAGAAGCCGGGAAATTCCGGCAGTTCATGGAGCGCCTTGATCACGCGCGCCTCAAGGTGAGGATGGATCAGCGCGGTGACCAGCCTGAGGGCGCCGGCCTGTTCAGTATTGATCTGCGCCGTGCTGGTCCTTTCAGTGCTGGTCTTTTCAGTGTTCATGGCTGGCGCTCCCCTTGGCGAGTTCCGCCTTCACCACGAAGCTGTTCTTGGCGGCGTAGACATCGCCGGGCATCAGGCCGAACAGCACCTCGACCCATTCGCCGTCGCGCTCCCCGATCTCCACGTCGCGGGGGGCGAAGGCGTCGCCGTCGCGCACGAACACCACCGTGCGGTTATCGATGGTCTGGAGCGCACTGGTGCGCACCGCGAGGTCCACCGGCTTCTCCGTCAGCGTGATGGTGCCCACCGCGAACAGGCCGGGCCGCAGCCGCATGCCGTCGTTGGGAATGACCGCCCGTGCCAGCGCGGTCTGGGTATCGGCCGAGCCGATGGGGGAGACATAGGCCACCCGGCCGTCGATCACCGGCCCGCCGTCCTCCGGATCGATGGCGACCGTGTCGCCGGCCCGCACCCGTGGGAAATCGCGGCGATAGACCGAGAGGTCCACCCACAGGGTCGACAGGTCGGCCACCACGAACGCCGGCTTCTGCTCGGAGGCGTATTCGCCGAGGCCCACCTGGCGGTCCACCACGGTGCCGGAGATGGGCGCCTTCATGTCGTAGGTGGTGAGGCTCTGGTTGCTCTCCACCACCGAGAGCACGTCGCCCTTGGCCACGGTGTCGCCGATGCGCTTGCGGATCTCCCGGACGATGCCGGGAAAGCGCGGGGTCACCTGGACCACGTTTTCCTGGTTGGGCTGGACCAGTCCGTTGAGGCGCAGCTTCTGGCGCAGGGTCCCGGGGCCGGCCGTCTCCAGGCCGATGCCGGCGGCGGCGAGCCTGGTGTCGTCCAGTTCCACCCCGCCCTCGGCGTGGCCGCCGCCCTCTTCTCCATGCCCACCCTCCGCGCCATGTCCGCGCTCGGCGGCATGGCTGCCCGAAACGGGGGCGTTGCGGTCCTGGAATGCGTACAGCGCCCCCGCGCCGGCCAGCAGGCCGATGAGGAGCATCGCCACGTCGCGTCGCGCCGTGCGGCTCATTTGGCTTTTCCTTTGGTGAGGGTCACCGGCCGACCCGTCAGCCCTTCGAGGGTGGCGAGGGCGGTGTGGAACGAGACCAGAGCATCCAGCTCGCGCAGGGCGGCGTCGGTGAGGGTGGACTGGGCGTCGAGCAGCTCCAGAAGGGTGTAGCGGCCTTCGGAATAGCCGCTCTCCACCCCCTCGAAGGCGGTGCGCGCGCCGGGAATGGTGCTGGTGCGCAAGAGCGTGATTTCGTCGAAGGCGGCCTTCATCCCGTCATGGGCGCGGCCGAGCTGGGAGATGAGCGCGTTGCGGGCGATGGCCTCTTCCGCCTCGGCCCGCAGCAACTGCTCGTTCGCCTCGCTGATGCCGCCGTCGTTGCGGTCGAACAGCGGGATCGGCATGGACAGGGAGAGGCGCATGCCGCTGTCGGCGGTCTCGTTGTAGTGCCGGTAGCCGACGCCGAGGGTCACGTCCGGCACCGCCTTGGCCTGGGCCGAGCGCAGGTCGGCCTGGCGCTGGGCGCGCAGGGCGGTGAAGCGGGTGAGCTGCGGATTGCCCAGCGCCTGCTTGATGAGGCCCGGCAAAGGCGGCGGCGCGCTCACCTTCAACAGGTTGCCGGTCGCCCGCCCGAACCGCGCTTCCTGGAGACCCATGAGCAGCGCCAGCTCCCGCCTTGCTGTGCCCAGCGCGGCGCGGGCGCGGTCCAGCTCCACCCGGGCGAAATCGGCGGCAACGCGGGCGCGGGAAATCTCGGCCGGAGAGGAGGCGCCGGCCTGGACTCGGTTCTGCAGCAGGGGCGCCAGCCGCTGGATGGCCGTCACCTGGGTCTCGAGGATGTGGGCGCGCTGCTGCGCCCCGAGCACGGCGGCGAAGGCGGAAGCAGTCTCCGCCAGCACCTGCAGGCGGATCGCCTCCCGCTCCCAGCGGGCGACGCCGACCCCGGCGCCGGCGGCCGCCAGCCGTGCCTCGCGCTTGCCGCCCAGCTCCACCAGCTGGCTGATCTGGAGGGTCTGCTCGGCCAGGTCCAGCCCCTGGTAGGAGCCCGAGCCCGCCGCATTGTCCACCTCAAGGGAGAGGTTGGGGTTGGGTAGAGCGCCGGCCTGGGTGTTGCGGCCCGCCGCCATGCCGATGTAGCGCTCCGCCGCCGTGAGGCGCGGATTGGCGGCAAGGGCGCTGGCGAGGGCGCTGGTCAGGGTCAGCGGACGGGCGGTTTCGGCGCGCGTCTGCGACGCGTGAAGCAGCGCGAGCGCTGCCCCAAGCGCAAGCGCGAGGGCACGAGGCGACATGATCTGATCCAAAGTCTGACGGCGGATCGCCGACGCAAGGCGTCAGCGCGCGAGCAGAAGGTTCAGATCAGGCGCGTGGGGGGCGGATGTCGGCGGGAACGGAGCGGCCGGCGCTCAGGCGCACGGGCGCCGCCTGCGGCGTGGACCGCAGGCGCAGGGCCACGCTCCCGGCCGGGGCATGGGGCACCACCATGGAGCAGCCATGGCAGTCATGGTCGGCGGAGGGCTGGGGCTGGGCCGGATCGTGCGCGGCGCCGAACACCTTGGCATCCGCCTCAACCATGGATGCATTCCCATGGGACGCGTCGGCGGTGGGTGCGGCCTCAAGGGAGAGCGCCTTCACGGCGCCGTCCAGATCGTCCACATGATGCGCCGCAAGCGTGCTTGCGAACGGTCCGGCCACAAGGCACGCCGCCACGACGACCGCCACGGCCCGGCGGAACGCCGGACCGGTGATCAACATGAGGGCTTTTGCCAGGACGCGAAGCATGGGCCATGAGAGACCCCAAGAGCCGCGACGTGTCAAGTCTTTCGCAACCGCTGCGTCATCGCGCCTGAAAAGCTTGGGTGAACGCCTCAAATTCAGCTGTTCTCAAGATTTTCACCATGGCCGTTATGAAATTGACATTGTCCATGATCGGAAAGCGTCTCGATCACCCTGCACTGCGCCACATGGCCGTGGGCGCAGCCGTCCACCATGCGCTGAAGTTCTGCTTCCAGCGCCTTGAGCGCGGCGATACGGCTGCGCACCTCGATGAGCCGCGCGCTGGCGATCTCGTCCGCCGCCGCGCACGACTGCTCGGGCCGGTCCTGCAGCGTCAGCAGGGTGCGGATGGCCTCGATGTCGAAGCCCAGCTCGCGCGCATGGCGGATGAAGGCGAGCCGCCGCAGGTGGGTGGTACTGTAGAGACGGCGATTGCCCTCGGTGCGCGGCAGAGCCGGCATCAGGCCGATCTCCTCGTAGAAGCGGATGGTGGGCACCTTCACCCCGCTGGCACGCGCCGCCGCGCCGATGGGCAGCAGGTCGGGAACGATTTCGGAGATGGGGCGAGACATGGGGGCTTGCTCCTCTAGTGACTAGAGCATCTAGGGTCCGCAGCGTGACGCAAAGAAAGGCCGCATCATGACCGCCCCTCTCGTGCAAAGCCGGTTCCGGGTGACCGGGATGGACTGCGCCTCCTGCGCCGCGAAGATCGAGGGCACGACGCTGCGCATCGCCGGCGTGGCGGAAGCGGAGGTCTCGGTAGCGGCCGGCACGCTGGTGATCCGCCACGCCCAGGATGCCGACCTTGCTCCCCTCGCCGGGCGGCTCTCGCCCATGGGCTACGCCCTCGCCCCGCTCGCGTCCGACAGCGGGCAGCGCAAGGCACACGACCATGGAGAGAGCTGCGCGGGACACGATCATGCCGGCCATGACCACGACCACTCGGGGCACGACCACGCCGAAGCCGGCGACCACGACCAGGGTGCGGCCCCCGCCGCCGAAGGCAGCTGGTGGTCCACCGGCAAGGCGCGCCTCACCCTTTTGAGCGGCCTTGCTTTGGTGGCCGCCTTCGGCATCGGCACCTTTGTCCCGGCGGTGCAATCCTGGCTTTATCTTGCCGCCATGCTGGTGGGCCTCGTGCCCATCGCCCGCCGCGCCATCGCGGCGGCGGCCAACGGCATGCCCTTCACCATCGAGATGCTGATGACCATCGCGGCGGCGGGCGCCGTCATCATCGGCGCGGCCGAGGAGGCGGCGGCGGTGGTGTTCCTGTTCCTGGTGGGCGAATTGCTGGAAGGCGTCGCCGCCGGCCGGGCGCGCGCCAGCATTCGCGCGCTCACCGCGCTGGTGCCCAAGACCGCATTGGTGGAGCGTGACGGCGCCACCGTTGAGATTCCCGCCGCGAGCCTCATGGTGGGCGATGTGATCCTGGTGCGGCCCGGCGACCGGATTTCCGCGGACGGCGTCATCGTCGCCGGCGAGAGCGGTATCGACGAGAGCCCGGTGACCGGCGAGAGCGTGCCGGTGCGCAAGGGGCCGCAGGCCACCGTCTTCGCCGGCACGGTGAACGAGGAGGCGGCATTGCGGGTGCGCGTCACCGCCACCGCCGAGGACAACACCATCGCGCGGGTGGTGAAGCTGGTGGAGGAAGCGCAGGAAAAGCGCGCGCCCACCGAGCGGCTCATCGATCGCTTCTCGCGTTACTACACCCCCGGCGTGGTGGTGGTGGCGGCGCTGGTGGCGGTCATCCCGCCGCTGCTGTTCGGCGGGGGGTGGGATGCCTGGATCTACAAGGGCCTTGCCATCCTCCTCATCGGCTGCCCCTGCGCGCTGGTGATCTCGACGCCGGCCGCCATCGCCGCCGGCCTCTCCGCCGGAGCCCGGTGCGGGCTGCTGCTGAAGGGCGGCGCCGTGCTGGAGACGGCGGGCAAGGTCACCACCGTCTGCTTCGACAAGACCGGCACCCTCACGCAGGGCCGCCCGCAGGTGACGGACGTGATCGCGTTCGCCCAGCCGGCAGCCGAGGTGCTGCGTCTCGCGGCGGCGCTGGAGACCGGATCGAGCCACCCCCTCGCCAAGGCCATCCTCGACCGGGCGGCGGCGGACGCCATCGCCATTGCCCCGGCCGAGGCGGCCCAGGCGCTGGGCGGCAAGGGCGTGTCGGCGCAGGTGGAGGGGCGCGAGGTGTTCCTCGGCTCCCCCCAGGCTGCCGCGGCGCGCGCCCCGCTGACCCAGGCGCAGGCCGATCAGATCGCAACGCTGAACGACGCCGGCAAGACCGTGTCCCTGCTGGTGGCCGACGGCGCCATCGCCGGGGCCATCGCCATGCGCGACGAGCCCCGCCCCGATGCCGCCGAGGGCCTCGCCGCGCTGAAGCGGGAGAGCATCCGCACGGTGATGCTGACCGGCGACAACCGCCGCACGGCGGAGGCCATCGGCCGGCAGCTGGGCATCGAGGTGCGCGCCGAGCTGCTGCCGCAGGACAAGCTGCGGATCGTCGGCGAGCTTCAGCGCGAGGGCGCGGTGGTGGCCAAGGTCGGTGACGGCATCAACGACGCCCCGGCGCTGGCCGCCGCCGACATCGGCATCGCCATGGGCGGCGGCACCGACGTGGCGCTGGAGACGGCGGATGCCGCGGCGCTGCATGGCCGCGTGAAGGACATTTCGTCCATGATCGCTTTGTCCCGCCGAACCATGGGCAACATCCACCAGAACATCGCCATATCCCTTGGCCTGAAGGCGGTGTTCCTGGTCACCACCATTGCCGGCATCACCGGCCTGTGGCCCGCGATCCTCGCCGACACCGGCGCCACCGTGCTGGTGACGCTGAACGCGCTGCGACTGCTGTCGTTTCGTCCGCAATGAGATCGCCGGCGCTGCCCATTCGTCGGCCTCACCGAACAGATGGCGAAAGCCGGTCAGATTTTGACGGGCATGGCGGTGACGCCTCGGCCCTGCCGCGCCATAGCCAAGATCAGACTTCCACGATCACTTGCAGGATAGCGCCGAGCACGATAGCGGCGACGGAGGAAAGCGGCACGGTGGCTGCAGAACGACCCCACGAAGGAAAAATACAAGTCCGACCTGAAGCGGCAGGAGGAAGACGCGGGCGTGAACCCCGATGCCTTCGGGAAGTTCAATGCGGGCCAGGGCAAGGCCGCCGCTTTTTGATCACATGGCGGAGGCTGAAGCGGAACCAGAAGCTCCAGGCCGCCGTTATGTCATCCGTCGACCGCCGTTCGCAGACATCGGTCGGCTTGCTTCCATTCGGCCACATCGCATGTGTCGCCGAAGAGACCACTGCACGCTTCAGGAACAAACTTTTCTCATGTGCAGCAGCCTCTGGACCATCACCGCCCATTCTGCTGCGCGCGTCACGATAACGACTTTCGGGCCTGATCACAGCTTGGTTCTCGACATCGACCGCCGGGGCGACAACGAGCTCGGCTTCGAGGCGCTGCCCAAGCCAGGGGTCCTCGGGCAGCCGCTCCGGAGGGTCCGGCAGAAGCGCCTGATCAACTATTGCGCGCGGCCGGTCGACGCCTCACGCAGGATGATACATACTACACTCAGATGCCTTCATGCTTCGCCCGGGCACCATCTCCTGCGAACGCTCAAACAGCCGTCGAGGGGGCGCCAAACTCAGCTTCAAGGCCGACCAAAAATATCTGCCCCTTAAGTATCAAACCAAAATACACAAATAACTTAATGCGACAAGAGGCATTCTATGGAAAACGAAAAAAACACTGTATTCAATGTGGATGAGTTCCTGTCCAAGGTCGGGGATGGCCGTACAATAAACTTATATAAAAAATCAACCGTTGTATTTTTACAAGGATCTCCGGCGGACGCTGTCTTCTACATTCAAAGCGGGAAGGTAAAGATTGCCGTCGTGTCGGAGCAGGGCCGGGAAGCCGTTGTAGCCATTCTCGGAGCGGGGGATTTTTTCGGCGAAGGATGCCTTGCGGGGCAACTACTACGCATGGCGACTGTCACAGCGATGGCCGAATCGGTCATATTGCGCCTGGAAAAATCATCAGTTATCCGCACTCTGAAAGATGAGTCTACTTTTTCAGGTATATTCATAGCACATCTTTTGTCCAGAAACATTCGGGCCGAGGAAAATCTTATTGATCAACTATTTAATTCAAGCGAGAAGCGCCTTGCACGGGCCCTTCTGCTTTTGGCAAAATTTGGAAAAGATGAAAAACCTGAGCCAATATTTGCTAAAATTAGCCATGAAACTCTAACAGAAATGATTGGAACGACGCGTTCTCGCGTAAGTTTTTTTATGAACAAATTTCGTAAACTTGGATTCATCGACTATAATGGGACCATAGAGGTCCACAGCTCTCTGCTCAACGTGGTGTTGCTCGACAATCCGCACATAAGGGACTACCCCCACAAGGGCGATGACACAGAAGAATAATATCCGGCGCGATATATGGATGCACAGCACGAAACTCCTTTTTCCCGCCTGCCCGGTGCGCGTTACGCTGTTTTAGATGAGAAAATATTGTATACAAATATGTTATGGACACGAGTAATACTGCAATATCATGTATATATCGACTTTATAACCGTTGACATGCGCACGGCGTCTGATCACGATCCGAAAATCGTCTCTTGATATAGATTCATTGCTTAAATTAAATCAACCTGAGCGGACAGGGCGTTATCGAGCGCCCGTTGCGGCAAAATCTTCAACTGCTGATTCCAATCCCGGGCTCCCCGAGCCAGAGGTTCGAAAGTACCTACAACAGAGGAATCCCCGCTCCGCAACAGATTTCTCGCACGCTCAATTTCACCAGCGATATAAGGATCACCAGCCTCGCGAAGCACGATATAGCCGTATATCTGTCTATTATCCAGGTACTGTGGGACGCCAAGCCTGCGAGCGCTTTCCGAGAAGACTACGTATTGATGGCGCGCGGTTCCGTCCTCGCAGGAGAGGCCCTCCAGCACATCCGTGCGGACAAGATAGCAGCCGTTGACAACCGGCTGCTCCAGAATGCCACGCACCTGACGACCGATGACCAAGGAATATAGGTCACATTCCTTGTAGTATCCGTTCGCATCAATCTCTGAATGATAGTTTGAATAGGGATTGCCCGGCTCCACCGAGCGCAGGAAGGGCGCGACTATCGGCAGATTGAGCGCCACCAATTCCCGCAGAGTACAGGGCCGGACAAAGTGGCTTATATCCGCTACGAAGCAGAAATCGCACGCATTTTCCATGGCACGGGTTAAGCTGGTGTTGCGGATATGCCCGAGAAGGCGGGTCCGTTCCGTGTCCCGCTCATGGCCCCCGAACGGTCTGAGGCGACCTTCCACATCATCGGATGCAAATTCCACCCCGGCGTAGAGGTCACGCTTCAGTTCAACCCATTCGCGCAGGAGACGCTCGGTGCCGTCCGTGCCGTCGCAGGTATGGATGTGGAGGACGATCGCCGATTTCGGATAGTCCAGCGCTTCGATGCACTCCAGATACAGCGGTAGAAACGCCTCCTTCTGGTTCGCGAGGATGGCGACGAGTACGCGCGGCACCCCCTTCAGTCGGGACCGGAGCGGCCGCGGCGGCTGCAGCGCGTGCTGCTCGGCCAAGTCCTTGGTGCCCAGCGCTCCCGGATTTGGGTTCCGGGGCAATCCCTCGCTTGCGAGCCGTGCGTTTTCCACCACGCGCGCCATATCCGCCGCCGAGAGCTTCGCGCTAGCGAGAATCTTCAGGCTGGCATCGAGGCTGTCCCGCTTGCGCCCGGAATGATACGCATTGACCGAAAACTCGTCCAACAGGCCGTTCTCATAGATCCACGCTTCAACGAATAACGCATCTGCCGGCAATGGGATTGTCAATCCGCGCCTGGCAATTTCATATCCCTCCTCATAGCGCCCCTTCCGGCGGCAGAACCGGCTTGCATTGTGCAGGGCTTCGACGCGCGTCGGCAGCGCATCGCTGGCACGAAGGTAAGCGTCGATGACCTCCCGCTCCGGGCGTCCAAGCTGTTCCTTCAACTGCGCGGCCGAATAAAGGCTCATAAAGACCTCTTCCTGCCAAAAGCCAAGCTCGGCGCGTAACAAGTAATTCTCCAATGCCTTTTCGCGGTCCCCGCAGTCGCGATAGCTCTGCGCCAGATAAAATCGGTAGCGCGAGAGCAAGAATGGATTTCTTTCGGTCTGCAATGCGGCCTCCAGCACAGCTACATCGCGCCGGTAGGTTTGGGGATCCTTGCGGCGCGCGCCGTCATTGTTGCGCCGCATCGTGAGTCCGGACATCCGCCCGTGCGGGGCGGCCCCTTCGCAGGTGAGATATTCGTGCAGCACCCCCTCGTAGCGCCATGGCAGTGCGCTGCGCACCAATTGCGGTCGCTGGTAGACGATGGTGGCATCGTTGATCGTCACCATGTAGGAGTCGCCGGTCAGTGCGGGCGGGACGCCATCGGCGTCAATCTCCAGCGTGTCGTCGGCATCGATGATGAACGTGTAGTCGCCTTTCCCGCGCGCCAGTTCCAGAGCTTCGGAGCGGTTGTGCGCGAAATCCCGCCAGGGCCGCTCGTGCAGTTCGCCGGGCAGGTCGCTCAGATGCGCGCGGATGATGTCCTGCGTGCCGTCGGTCGATCCCGTATCCACGATCACCCAGCGATCGATGATCGGGCGCACGCTGTCCAGACACCGGCGAATCACTTCGGCCTCGTTCTTGACGATCATGTTCAGACAGACCATCTGACCTGAAGCGTTCATCGAAGGTCCTCCGTGCACAGGACCGGCAGCGCGCCTGATCCCGATGAAAGGGATTTTCCCATGGCAGTCGCAGGCCGATCATGAAACGACGCTGCTTTCTGTCCCTGCTGGGGGCAGGCCTCCTTCTGCCCATCCGGCGCGCGCTGGCGCGGGCTGGACCCGGCGAGGTTGACCTGCTCAGTGCCCAGCTTCAGCTTGGGGGCGACTGGGGCGGGTCGACGACGGCGGACGCCGCTGCCGTGATCGAGAGCATGCGGGTCGGCTGCCTGGGGGGCGTGGCGCTCGTCTCCGACGGGCAGCCCAAGCGGCTCCGGATCGACGACAAGACGGGTAGAAACCCGTCGGTTTGGCTGCATTCCGGGAATTCGACCACCGCCTGGGTCACCGTCATCGTCGGCACTCGCGACTGGTGTAATCTTGCCTATCAGTTCGGGCATGAACTCGGGCATGTGCTCTGCAACAGCTGGGAGCAAAACGCCAAGCCGCGCAATCCCTGCCAGTGGCTCGAGGAAGCGCTGGCCGAGGCGTTCTCCCTGCGGGGCCTGGGGCGCATGGCGGACAATTGGGCGCGCACGCCCCCCTTCCCGAACGATGCCGCTTATGCCGGTTCCATCCGAAGCTACCGGGAAACCCTCCTCGCCGGCTATCGCGCCACCGCGCAGGCGCAGGGCATGGCGGCCGGCTTCGGGTCCTGGTTCGCGGACCATAAGGTGTTCTTCGACGAGCATGGGGGCCTCGACGACGCCAAGGGAGCGGTGTCGACCATGCTCGACCTGCTGGAGGACGATGCCGAAGCGGTCGCCGACCTGGGAGCGCTGAACCGCTGGCCCGGACGCAGTGGGATTCCCCTGCCGGATTATCTCGACCGGTGGGAGGAGAGTTGCGCGCAGTTGGGCGCGCCCAACCGATTGCCGGGGCGAATACAGGATCTCCTCGCCAGCCGGTAAACGGTCGAACTGCGGATCGGACGCGGTACGCATGCCTATCTCCTCGCCAAAGTCCCGGTGCGCTCGAGATCGTGCTCCGGGCGGTCAGGCTGCGATGCTTCCATCACGCGGCTTCGGGCGCACCGGCGTCGCCCGACTCCGTCTCCGCTGCCATCCCGATGTCCGCGGCCAGTGACCGCTCCCATGCGGCGCTTTCTTCGGCCGCCTCGGGCAGTCCAAGCGCCTGCGCGTACCAGCGTCGACCGCCCTCGATATCCTGCGGGCCGCCGAGGCCGCGCGATGTGTAGCGTGCAAGCATGAGGGCGGCGCGTTGGTGGCCACTCTCGGCAGCCTGGGCGAACCAGCGGCGGGCCGCCGAGAGGTCCGGCTCGATATCGTGCCCGCCGGCATAGAGCGCGCCGAGGGCGAACATCGCGGGCCCGTGCCCCGCGGACGCCGCGCGCAGGAACCAGGATTTGGCACGCTGCGGGTCACGCGGAACGCCGCGGCCATCCATAAGGATCTCGGCCAGTGCCGCCTGCGCTTCCGCCAGTCCTGCATCGGCGGCGCGGGCGAACCAGATGGCGGCCTGGACCTCGTCCTTCACCACGCCACGGCCGTCCGCGAGCATGCGGCCATACCAATACTGCGCCTCCACCACGCCCTCGGCCGCCCGCTTGAGCCAGAAGGCGGCGCGCTCGTCGTTGCGCGGCAGGCCGAAGCCTTCGGCAAGGCAGACAGCGTAGTTGAAGGCCCCCAGCAGGTCGCCCTGCTCTGCCGCGCGCTCGAACCATTCGTGCACCACCGGCGGATCGTCGGCGAGGTTCAAGGCCGTCCCGGTCTGCAGCAGAGCGGCCAGGCTCGCCTGGGCGGGCGGGTCTCCCGCCTCGGCCGCCTGCTTGAACCAGATGGCCGCTTCATCCGGATCGCGGACCACGCCGGCGCCGGTGAGGTAGAGCATCCCGAGGGCTCGGGCCGCGGCGCTGTGCCCGCGGTCCGCCGCGGTGCGGAACCAGTATGCCGCTTCCGCATAGTTCGGCGGCAAGGCGCCGCCCTGGGCATAAATGCCGCCGAGCATCGCCGCCGCCTCGGCATCACCGCCGAGGGCCGCGCGGCGGAGCCAGGTTTCACCATTCAGCGCGTCAACCGCTCCGCCCCTGCCTTCGAGCAGCAGCAGGCCCAGTCGCGCCTGGGCCTTGCCCAGCCCGGCCTTCGCCGCGATCAAATAGTGATGGCGCGCGGCCACTTCGTCCACCGGCGTGCCGACCGCGCGCTCGGCGCTGACGCCGAGCAGATAGTGAGCCGTGGGCAGGCCCGCCTCCGCCGCGCGGATCATGTGCCGGCGCGCGACCGCGAGGGTATCCGCGGTGGCCTCGCCCAGCATCAGGGCGATGGCGTAGCCGAGCCGGCCCTGCGGGCAGTCCTGCTCGGCGGATCTGCGGTACCAGTCGAACGCCGCCTCGGGATGGCGCAGGTCCTGCGGTCCGGCGGAGAGGATGTAGGCCAGCATGGCCTGGGCGTCCGCCGCGCCCGCTTCGGCGGCGCGCCGCGCCCAGATCGCCGCCGCGTGAAAGTCGGCCGTCTCGCCTGCAACCGGCTCGAACAGCCCGGCGTCTCGTTCGACCACAGCCTGCGACAGCCCGAACAGATGCAGCTGGGCCAGGCGGCACTGTGCGCGCACATGTCCGGCCGAGGCGGCGCGATGGTACCAGCGCGCCGCCTCGGCCGGGTCGCCGGGCGCGCCCTTTCCGTCAACGAGGCATTCGCCGACCCTGAAGCACGCCTCGGTGTCGCCCGCCTCCGCCGCCGCGACGAACAAGGCGAACGAGCGTCCGGGCGCGGCATCGCCGAGGCGTTCCGCACGCTGGCGGGTCCGCTCCGGCGAGCCAAATGCGAAGCGATCGAGCCGTCCGGCGAAGAAGTGCGATAGGGTCATGCGAGTCACGGCTCAAGGTTCGCGCATGCTGTCATAGGCGACAGGCAGGATCTTCGTGACGAAGTAGGACAGCACCGAGCGCGTCCCGACCTTGATGTCGGCCGTGACCGGCATACCGGGCATCAGCCGGAAGCCGGGCGGGGTGTCGTGCATCGACAGCTCGTCGATCACGATATCACCCTTGTAGTAGAGCGAGCGTGGCCGATTGGGCAGCGCCGAGCCGCCTTCCTGAACGGTGGTCTCCGGGCTGAAACTGTCGGCGCTGATCGCGCTGACCGATCCGCGGGCGCTACCATATTGCAGGTAGGGCAGCGTATCGAACTTGATCGTGACCTGGTCGCCGGGACGGACATAGCCGCTGTCGATGCCGGAAATATCCGCCTCAACCGATAGCCGCGCGTCGAGCGGCACAAGGTAGATCAGCGGCTCGGCGCTGGTGACGACCGAGCCTACCGAGATCTTGGCCACCGACAATACGATCGCGTCGCGCGGCGCAATCAGCGCCACGAGCTCATGGTGCAGGTCGGCCTTGGCGAAGTCCTGCTGGGCCTGCACCAAGCGGCGGCGCGTATCCGCCAGTTCCTGCGAGGTCTCGCTGTTCCAGTGCTGGACGAAGGCCTCGCGCTCGGCCTGCTGGGCGGCGAGCTTGCGGCCCGCCTGGGCGGCATCTGATTTCGCCTGGGAGAGCGACGCCGCCATGGTCAGCCGGGTATCCTGGGCGAGCAGCGTGTTGAGGAGACTGCCGACCTTGAGATCCTCGAGCTTCTGGCGCATGCCCTCCACCTTCACGGCCAGGTCGAGGCGCTCGACGAAGTAAGCCGCCTGCGAATTGTTGCCGGCAATCTGGGTCGTCAGTTCGTTGATCTTCTGGTCGAAGTTCTGCAGGGAAAAACTGTTCCCGCTTTGTCGCTGACGGAAGATCGAGGCCTGCAGTTCCGCGTGCGGATTGGTCATGTCGGGCAGATAGATCGTGCCGGCGGCCTCCGCTTTCAGCCGCGCGGCCTTGGCGGTGAGCAGATCGACCTGATCCTTGATGGCCACGGCGTCGGCGGAACTGAAGGTCGGGTTGAGGCGGGCCAGCACCTGGCCTTTGCGGACGATGTCACCCTTTCTCGCATTGATGCTCTCGACGATGGTCTGATCGAAGGGCTGCAGGAGGATATTGGGCGCATCGGCCACCAGTTTGCCGCTGGCGGAGACCACCTTGTCGATCCGGACCAGCCCGCTGGCCACAAGCAGCGAGACGACGAGCAGGAAGACGAAGAGATTGATCGCGCGCGACAGCGTCGGCACCCGGGTGGCGATGATCGTGGCCGACGGGCTCTCGAATTCGAGCACGGCCAGCGGGAGGGTGTTGCCGCCCGCTGCGTCGTCAGCCTCTCTGGGAGAATTTCGGAGCAGGCGCAACATGGGCTTTTCCTTGCGGGTCCGTATGACGGGTCTGCTGCAGCCAGAGATGGCGATAGACGGCGCAGCGCTCGACCAGTTCGTGATGCGGGGCGAGATCGACAACCTTGCCGCGATCGAGCACGAGGGTCTGGTCGCAATCGACCAGCGAGGAGAGGCGGTGGGAAACGATCACCATGGTGCGGCCGGCCGCAATCCGCTGGAGATTGGCGTTGATCAGCGCCTCGCTCTCGGGATCGAGCGACGACGTCGCCTCGTCGAGGATCAGCAGCCGAGGATCGACGATCAGCGCGCGCGCGATGGCAAGCCGCTGGCGCTGGCCGCCGGACAGGTTGGGTGAGCCCTCCTGGATCCAGGTCTCGTAGCCCTGGGGCAGGCGCTCGATGAATTCCTCGGCGCCGGCGAGCCGCGCCGCACGCACCGCGTCCTCGAAGGTGAGGCCGGGGCGGCCGGCGAGAATGTTGTCCTTCACCGTGCCGCGGAACAGGAAATTGTCCTGCAGCACGACGCCGAAGCTCTGGCGCAGATGGCGCAGGTTGATTTCGCGCAGATCCGTCCCGTCGATCTTCACCGCGCCCGAATAGTCGCGATTGATGCCCATCAGCAGCCGCGTGATCGTCGACTTGCCGGAACCCGAGCGGCCCACCAGCCCGAGCATCGTGCCAGGCTCGATGGCGAAGCTGATCTTGTCGAGCGCCGGGGTCTTGGTGCCTTCGTACTTGAAGGTTACCTCCTCGAAGCTGATGGCGCCCTGAAATCTCGGCCTCAGGCCCTGGGTCAGCGCCCGCCTTTCGGTCGGCCGATTGAGCACCCAGCCGACCTGCGAGAGCGCCTGGCGCGCTTCCTGGACGTCCTGCAGCAGACGGGCAAGATTGACCAGCGGACCGGCCACCCGACCGCCAAGCATCATGAAGCCGATGAGGCCTCCGAGCGACAGCGGGTTCTCCGAATTCAGCGCGATGAAGGCCCCGAGCGCCAGCACGCCGGCCACAGTGTATTTCTCGAACGGCATCACCAGCACCATCGGCCAGTTGCTCAGCTTGCCCATCTGAAGGTTGAGCTCGCCGAGCTCGGCGACGCGCCGGTCCCATTCCGCGGCGCGGGTGGATTCCAGGCAGAGCGACTTGATGGTGCGGATGCCATAGATGCTTTCGACCAACGTCGAGCCCTTGTTGGATTCCGCCTGAACCAGCTTGGCCGTCATGCGCGCGAGCGGCCCGAGGAACGCCGCGATGACCGCGGTGATGCAGCCGGCGGCGATCAGCACGGTCCAGGCGAGCGTCGCCTCCATGTAGAACAGGACAGGCAGCAGCAGCGCGACCATTGCGACGTCGATGAACGTCGTCATCATCCGGCCGGTGAGAAAATCGCGGACACGATAGAACTGGGCGATCTTGTAGGAGAGTTCGCCGGCCTGGTTGCGCTCGAAGAAATCGATGGGCAGCGTCATCAGGCGGTCGAAGATCGCAAGATTCAGCCGCGTGTCCAGCCGGCACGCGAGGATGACGAGCAGCATCCGCCGCGACCAGGTTATCAGCATCTCGAAGACGAGCGCGATGACCAGGACGATGATGATAAGCGTGAGCGTGTTGAAGCTCCGATAGGTAATGACGGTATTAAGCGTCGTCATGATCATCAAAACGGGCAAAATACTGAGTATCGTTATCGTGACTGAGCCGATCATGACATCACGCAGAATCGACTTCTCCCCCCAGACCAAGCGCGTGAGCAGGCCGAGATCGAACGGCTCCTCATCGGCGCTGCCTGCGCGCGAGGCCCGCACAAGAAGGGCCGCACCATCCCACACCTGCTTGAGGCGCAATTCCGCCACAGCCACCGGCGGCTCGAATTCCGGCGCAAGCGGGTCGCGCAACAACAGCACGCCACGCTCGCGATCGCGGCCAACCACCAGGGCGGCATCGCCGCCGGACAGCAGCAGCAGAACGGGCGCCGCGCTGTCGATCTTCATCAACTGACGGTAAGTGAGACGGATGCTGTGCGCCCACAGGCCGGACCGCCGGAACCAATCCACCAGCACCGCCGGAGAAGGGCTCGCCTCGGCGGCGACGGATTTTGCTTCGCGCGGATCGGGGTCGATGCCGTGATACCGGGCAATGGTCATCGCCGCAGCCAACCGCGCCGACGCCTGGCCACCGCCCTGCGCGTTGTTGAGGGGCTTCATCGCCTCATCGGGCTCGACCGGCGCGTCGTCGAGGCCAGTCGTGCGGGCAGCCGGCGCCGACGGGCGGAGCGGCAATGGGGGATCATGGCGGAGCCGGGCGACATTGCGGGAGCGCCAACCCTTGGCGAAGACCCCGTCTCCCGCGTCCAGAAGCCCTTGCACACCGATCGCACCGATGAAGATGTAGCCCAGCGCGAGCAGTGGTTCGGTGACCCCGCTTGCGATCCCGAGGCCGAACGTCGGGATGAAGACGACCATCAGGGTCAGGAGGAAGATATTGAGGGCAGACGAGAAGAAGCCCGCAGTCACGATACCCCAGCGATGTTTCATCTGTCGGATCCTCGACGTGCGTGAAAGTACTCGGAGACAACTGGCTCGGATTTTGAGATGTAAATCAGAGAAGATCGGCCTTTCGGCCGGTCTTCTCCGCTCGTTCGCAGGTCAGTGCTTGGGAAGCGTCATGACGGGCGTGTGGTTGTCGAAGCTCGGCGCGACGGAGCCCGATGTATTTCCCGTGTTCGGCGGCGCTCCCGATGCCAGGGATCGAAGATTACCGTTAGCAGCAGTCCACGAGGCGATCTTGGGCGATGCGATGTCCTGAGAAGTCAGGCTCGCACCCGACGTATTCACTATGCTCCGGAGTGAGCCCTCGAAGCCGGCACTGGCGCTGTCAAACTTCGCTCCAGCTTGCCCGTCCTGGCCCTTGCAATACCCTGACGCAAAGTTCATCCGGGTATGGTGGCCGCCTTGTCCGATCGGGCAGGTGTGTCCGGTCGGTCCGGTTGGGCCGGGGTGTCCGTGGTGTCCGGGTGGGCACGAATGTCCAGTCGGCCCGGAGTGTCCGGTCTGACCCGTCGCACCAGTCGGTCCGGTCGCACCGGTGGCCCCTGTGCTCCCCGTCGCGCCGGTTGCTCCCGTCGAGCCGGTCGCCCCGGTGGCGCCAGTTGCGCCTGTCGCGCCGGTGGCTCCTGTACTCCCCGTCGCACCTGTACTCCCGGTCGCACCGGTTGCTCCCGTTGCTCCCGTGGAGCCGGTCGCCCCGGTGGCGCCAGTTGCGCCTGTCGCGCCGGTGGCCCCTGTACTCCCCGTCGCGCCTGTACTCCCCGTCGCACCGGTTGCTCCCGTTGCTCCCGTGGAGCCGGTCGCCCCGGTGGCGCCAGTTGCACCGGTGGCACCTGTACTCCCCGTCGCGCCGGTTGCTCCTGTCGCTCCCGTAGAACCGGTCGCCCCGGTGGCGCCTGTCGCGCCGGTGGCCCCTGTACTCCCCGTCGCGCCGGTTGCTCCTGTCGCTCCTGTGGAGCCGGTCGCCCCAGTGGCGCCTGTCGCACCGGTGGCTCCTGTACTCCCCGTCGCGCCCGTTTCGCCGATACCAGTCGCACCCGTTGCTCCCGTCGCGCCGGTTGCTCCCGTGGCGCCGGTTGCTCCTGTCGCCCCGGTCGCACCAGTGGCGCCCGTTTCACCAACACCGGTCGCGCCGGTTGCTCCTGTCGCTCCCGTAGAACCGGTCGCCCCGGTGGCGCCTGTGGCCCCTGTACTCCCCGTCGAGCCCGTTGCTCCTGTGGAGCCGGTCGCCCCAGTGGCGCCTGTGGCGCCTGTCGCACCGGTGGCTCCTGTACTCCCCGTCGCGCCCGTTTCGCCGATACCAGTCGCACCCGTTGCTCCCGTGGCGCCGGTTGCTCCTGTCGCCCCGGTCGCACCAGTGGCGCCCGTTTCACCAACACCGGTCGCGCCGGTTGCTCCCGTGGCACCGGTCGCACCCGTTTCACCGACACCGGTCGCACCCGTTGCTCCCGTGGCGCCGATTGCTCCGGTCGCGCCGGTCGCACCAGTGGCGCCCGTTTCACCAACACCGGTCGCGCCGGTTGCTCCTGTCGCTCCTGTGGAGCCGGTCGCCCCAGTGGCGCCTGTGGCGCCTGTCGCACCGGTGGCTCCTGTACTCCCCGTCGCGCCAGTTTCGCCGATACCAGTCGCACCCGTTGCTCCCGTGGCGCCGGTTGCTCCGGTCGCCCCGGTTGCGCCAGTGGCGCCCGTTTCGCCGATACCAGTCGCACCCGTTGCTCCCGTGGCGCCGGTTGCTCCGGTCGCGCCGGTCGCACCAGTGGCGCCCGTTTCACCAACACCGGTCGCGCCGGTTGCTCCCGTGGCACCGGTCGCACCCGTTTCACCGACACCGGTCGCACCCGTTGCTCCCGTGGCGCCGATTGCTCCGGTCGCGCCGGTCGCACCAGTGGCGCCCGTTTCACCAACACCGGTCGCGCCGGTTGCTCCTGTCGCTCCTGTGGAGCCGGTCGCCCCAGTGGCGCCTGTGGCGCCTGTCGCACCGGTGGCTCCTGTACTCCCCGTCGCGCCAGTTTCGCCGATACCAGTCGCACCCGTTGCTCCCGTGGCGCCGGTTGCTCCTGTCGCCCCGGTTGCGCCAGTGGCGCCCGTTTCGCCGATACCAGTCGCACCCGTTGCTCCCGTGGCGCCGGTTGCTCCGGTCGCGCCGGTCGCACCAGTGGCGCCCGTTTCACCAACACCGGTCGCACCGGTTGCTCCCGTGGCACCGGTTGCACCCGTTTCGCCTACACCGGTCGCACCCGTTGCTCCCGTGGCGCCGGTTGCTCCTGTCGCGCCGGTCGCACCAGTGGCGCCCGTTTCACCAACACCGGTCGCACCGGTTGCTCCCGTGGCACCGGTTGCACCCGTTTCGCCTACACCGGTCGCACCCGTTGCTCCCGTGGCGCCGGTTGCTCCTGTCGCACCGGTGGCGCCCGTTTCACCGACGCCCGTAGCACCGGTCGCTCCCGTGGCACCGGTGGCTCCTGTCGCGCCAGTCGCACCAGTGGCACCCGTTTCACCGACGCCCGTGGCACCGGTTGCTCCCGTGGCGCCCGTGGCGCCCGTGGCACCGGTCGCACCGACTGGCGCCACTTCAGTGACAGTATAGACGCCGTTGAGGGAGGGGTCCGCGCCTAGCGTCTGGACCGTTCCGGCCTGATTGTATACGACGACATTTGCCGGATCAAAGCCATCCGGCAGATAGATGAGTGCTGCGTAGGAGGCCAGGCCAACACTGCTCCCATCCTGAGCATCGTTCGCAGCAGTGGTGTTTGACGCACTGCCCAAGAGCGTAAACGTTCCGGCATTATTATAGTATATGAACATGGTCGTTCCGGAAATATCACGACCTTGAACTTGAACTAGCTCGCTCATGACGTTTTACTCCTTTTGCGTGCCATCATTATTCGCAAAACGTCTCAAGATAACATTGAGCTAGCGCTGATGGTATCCGCTGATACTGAAAGCTCACGCCGCGGGGGCGGCGGAAGCAGAGATCGCTGCGGGCCGATATCCCACCCCCGGCATACATTGTATTACACTGATATCAGGCAGAATGACTTTGCCGTCCTTATCGTCTGTAACAACGATACTGTCCGCGGAGCAGTCAGGCGGCAGCCGAAAAACAACGCAAAACTGTCCTGGCCGGATACCAGGTGGGACACCACTGCCAGCAGTGACCACATGTCCGGACCCCACGAGAATGCGGTTGTCCTGACCACGAACACGACACCAGACAAATACGATATTTGCGCTGTCGTGGGGATCGAGGCCCGATACTCTGAAAAATGCGCTGTCCATGTTGGGGTACCTCCATGATCTGCTCGCGAATGATCTTCGACGCAAGTCGTTTGGTCGCATTCGGAATGCACGTCGGACTGAGGAATCCAACACACGAAAGTATCAGACAAGAAAAAATCTTGCGCTGTTGGAAACACCCTATTTGGACAACGGTAGGCCGTTTCCTTACGACTTCTGTGCAGAAGTGCTCACTGGGAGAGAAAATGGATAAATAAACGCACGGTAGCCGTGCGGCGGTAGCATTGACCCGCACTTGATCCATACTGCAGGCTTCGGGACCAGAATGAAGGACAATCGAGTTCAATCCGGCGCTACGCGGCCGGCCTGGGCCTTAAGCTCGTTGCTCCCGCTTCCAGCGGTCATGTCAAGGTTCGCGGGGCGTTCGGATTGGTCGACCTGATCCAGCGCGAGCAGGAGGGACGCGACCCGGTTCGCAGAAGACCGCCACTCCGCGAGGCGGGCATAGCTGTCCGTGATCCAGTTGAATGCCGCCTGCACGATGGTGAACGCCGCAGCAGCCTGGACGACCTCGCCCAGGCTCATGAGCCCGACGAGATACTTCGGCATGCAGAGCAGCAAGCCGATCACCGGAGTCAACAGCAGATTGGTCTGCGATACCAGCGTCATCCGCATGAGCTGCCAGCACAGGGCGCGCCATTGAGCAATCACCTTCGCCAGGGCCTCGCCGATGATCTGTCGTCCGTCCCGCCGCGCATCTGGAAGCGCAGATCCTTCGCCGCTCTCGCGCAGATGCGATCCGATCGCTCGCAAATCGGCTTCTGCGCGTTTGCTTTCTCCCAACACGCGCATCAGGTGGCGGCCGATGAACATCATCGCGGCCGTGACCAGCACGGAATAGGCGACGACCGCGAGCACAAGATATCCCGGAATGGAGACGTGCCGCCCGAAGGCCGGGATGAGGAGAGAACCCCCGACGCTCCAGAGAACGCCGATGAAGGTGATCGCGTTGAGCACCGACGACAGCAGGCCGACCACCAGATCCACGGGCACATCGGTTGCAACCTTCGCGTCCTCGGCGATGCGATACTCGGGGGTTTGATGCTCCCCCAGCATGAACCTCAGCCGGCGGTAGCGACCGCCTCCCAGCCAAAAATCATAAAGGTGGCTGCTGAGCCATTTGCGCCATTCGCGCTGCGTCGTCATGCGCACCCAGACCGAGACGATGACGAGCGAGATGCTGGCGGCGGCAAGCGGCACGAAAAACCACGCCTGCCTCCAGAGCTCCGTCCCATCCTTTCGCCCGATCGCATTGAAGAAATCGCGGTTCCAGAAATTCAGCCGATACTGAACCCACAACTGCAGCAACACCGTGGCCACCATCACCGCCACCAGGACCCAGGCGCGCCAGGCCGAGCGGCCGCGCCAGAATCCCGATGCGCTTTCCCAGAAGCGAGAGACAAGGCGCCTTTGATCTGGAGGAAGGTACGGATCGAGAGACATCAGAACCATCCAGGAGGCGCGAGATCGACTCCGCGGCACGCCGAGCTGGACATTGCGCCTGCGGCAGCGTCACCCACGCGCGCGTCACGGGTCAAGAGGGTCCTCGCCGGGCGGAAAACCGCGGCCTCGCATGTGAAATCGAAAGGAATTTCGTATTGTACTGGAGCATCTGCTCCCGGGCACTGCACGAAGGTCGAATGCGATGAACCGGAATATTCTTTACCTCGCCATCGGCGCACTCATGGTCGTTGTCGCTGTTGTCGGCTACCAGCTTTATAAAGAACGGCAAAAGCCGTCCGGCATCGAGATCAATATCGGAAAAAGCGGCATCTCCATCGAGGAAAAATAGTGCGCCTGCGTTCAGGCGACGCAAAGGAAATGCCGCTATGGCCACGCGAACATCCCTGCAATCCCGAAAAGCCCGTGCGTTTTTAGCCGAGTTCCTGACCTGATGCGGGTGGCCATGCGCCAGCGGAGTATTTTCCGACCTTGCTCTTGCGTCTTTCCGGTGCGCTAGCGTGCAGATGGTGCGGTCCCCCCCCCCGCCGCCGGTAGCCTTTTCGGCTGCACCAAGCTGGAGATCCAAGATGGTGTTCACGCACAACACGCTGTCGGAGAACATCCGCATCCAGTCGGTCGAGCTGCTGAAGAAGCATCTCGCCGCGGCCATCGACCTCCACGCCCGGGTCAAGCC
>NZ_JAIVFO010000076.1 GCF_029991245.1 Xanthobacter autotrophicus
CCGCTCCACAGCCCCCGCCCCGCCCCCGCAAGCCGCTCCTCGACCGGCTGAAGGGGTGGCTCGCCGACCATGATCCCGGCGGGGTCGATCTCACCCGGGCGTTCCATCTCGGCGTTTCGTTCGTGATCGTCATCCTGGTGGGCTACGCGACCTCGAGCGCGTTCCGGCTGGGCATGAACGTCACCTTTCCCATGATGGCCGGCTGTGCCGCGCTGGTGATGATCAGCTTCAATCCGGCGGCGAGCGTCGCCGCCGAGGCGCGCACCATGGGGCGCCTGTTCGCCCTCGGCTTCGCCTTCCTGCTGGCGGTGACGCTGGTGGGCCCCGGCGAGGGGCCGGGC
The DNA here is from genome assembly GCF_029991245.1 of Xanthobacter autotrophicus. GTDB lineage: Bacteria > Pseudomonadota > Alphaproteobacteria > Rhizobiales > Xanthobacteraceae > Xanthobacter > Xanthobacter autotrophicus_C. The sequence continues at coordinate 342 of NZ_JAIVFO010000076.1, forward strand.
AACGACATCGTCCAGAAGCTGCTGCTCATCCCGCTCTCCTTCTTCGCCCTGGCGCTGCGGCGCTACGGCATGGACGGGCAGCGGCTCGGCCTCGCGCTCATCGTCGTCGCCACGGTCGGCACCATCCTCATGCCGACGCGGATCGAGGGGGCGCTGCTGCTGGCCGCCTTCTGCCAGGGCGCCCTGGTGGCGGCGGCAGTGCGGCTTTCCCCGTGGCGGCCCTCCGCCGTCCACGCCTTCGTCGAGACCACCCTCGACATGCAGGGCGCGGTGGCGGCCTATCTGCGCGAGCTGTCGGAGGCGGTGCGCCACGGCCGGCATTTCCCGGAAGAGGCGAACGACGCGCTGGAGAACCTGCGCGGCCGGGTGTGGAACGCCCTGGCGTCGGCCATTGCCGAGGACCCCTCCGCCCAGCCGGATTTCGAGCGCCTGAGGGTGCGTTTCTACCGTCTGCGGGTGGCGGTGGAGCTGCTTGCCAGCTGCGTGCCGCAGAAGGCGCCGAACACCCCGGACTGGCGCCACCCCTTCGCCGCCGCCGCCGACCACATCGCCCGGCGGCTGGAGGCGGTGGAGGTCTCCGACGTGCATGCGGAGGAGCGCTACGAGCGCGCGGTGGCGTCCCTGCGCCGCCTCGCCTTCGCGCCGGAGCTGCCGCCGGACGCCCGCTTCGCGCTGCTGCGGGCGCTGACCGCGTTCGACCGCCTCTCCCTCGTGGTCACCGGCATCGCTGCCGCCGAGACCGCGCCCTTCCCGCCGCCCCACGACGAGACGGCGCCCGCCGCGCCCGCGCCGCGCGTCATCCCCGCGCTGGTGAAGGGGCCGGACGGCCGGCGCACCCTCTCCGCGCCCATGCGCGTCGCCTGCCAGGGCGCCATCGCCACCGCCGTGACCACCGCCCTCGACCTGGTGGTGCATCTCGACCACGCCTATTGGGCGACCATGACCGTCATGTTCGTCATCGGCAACAGCGTGGGCGAGACCTACATGCGGGTGCGCTACCGCACCGTGGGCACGCTCATCGGCGTGGTGCTGGGCATGGGGCTGTTCCTGGGCCTTGGCCCGCACATCTGGATTCTCGCCGCCTTCTGCATGGCGGCACAGATGATCGCCCTCGTCACCCAGAAGGACCGCTACGACGTGGCGTCCGCTGCCGTGGGCCTGTCGGTGGTGCTGGGACTGCACATCATTTCCGGGCTCGGCACCGAGGGCATGCTGGCGCGCATCTACGAGACCGCCATCGGCGCCGCCATCGCCCTGGTGGTGTCCTACCTGGTGCTGCCGGTCTATCTCGCCGAGCAGTTGCGGCCGGAGGTGAGGGCGCTGGTGCGCCGTTCCCGTGCCGCCTTCGCCTCCTGGTGGCCCCACCAGGGGGAGAAGGCGAGCGTCTCCGCCCTCGCCCAGGACGTGCGGGCCATGGGCACGCGCCTGCCCAATCTCGGCGCCGAGCAGGTGTTCGGCCATTCGGCGGGGGATGCGGCCAACATCGTCTCCACCCTCGACGTGCTCATCACCTATCTCGCCCTCATGGAGGACGTGGCCCTGCGCCTGTCCGCCATGGGCGCCGATGCGCGCGAGGAGGTGGTGGCCGTGGTGGAGGCGGCGCGCTCGCGCATCCTCACCGGCTTCGAGGTGGTGCTGGGCGAGGCCGGCAGCGGCAGCGCCGATGCGGCAACCCCGGCGGTGGACGCCGCGGTCTCCACCGTGCTGGGCATGGCGGACGACCCAGCCGTGATGGAGGTGCTGCCCCTGGTGGCGGACTATCTCGCCTATTCCGACGCGGTGCTGCGCCCGCTGCGCGAACTCAACGCGGCGCTGAACGAGGGCGTGCCGTGGCGCAAGGAGGAGATGATCGCCGCCGGCCGCGCCGCCGCAACCGGGACCATCGGCAAGGGGTGAGGGGTCGCGCCGGCTCTCAACTCCCCACGGGCTTGAAATGCTTGGAGAGCTTCAGGCCCTGTCCCTGGTAGTGGGAGCGCATGTCGGCGCCGTAGAGGGTGCCGGGGCGACCCGCCATGCGCTCATAGACGAGGCGGCCCACCGTCTGGCCATGTTCCAAAATAAAGGGCACCTCCCGCGAGCGCACCTCCAGCACCGCGCGGGCGCCGCGCCCGCCGGCCGCCGGATTGCCGAAGCCGGGATCGAAGAAGCCGGCATAATGCACCCGGAACTCGCCCACCAGGGGATCGAACGGCACCATCTCCGCAGCGTAGTCCGGCGGCACGTGCACCGCCTCCCGCGAAGCCAGGATGTAGAAGGCGTCGGGGTCGAGCACCAGACCCGCCGTGCGGCCCGGCCGCACCCGGATGGGCTCCCAGAAATCCTCCACGTCGAGCACGCCGGCCTCGTCCACGTCGATGACGCCGGTATGCTTCTTGGCGCGGAAGCCCTGCAGGCCGGGGATCACCTCGCCGGCGAGATCGACCCCCAGCGCGATGCCGCCCGCCGCAACGTCCGGCTGGGCCGCATCCACCAGGCATTCGGCCGACTGGAGGCTCAGCAATTCGAGGTCCGACAGCCGCGAGACGCCGCGGCGGAAGCGCACCTGCGACAGGCGCGAGCCGGTGCGCACCAGGATGGGGAAGGTGCGCGGGGAGATTTCCAGATAGAGCGGGCCGTTATAGCCGGCGGGAATGGTATCGAAGGCGCGCGCCCCGTCGGTGATGACGCGCACGAACACGTCGAGCCGGCCGGTGGAGCTTTTGGGGTTTGCCGCCGCCGCGAGGTCGAGGGGCAGCTTCAGGCGCTCGAACAGCTCCACCAGATAGACGCAGCCGGTCTCCAGCACGGCGCCCTTGGCCAGGTCGAAATCGTGCAGGGAAAGGTCGGCGAGGCGTTCCTTCACCGAGACGCCCGCCCCCGGCAGGAAGCTCGCGCGCACCCGCCACGCCGTGCGGCCAAGCCGCAGGTCCAGGCTCGCCGGCTGGATCTGGTCCGCGTCGAGCGGCCGGCGGCAGGAGATGGCACCCGTCGCCTTCAGCGCCGAAATGGCCTCGGCGGGCAGGATACCGGGCTTCAGATGCTCCGTCGCTCGCACCGTCATATCCGCTTTCCCGTCCTTTTTGTTCGCTTTACCGGACGAAGCCCTTGACGCCAAGGGGAGGCCGGGCGTTAACTGCTACGCACTCGTGGTGAATTTGAGCCGGCCCGCTTGCAGCCACGTTAAACAACCTTGCTAAAAGGCCGGGGACGAACAGACGGGCAAGCCGCGCGCGCCGCACACCGGCCACCGCGGCGGCGAACCGCGCCTGATCCCCTCGGCCTCCCCCGGAGACCGTCATGTCCGTGGCGCAAAAGCCAGCCCCCAAATTCGTCCCGAAGGATCCCCTTACACTCCACCCGGAGACGCGCCTAGTCCATGGCGGCACCACGCGCTCGCCCTATGGCGAGACCTCCGAGGCGCTGTTCCTGACCCAGGGCTTCGTCTACGACAATGCGCAATCCTGCGAGGCCCGCTTCAAGGGCGAGGATCCGGGCTTCGTCTATTCGCGCTATTCCAACCCCACCACCGCCATGTTCGAGGAGCGCATGGCGCTGCTGGAAGGGGCGGAGGCGGCCCGGGCCACGGCCTCGGGCATGGCGGCGGTGAACGCGGCGCTGCTGTGCCAGCTCTCCGCCGGCGACCATGTGGTGGCGGCGCGCGCGCTGTTCGGCTCCTGCCGCTGGATCCTGGAGGACTTCCTGCCGCGCTTCGGCGTCGAGACCACGCTGGTGGACGGCAAGGACCTGGCCGCCTGGCAGGCGGCGGCGAGGCCCAGCACCAAGGTGTTCTTCCTGGAAAGCCCCACCAATCCCACCCTGGAGCTGATCGACATCGCGGCGGTGGCGCAGATCGCCCACAAGGCCGGCGCCCGCCTGGTGGTGGACAACGTGTTCGCCACGCCCCTGCTGCAGCATCCGTTCGAGCTGGGCGCGGACATCGTGGTCTATTCCACCACCAAGCATGTGGACGGCCAGGGCCGCTGCCTCGGCGGCGTGATCCTCTCCTCGCAGCAGTTCGTGACCGACCACCTGCAGACCTTCCTGCGCCAGACCGGCCCCTCCATCTCCCCCTTCAACGCCTGGATCATGCTGAAGGGCCTGGAGACGCTGGCGCTCCGGGTCGAGCGCATGCAGGCGAGCGCGGGCCGCATCGCCGATGCGCTGGCGGGCCTGCCCAGGATCGAGACGGTGATCTATCCCGGCCGCGCCGACCATCCGCAGGCGGAGCTGGCCCGCCGGCAGATGAAGGGCGGCGGCACCCTCGTCACCTTCGTGGTGGAGGGCGGCAAGGAGGGCGCCTTCCGCTTCGCCAACGCGCTCGGGCTGATCCGCATCTCCAACAACCTGGGGGATGCCAAAAGCCTCATCACTCATCCGGCCACCACCACGCACCAGCGATTCTCGCCCGAGGCCCGCGCCGAGATGGGGATTTCCGACGGCCTGCTTCGGCTTTCCGTGGGGCTCGAGCACCCGGACGACCTCCTCGCCGATCTCGCCGCCGCCGCCGAGGCCTTGTAAAGGCTCTATTCCCGGCACGCGACGGCGCGGACTGTTGCACCCGGACCGCAACGCGGGTTCACTGTGGCCCGCGGGGGCATTTTCTCCCGCGGTGAGGGGAGCTCGAGCGGGTATGTACCGCGCCATCACTCGAAATATTCAGGTGACCGCGACGCCGCGTTATGTGGCGGAGCGTTCAGAGGCCGACCAGGGCCGTCATTTTTGGGCTTATACCGTCGAAGTGGCCAATTTGGGCCAGGAGACCGTGCAACTTAAGGGTCGCCACTGGATCATCACTGACGCCAACGGGCACACCGAGGAGGTCCACGGCGCTGGCGTGGTGGGCGAAGAGCCCACCCTGCCACCCGGCAGCCGATTCGAATATACCAGCGGCGTCTCGCTCAATACCTCCACCGGGATCATGAACGGGCACTACGAGATGCTCGCCAGCAACGGCGACACCTTCTCCATCGAGATCCCGGCCTTCTCGCTCGATGTGCCGGACGTGCGCCGGGTGCTGAACTGAGAAACGCCGCGGGCGAGCGCATTTTCCGTGCACACCCGTTCGCGGGAAATGCTCTATCCCGTTTGCGCATCGCATTTTTTTAACGCCGGCCGGGATCTACTTCGCGCGAAGACGCTTGAGGGAAGGGGGACGTCATGCACGCCGCGCGCATACCAACGGTGGAGGCCGAGGCCGTTTCGGTGCTCAGCCTGCGCCCGGTGGCGGCGACGCTCGGCGTCCTCCTGACCATCCTCGGCGTCGCCATGCTGCTGCCCGCGGTGGTGGATTTCGCCACACGCTCCGGCGGACAGGGCGCCTTCGTCGGCGCCTCGGCCATCACCATCTTCGTCGGCGTGCTGCTGTGGATGAGCGGGCGCAGCCAGACGGTGAGCAAGCTCGACCTCAGGCAGGCCTTCCTTCTGACCACCTCGGTCTGGGTGGTGCTGTCGCTGTTCGCCGCCCTGCCGCTCATGTGGGGCCACTCGCGGCTGTCCTTCACCCGCGCCATGTTCGAGAGCATGTCCGGGCTGACCACCACGGGGGCGAGCGTGATGTCGGGGCTCGACGCCATGTCGCCCGGCGTCCTGCTGTGGCGGGCGCTGCTGCACTGGTTCGGCGGCATCGGCATCGTCGCCATCGCCATCGCGGTGCTGCCCATGCTCTCCGTCGGCGGCATGCAGCTGTTCCGCACGGAATCCTCCGACAAATCGGAGAAATTCCTGCCGCGCGCCGGCGCCATCGCCAAGCGCCTGCTCATCGCCTATGTGCTGCTCACCGCCGCCTGCGCCGGCTTCTACCTGGTGGCGGGGCTGAAGCCCTTCGATGCCGTCACCATCGCCATGTCCACCTTGTCGAGCGGCGGCTTCGCCAATTCGGACTCCTCGCTCACCGTGTTCGCCAAGCCGGCGGTGGATTATGTGGCCGTGGCCTTCATGCTCATGGCCGCCCTGCCCTTCCCGCTCTATGTGCGCGCCTTGTCCGGCGACCCGTGGCGGATCTTCTCCAATCCGGAGGTGCGGCTGTTCTTCGCCATCGTGGCCCTGTTCACCACCCTCTCCTTCCTGCAGTTGACCTTCAGCGGGGTCGCCTCCGGCGAGACGGCGCTGCGCTGGGCGCTGTTCACCGTCGCCTCGCTCATTTCCACCACCGGCTTCATGGCGGCGGACTACACGAACTGGGGCGCGACCTCGGACGCCATCTTCTTCGTGCTGATGTTCATCGGCGGCTGCACCGGCTCCACCTCCGGCGGCCTGAAGGCCCTGCGCCTTGCCATCACCGCCAAGGCGATCCGCCAGCACCTGAAGCGCATTTCCTTCCGCACCGGCGTCTTTCCCCTGCGCTACGGCGGCGCGCCGGTGGCGGACGACGTGGTGGCCTCGGTGCTGTCCTTCGTCTTCCTCTATCTGCTCGCCTTCTTCCTCTTCGGCGTCGGCCTCAACATGCTGGGCCTCGACCTGAAGACCGCCTTCTCCGCCGCCATCGCCTGCCTTTCCAATGTGGGGCCGGGGCTTGGACCGCTGGTGGGGCCGGCCTCCAACTTCGGCGTCCTGCCCGATTCCGCCCTGTGGCTGCTCACGGCGGCCATGCTGCTGGGGCGGCTGGAAATCCTCACCGTGCTGGTGCTGTTCCTGCCGCGCTTCTGGGTCCGCTGACCCGGCGCCGCGCGCACCGGAAAAGCCGGCGCGGCGCCGGAGCGAAGGCACGAAAAGCCCGCGCGGCGCGGAAGCACAGACGTCCACAAAGCCCGCGCGGCGCCTGAGCGAAGGCGCTCAGAAATGCGCCATGTAGCCGCCGTCCACCGCCAGCACGTGGCCGGTGACGTAGGAGGCCGCGGGCGAGGCGAGGAACACCGCCGCCCCCGCCACTTCGTCCGGCCGCCCCCAGCGGCCCAGCGAGGTGCGGCGCGACAGCCATTCCCCCACCGCCTGGTCGCGCGCCAGCTCGGCATTGGGCTCGGTGAGGAAATAGCCGGGCGCGATGGCGTTCACGGTGATGGCGTGCGGACCCAGATCCGCCGCGAGGGCCCGCGTCAGCGCCTCCAGCGCGCCCTTCGCGGTGGTGTAGGCGGCATCGCCAGCCCGCGAGAGCGGCCCGGCGATGGAGGTGATGTTGATGATGCGCCCGCCCTTGCCCCGCGCCACCATGGTTCTGGCCACCTCGCGCGTGAGATGGGCGGGGGCGAACAGGTCCAGCTCCACGAGCCGGCGGAACGCGGCGTCCTCCATGTCGAGGAAGCCGCGCCGGTCGCGGGCGCCGGCGTTGTTCACCAGGATGTGGATGGGTGCCGCCATGGCGATGGCCTGCGTGACGGCATCGGCATCGCACACGTCGAGCACCAGCGGCTCGGCCTTGCCGCCCTTGCGGATGATGGCGGTCACCGCCGGGCCGAGGCGGGCCGCATCCCGGCCGTTCACCAGCACATGGGCGCCCGCCAGGGCAAGGGCGGTCGCGATCTCATAGCCGAGGCCGGCCACCGAGCCGGTGACGAGGGCGGTCTGGCCCTCCAGCGAGAAGGGATGGGTCAAGGGCGGGCTCCCGGCCATTGGGCGTTCCCGGCTTCCTACCGTTCCGCACGGGGTGCGGCCAAGCCGTCAGGCCAGAAGATAGCCGAGAAGCGCGCCGCAGATGGCGCCGAAGAACAGGCCGCCGTCGTGCAGGGCGAGGGCGAGGCGGCTGGGCGGACCGGCGCGATAGATCCAGGCCGTGGCACCCACGGTGGCCACCGACCAGCCGGCGCCCACGCAGATGAGGGCGGCGGTGATGGTCTCCGGCGTCCCGAGGCTCTGGAGCGGGATGCCGACGGCCACCAGCAGCGCGCCGGCAACGGCGATCACCAGGGGCGGCACGCGATCCCCCACGAAGGCCAGCGGCACGGCGGGCGCATACATGGCCGCCACATGCAGGGCGATGAAGCCGAACACCGCAGCCCCGCCGATGCCACAGCCCACCAGCGCCAGCGGCGCGCCGGACATGACGGTGTTCATGCCGAACCAGGCCGCGCCGCCCACCAGGGTCGGCCACAGGATGGCGGACAAGGGCGCCCTCGCCCTGGGACGGAACACGGTGGTGGGGTCCGCGGCGAGCGCGACCGCGACCCCGAGGGAGCAGGTGTGCGCCAGGGCCGCCAGCGCCGCGGCACCCACGAGGAAATAGGGGGCGGCGAGCTGTTCGGCAAAGCCCGCGAGCGTCGGCCCGGCGAAGGCGGCGGCAACGCCGCCCGCAAGAACGCCGGCCGTGGCGGCGGCGGGCCGGCCGCTCGCGGCGGCGGCCTCATGCCGGTAGAAGAAGGAGAAGCCCTGCGCCATGCCGAGCCACAGGGCTCCGAGGCAGGCCCAGGCGAACTGGCGCTGGATCAGCGCCGCTATCAGCAGCGCCCCGCCGGCGATGCCCAGCGACGCGCCGAGCGCAAAGCCGGTGCGCCGGCCGAACGCGTCGCGCAGGAAGGAGGCCGGGAAAGAGGCGAGCGCGGCTCCGAGCAGCATGGCCGCGAACGGCCAGGTGACCAGCTCCGGCCGGGGCGCCAGCTGGGCGCCGGCGAGCGGCAGGGCGGCGGAGGCCACCGTCTGCGCCAGCACCGCGAAGGCGAAGCCCAAGGCCAGGCCGAAGGTGGAGACGGGGCGCGGCCCGTTGTCGTTGGCGGGGGCGTCGAGCTGCGGATCGCAGACGCAGACGAGCATGCCCGCGCGGGGTTCGGGGGCGGACGCGATGCGTCTCATGGCTTGGAGGCACCGCTGCGGGGCAGGCCCGCTGGAGACGTGCTCGCCGGTGGCGCGCCGGAACCGGGCAGGTCGTCGTCCGACAGGACGCGCACGGCGGCCCCGTCGAGATCGTCATACTGGCCGCTCTTCAGGCTCCAGAGGAAGGCGAAGAGGCCGGTGAGGCCGAGCAGCAGCGCGAGCGGCAGGAGATAGACGAGGACGTTCACGCGGCCGCCTCCTCCAGTGTGCGGGCATCGCCGCCGGCAGGGGCCGCGGCGTCGGACGCCTCATCCTTGCGCCCCGGCCGCGCCGCGCGCAAGGCGTTCACGGTCACGAGTATGGAAGAGCCGGACATGGCAAGCGCCGCCACCAGCGGCGTGACAAAGCCGGCGATGGCCAGCGGCACCGCGATCACATTGTAGAGCACGGCAATGGCGAGGTTCTGCCGCATCAGCCGCGCCGCCACCCGCGCCCCGTCCACCGCCGCCAGCACCGGCGCGAGGCGTCGGCCGAGGAACACCGCGTCTGCATGGGCCTGCGTCACCGCCGCGCCGGTGGCGGGGGAGAGGGAAACGGCGGCAGCGGCAAGGGCCGGGGCGTCGTTGAGGCCATCGCCCACCATCAGCACCCGCCGGCCGTCCGCCTTCAGGCGATCGAGCGCGGCGATCTTGTCGGCGGGCTTCAGGCCGGCCTCCCAATGGGCGATGCCCAGCGCCTGCGCCACGGGAACCACCGCCGCCTCGCGGTCGCCGGAGAGGATGCGCACCTCAAGGCCGCGGGCCTTCAGGGCGTCCACCACCTCAAGCGCGTCGGGCCGCAGGGCCTGCTCCACGCCGAGGACCAGGGTCCGGGCGCCACGGCGCAGCGCGATCAGGGAGGCCCCGGACGGCAGGTCGGCGGGCAGGGCCGCGCCGCAGAAGGCGAGGCTGCCAAGGCGCACGGCCTCGCCATCCACCACGGCCTCCACGCCCTGCCCGCTCACTTCGGTGACGCCCTCGATGGCCGGGCCGTCGGCGCGCGGGGCGAGCGCCCGGGCCAGCGGGTGGCGGCTCGACAGGGCCAGCCGCCCGGCAAGGCCCACCAGTGCCCGGTCCGCGCCGCGTGGCAGGGCAAGGGCCGGCTCCGGCAGGGTCAGGGTGCCGGTCTTGTCGAACACCACGGTGTCCACGGCGGCGAGGCGCTCCAGCATGTCGCCGGCATTGATGAGCAGGCCGGCGCGGAACAGGCGGCCGGTGGCCGTCACCTGCACCGCCGGCACCGCGAGGGCCAGCGCGCAGGGGCAGGTGATGATGAGCACCGCCACCGCGATCATCACCGCATGGTGCAGGTCGGCCCCGGCGAGGAGCCAGCCGATGGCCGAGACCAGCGCCGTCAGATGCACCATGGGCGCGTAGAGCCGCGCCACCCGGTCGGCGAGGCGCACATAGGCGCCCTTCTCGGCCAGCGCGCCGTCCAGCAGACGCTGGACATCGTCCACCAGCGTGTTCTCGCCGCCGGCGGTCACCGTGAGGTGCAGCGCGCCCTCGCCGTTGAGGCTGCCGGCATAGACCGCATCCCCCCGCTTCAGGGCGCGCGGCAGGGTCTCGCCGGTGACGAGGCTTTCGTCGATGCTGGACTGGCCGGAGGCGATGACGCCATCCGCCGCCACCCGCTCGCCGGGGGCGACGAGGATGGTATCGCCCGGCTGCAAGGCCTGCACCGGCACCAGCACCGGTACACCGTCGGCACCGAGGCGATGGGCCATCTCGCCCCGCAGGGCGGCGATGTTGCCGGCCGTGGCGCGGGTGCGCCGGCGCGCCTCATGGTCGAGGTAGCGCCCGGCCAAAAGGAAGAACAGCAGCATGATGGCGCTGTCGAAATAGGCGTGGGGCTGGCTCAGCGCCGTCTCCAGCACGCTCATGCCCAGCGCCAGGGTGACGCCGATGGTGATGGGCACGTCCATGTTGAGCCGGCCCGAGCGCACCGCCCGGAACGCGCTCTGGAAGAAGGGCTGGCCCGCATAGGCCGCCGCCGGAAGCGCGATGAGCGCCGAGACCCAGTGGAAGAAGTCCCGCGTCTCGGGGGTGATGTCGGTGACGTTGCCCGACCACACCGAGACCGAGAGCAGCATGATGTTCATGGCCGCGAAGCCCGCCACGCCCAGGCAGCGCAGCAGCCAGCGGGCGTGGCGCGCCTCGCTCTCCTCGGCGCGGCCGGCGAAGGGGTGGGCGCGGTAGCCCAGGGCTTCCAGCTGGCTCACCACCCGGTCCGGCGAGGTCTCCTCGCGCCAGGCCACGGTGAGGCGGTGGGTGGAATAATTGAGGCGCGCGCGCACCACGCCCGGCAGCGCCTTCACCCCGTCCTCGATCTCGGCGATGCAGGCGGCGCAGTCGATGCCGTCCACGGCGAGGCTCATCTGGGCGAGGCCGTCCTCGGACCGCGCGACGAAAATGGAATAGTCGATCGCCTCAGCCATGGCTCCATCCCCGGGGGCTGCGGGGCCCCGCTGCACCGCGCGGCGGGAAGATGCGGACCCGAATGAGAGAAAAGTACGACAGGCCGGCCGGCGCGACGAACCGGCCGGCCTGGTCGTACTCAAGGTGCAGACGACTCTGGACGGATGCCGCCCGGCAGTCTCGATGCCGCCTCGGGAGGCCGGAGGAAGCCGGTTGCCCGTTCACAGCGGCTTACGGAAGCTGCACACGATTTTTGGACCGGAACTGGCGCTCTCCGCCTTGCGCAAAATCAATCACCAGATCCCACTGGCCCGGACCCGCCGCCGCCGTGGCGCGGTACCGGCCGTCGCCGAGGGGCTCAAGGTCCAGGTCCACGTCGCGCCGGGCGTCGGTGGGGTGGGCGAAGCGCCCGTCCGGGGTCAGCTGCGACAGGGGCGCGCCGGACGGGTCGAGCACGCGGATCGTGACCACACGGGCCTCGTTGCCCGGCGAGGCCAGTTCCACGTTCACGCTCCAGTGCCGCGCGGCCTGCGCCTCCGCGGCGCGGTGCTCGGCCGAGAAGGCGAGACCGGCCTTGTAGGAACTCTCCGTCTCCACCCCCGCAAAGGTGGAAACCGCAAGCCGCGCCATGAGGAAGTTGACGCCCATAACCACGCCGAAGAAGGCGAGGAGCATCAGGAGCACCGCCCGCCCGGTCAGCTCGCGCGGCCTGCGGGGGACATCAGCATGGGCCATGTCATCCCTCCCTACTTTGTCCGGACCGTTGCTCACGGGCCGATGAAGTGATCGTTGACCGCCGCCGTCAAGCCCGAAGCCGTGTCGCGGATGCGGAAGGTGATGGGCAGGGACGCCTGCGAGGCCAGCTTGTCGCGGGTGGTCACCAGCACGCGGATCTCGCGGGTCTGGTCGGGACCGATGGTGAGGCCGCCGGCATCGTCGCCGATCACCTCCAGGCTCGCGCCGGGCACGCCGTCCGCCGTGAGGACGAAGGTGCGCTCCTCCAGCTTCTTGTTGATCAGCCGCACCGTATAGGCATTGCGGATCGAACCGTCCGACAGCCGCACGAACAGCGGGTTGCGGTCGTGGATGGCGGCGACGCCCTCCGTCGAGCGGCCGAGGAGCGAGGTCAGCATCAGCCCGGCCACCAGGCAGATGAGCACCGCGTAAAGGATGGTGCGGGGCCGGATGATGCGCTGGGTGAACGGCGTGTGGGCCAGCCGCGCCTCGAGGTTCGCCTCGCTGTCGTAGGCGATCAGGTCGCGCGGGCGGCCGACCTTGTCCATCACCGTGTTGCAGGCATCGATGCAAAGGCCGCACTGGATGCAGGGCAATTGCATGCCCAGTCGAATGTCCACGCCCGTGGGGCAGACGGCGACGCACTGGCCGCAATCGACGCAATCGCCCGCCGGCTGGCCCTTCTCGCGGGCGGCCTCGGCCTTCTTCAGCGAGCCGCGCGGCTCGCCGCGGTCGTAGGCGTAGGTGACGTTGAGGGCGTATTCGTCGGTGAGCGCGGCCTGGATGCGCGGCCACGGGCACATATAGGTGCACACCTGCTCGCGCATGTGGCCGGCAAGCGCATAGGTGGTGAAGGTCAGCACGCCGATGGACATGTAGGCCACGGCCGGCGCCTGGAAGGTGGCAAGCTGCACCACCAGAGTCGGCGCATCGGCGAAGTAGAGCACCCAGGCGCCGCCGGTCCACCAGGCGATGAGCAGCCAGATGGCATGCTTCAGCGTCTTGTGGGCGAACTTGTCCAGCGTCCAGGGCGCCGCATCCGCGCGCATGCGCTCGCGCCGGTCGCCCTCGATCAGGCGCTCCACCGCCATGAACAGGTCGGTCCAGACCGTCTGCGGGCAGAGATAGCCGCACCACACGCGCCCGGCCACCGCATTCATGAGGAACAGGATCAGCGCCGCCAGGATGAGCAGGCCGGCAACGTAGTAGAATTCCTGCGGCCAGATTTCCAGAAAGAAGAAATAGAAGCGGCTCGATGGAAAATCGATCAGAACCGCCTGGCTCGGCGCATCGGGACCCCGGTCCCAGCGCACGAAAGGCAGGAAGTAGTAGATGCCGAGCGTGACCGCGAGCACGATCCACTTGATGGTGCGGAACCGGCCGTGGACGGTCTGCGGATAGATCTGGCGACGGGCCTCATAGAGCGGAATATCGTCGGGGTCGGCCACGGCGGCGGCGGCCTTCTGCTCGGATTTCGTGGTCAGGGCAGTCATGGGTTGCTTGCCGAAGGTTGGCCAGCCACCTTGGGCCGGCGATGCGGGTTGAGGGCAGGCCCTCATTGGGCCGGCCCTGGTCTCGGGACATCCGCCCGGCGCCGACACGGCAACATTCATAGCTTAGAATGTTTGTCCGGGCCTTCGGGCGAAAGGTCGCGCCGTCGATTGGTCGCGCGACCTTTTGGCTCCCCCCGCGCCCCGCGTCGGCTCCCCTCGATGCCGGCGCGTGCTCCCCTTTTGCTCCTGCCGGCGCGGTCGGTCCGCGCGAGCCTGCCGGATGGGCGACGTCAGCCCAACGGCCCGGGCTGCATCACCCGCATGGGCGAAGTCCCCTCCAACCCGGAAAGAGCACGCGCCGGACCGGGCAACAAGCTCCGATCCGGCGCGGTTCACGTTTCAATCTGCGCGCCCGGCCGGCGCGGAGCAAGCCGGGCCGTCCCTCCAGCCTGCGTCAGCGTCCGCCGCCGAGCGAATGCACGTAGACGGTGAGCGCCTTGATGGTGGTCGGCTCGATGCGCGCGTGCCACGCCGGCATCACGTTGCCGCGGCCGTTGACGACGCCGTACTCAATGCTGGCCTTGTCCGAGCCAAAGAGCCAGATGCCGTCCGTGAGGTTGGGGGCGCCCAGTTCCTGGTTGCCCTTGCCGTCGTCGCCATGGCAGGCGGCGCAATTGGCGGCGTACACCTCCTTGCCCTTGGCGAAATCGGCGCCGGGCTGGGCGATGCCGGACAGGGTGCGCACATAGTCCGCCACCGCCGAGATTTCCGCCTTCTGGAGGATGCCGTCGCGGCCGAAGGCGGGCATGGAGCCGGTGCGCGCCTCGGCATCGCCGGAGCGGATGCCGTACTGGATGGTCTGCTGGATCTGCTCCAGCGAGCCGCCCCACAGCCAGTCGTCGTCATTGAGGTTAGGGAAGCCCGTGGCCCCGCCGCCACCGGCGCCGTGGCACGGCGCGCAATTGTCGGCGAAGGCGACGCGCCCCTGGGCCCGGGCGAGGGTCAGCAGCGCCGGCGTCTGCTCGATCTGCTCGAGCGAGGCGTTGGCGAGCTTGGCCGCGCTCTCGGCGCGCAGCGCCTGGAGATCGGCGAGCTGGACCTGGATGGCCGAGCGCGAGTGCCAGCCGAGCAGGCCCGGCGTTGCCGAGTTGATCAGCGGCCATGCGGGGAACAGGATCCAGTAGCCGATGGCCCAGACGATGCAGGCGTACCACACCCACAGCCACCACCGCGGAAGCGGGTTGTTCAGCTCCGAGATGCCATCCCATTCGTGACCGGTGGTCGAGACGCCGGTTGCGGCGTCCACCTTGCCATGGTGGGTATCTTGAGTCGTGCTCACGGGATCAATCCTCTTTGAGCGGGATGTTGGCGGCGTCGTCGAATTCCTTCTTCCTCGTTTTCGAGGGCCAGAAGACGTAGGCGATCACCAGCAGGAAACCGAGGACGAAGAGCACGAGGCCCCAGGTCTGGGCGAAGGACGCGAGCCAGAGATAGGTCTCGTGCATCAGCTCACCTCACGTTGGCTTGGTTGTCGTAGAGCTTGAAGTCCACGAGCGTGCCCAGCATCTGGAGGTAGGCGATGAGCGCGTCGGCCTCGGTGAGTTCGCCGGGATTGCCGTCGAAGTCACGGGCCTGGGCCTTGGGATAGCGCTTGTCGAGACCGCTGGTGTCGCCGTCGGTCGTGGACTGGGCCTTCAGGTCCTCCTGGACGTTCTCGATCATCGCGTCCGTGTAGGGGACGCCGAGCAGCTTGAGGTCCTTCAGGTCGGCCGCGAGGTGCTTGGTGTCGAGCCTGGTCTGGGTGAGCCAGGGATAGCTCGGCATGATGGAGGCCGGCACCACGGCGCGCGGGTTGTGGAGATGCTCGCGCTGCCACAGGTCCGAATACTTGCCGCCCACGCGGGCGAGATCCGGGCCGGTGCGCTTGGAGCCCCACTGGAACGGGTGGTCGTACATGCTCTCGGCCGCCAGCGAATAGTGGCCGTAGCGCTCCACCTCGTCACGCAGCGGGCGGATCATCTGCGAGTGGCAGTTGTAGCAGCCCTCGCGCACATAGATGTTGCGTCCCGCCAGTTCGAGGGGGGTGTAGGGGCGCATCCCCTCCACCTTCTCGATGGTGCTCTTCAGGTAGAAGAGCGGCGCGATTTCCACCAGGCCGCCGATCGAGATCACGATCAGGATGCCCAGCATCAGCCAGTAGGAGTGCTTTTCGAAGATCTGGTGCTTGGACCAGATGGAGGTGCCTTGCGTTGCCATGAGTGCCTCCTCATTCCGCAGGCGCAAGGGCGAGCGACTGCTCGGCCGCCGCTTCGGGCATGGTGATGGTCTTCCAGATGTTCCAGGCCATGATCAGGGCGCCCGACAGGAACAGGATGCCGCCGAGGGCGCGGATGACGTAGAGCGGGTGCATGGCCTCGACGCTCTCGATGAACGAGTATTCGAGGAAGCCGAGCTGGGTGTAGGCGCGCCACATCAGGCCCTGCAGGATGCCAGCCACCCACATGGAGGAGATGTAGAGCACGATGCCGAGGGTCGAGACCCAGAAGTGCCAGGACACAGCCTTGAGCGAGTACATTTCGCGCTTGTTCCACAGCCAGGGCACCAAGCAGTAGATGGCGCCGAAGGAGATGTAGGCGACCCAGCCGAGCGCGCCGGAATGCACGTGGCCGATGGTCCATTCGGTGTAGTGGCTCAGCGAGTTCACCGCCTTCACCGACATCATCGGGCCTTCGAAGGTGGACATGCCGTAGAAGGCCACGGCCACCACCATCATGCGGATGATCGGGTCGGTGCGCAGCTTGTCCCAGGCCCCCGACAGGGTCATGAGGCCGTTGATCATGCCGCCCCAGGAGGGCATCCACAGGATGATCGAGAAGGTCATGCCCAGCGTCTGCGCCCAGTCCGGCAGGGCCGTGTAGTGCAGGTGGTGCGGGCCGGCCCAGATGTAGATGAAGATCAGCGCCCAGAAGTGGACGATGGACAGCCGGTAGGAATAGACCGGCCGCTCCGCCCGCTTCGGGATGAAATAATACATCAGGGCGAGGAAGCCGGCGGTCAGGAAGAAGCCCACCGCGTTATGGCCGTACCACCACTGGAACATGGCGTCCTGGACGCCGGACCAGAGGATGTAGGACTTGGGCGAGAACACCGACACCGGCACCGAGGCGTTGTTGCCGAGGTGCAGCACGGCAATGGTGATGATGAAGGCGAGATAGAACCAGTTCGCCACGTAGATGTGGGGTTCCTTGCGCTTCAGGATGGTGCCCAGGAACACCAGCAGGTAGGTGACCCAGACCACGGTCAGGAACAGGTCCGCATACCATTCCGGCTCGGCGTATTCCTTGCCCTGGGTGATGCCCAGCAGATAGCCCGTACCGGCGATGACGATGAAGAGGTTGTAGCCCAGCACCACGAACCAGGGCGCAAGGTCGCCCACGAGGCGCGCATGGGAGGTGCGCTGGACCACGTAGAAGGAGGTGCCGATCAGCACGTTGCCGCCGAAGGCGAAGATCACCGCCGACGTGTGCAGCGGGCGCAGGCGGCCGAAGGAGATCCAGGGCAGGTCCAGATTGACCACCGGGAACGCCAGCTGGAGCGCGGCGATCACCCCCACGAGGAAGCCCGCGATGCCCCAGACGACGGCGGCGATGGTGCAGAATTTCACCACATCGAAATTGTAGTTGGGCTTGCCGTCGGCATTGACCTGCGGCACGGGCCCGGCCGGCCGGGCCATGTAGCGGTTACCGATGGCGAACACCGCCGCGATGCTGGCGGCGGCGAACAGATAGGCATGGAAGGCGTAGGCGGGCGTGTAGGCCTTGGCGGCCACAATGATCGCGAAGAAGGCGAAGGCGGCGAAAACCACCAGCAGTCCGGCTTCGCCGAACCGCATGGCCTTCGCCGGCGTCCGGATCGGATCTTGGATTGTTGACATTTCAGAACCCCTCGCGCCGAGGTATGAACACTGCACCTGCGGAGCCGCGCCGCACCATGCGCCGCAAGCCCGTTTTCTCCTTGATACAGGTCAAAGCTGCGTGAAGTGACGCGGTCGATGAGCGCTGCGGCGGCCGGTCGCAACCGTCAAGGCTTAGGCCGCGGTCTTCTACACAGGCGACGGCGCGTTCGTCATGCCCCAGCGGCGCGACACCTTGACCGAAGGCCCATTGGACGCCGGAGACGCGACCCTTTTTCCACAGAGCCGGCCAATCGGTCGGCGCCTCACCTTAGCGGCAACGTGCCGCGCGGCATTCAGTCAAGGGTTTGACGAAATCTCGCCACAGCGATGCCCATGGCCAGCAGCATGAGCGCGACCAGCGCGGCGGCATCCACCCTGAGGTCCGCAAACCCTGATCCCTTCAGCAGGATGCCCCGCACCATGCGCAGATAATGGGTGAGCGGCAACCCCTCGCCGATCCATTGCGCCCACAGCGGCATGCCCGAGAACGGGAACATGAAGCCCGACAGAAGAATCGAGGGCAGGAAGAACATGAAGGACATCTGCACCGCCTGGAGCTGGTTTTGCGCCAGGGTGGAGAAGGTATAGCCCACCGACAGGTTCGCGGTGATGAAGAGCAGCGTCGCCGCCGCAAGGAAGACGGCGCTGCCTTCCAGCGGCACCCCGAACAGCACCATGCCGGAGCCGAGAATCAGAATCGCCTGCACGATGCCCACCAGAACGTAGGGGATGATCTTGCCCAGCATGATCTCCACCGGGTGGATCGGCATGGACAGGAGGCTCTCCATGGTGCCCCGCTCGGTCTCGCGGGTCACCGACAGGGCGGTATAGATCAGCATGGTCATGGTGAGGATGGTGCCCAGCAGGCCGGGAACGATGTTCAGCTGGCTGGTGCCGGCCGGGTTGTAGCGCCGGTGCTGGACGATCTCGAACGGCATGGCGCCGGCGGCATCCACGAACCGCTCGCGCACCAGGGCCGAGCCCACCACGCCGGCCAGCGCCGCCAGCGCATTGGCGGAGCCCACCGGGTCGGTGGCGTCCGCCGCCACCAGCAGTTGCGGCTGCTCGCCCCGTCGCAGCGCCCGCTCGAAGCCCGCCGGGATCTCCACGAAGAACAGCACCTCGCCGGCGCGGATCATGTGCTCCGCCTCCTCCGCGCTCCCGGCCTCCTTCACAAAGGCGAAGAAGGCGGTGTTGCGCAAGGCGGCGAGGATGGCGCGGCTCACATCCGTGTTCTCGTGGGCGAACACCGCCGTGGGCAGGTGGCGCGGCGTGGTGTTGATGGCATAGCCGAACAGGATCAGCTGCAGCAGCGGGATCATGATCATGGTGGCGAACGTCACCCGATCGCGCCGCAGCTGGATGAACTCCTTCACGATCATGGCGCCGACGCGCCTCAGGAAGCCGGCCGTCGCCGCGAGCGCCCTCATCGCAGTTCGTCCTTCGACCGGCTCATGAGGTCGATGAACACGTCCTCCAGCGTCGGGGCATCGGCGCGGATGACGAGGCGCGCATCGCTGCGGTAGGGCGCGATCGCCGCCTCCAGCGCCGCCGGGTCGCGCCCGGAGACGTGCAGCGCGGTGCCGAAGGGCGCCACCATCTCCACCCCCTCAAGGGCGGCCAGCTCGCGGGCGAGGCGGGTGACGAGAAGCCCCGCCTCGTGGCCCGCCGCCCCGGCGATCTCGATGGTGACCGTGGCGAGGCCAGCCGCGGCGATCACGCTCTGCACCGTGCCCTGGGCCAGCAACTGGCCATAGGCGATGTACGCGATCTCGTGGCAGCGCTCCGCCTCGTCCATGTAATGGGTGGAGACCAGCACGGTGAGCCCTTCCGCCGCAAGGTCGTGGATCTGCGCCCAGAACTCGCGCCGCGCCTTGGGATCGACGCCGGCGGTGGGCTCGTCCAGCAGCAGCAGGTCGGGGCCGGGCAGGATGCAGGCGCCAAGCGCCAGGCGCTGCTTCCAGCCGCCGGAGAGCGCGCCCGCCAGCTGCTTGCCGCGCCCCTCCAGTCCCAGCCGCTTCAGCGCGTCGCCCGCCGCCTTCTCCGGCTCGGGAACGCCATAGACGCGCGCCACGAACTCCAGGTTCTCCCGCACCGACAGGTCCTGGTAGAGGGAGAAGCGCTGCGTCATGTAGCCCACATGCTCGCGGATGCGCCGGGCCTGGGTGAGGATATCCATGCCCAGGCAGGTGCCGCGGCCGGAATCCGGCGTCAGCAGCCCGCACAGCATGCGGATGGTGGTGGTCTTGCCCGAGCCGTTGGGCCCGAGGAAGCCGTAGATCTGCCCGCGCATGACCCGCATGGAGAGGTTGTCCACCACCCGCCGGCCGCCGAAGCTCTTGCAGAGATTCTCCACCTCGATGGCCACTTCCGGCGCGACGCGGGCGGGCACGGGCGCCTGAGCCTCCATCGCGATCACGGCGCAGCCCCCAGGGAAACACTTACCGGCTGGCCCGGCCGGGCCTTGGCGGGATCGTCGGGCCGCGCCTCCACCAGATAGACCAGCTTGGAGCGCTCCTCCCGGCTGTAGATGACGGGCGGGGTGTATTCCGCCTCGGCCGAGATGAAGAAGATCTTCGCCGTGGTCGTCGGGCAGCCGTCGCAGGTGACGGTGACGCTGGCGCCGAGGGCGACTTTCGGCAGCAGCGGTTCCGGCACGAAGAAGCGCACCTTCACCAGCCCCGGCGGCAGGATGGACACCACCGGCCGGCCCTCCGGCACCAGCTCGCCGACGCGGTAATAGACGGTCTGCACCGTGCCGTCCGTGGGCGCCTTCAGGGTGCGCCGGTCGAGCCGCACCTGCGCCGCGACAAGGTTCGCGCGGGCGGCGGAAACCGCCTGCTCGGCCGCCTCGATGTCCTGGGTGCGGGAGGCGATGCGGGCGGCGGAAATGCGCTTGCGCGCCTCGTCGAGGGCCGCCTGGTTCTGGTCGTACTGGTGCTGGGCCGCATCGAGGTTGGCCTGGGAGGAGGCGCCCTTCGGCACCAGGGCCTTCTGCCGGTCAAGATCGACGCGGGACTGGTCGAGGGCCGCGGCGGCCCGCTGTTCCGACGCCTGGAGCACGGCGATTTCCTCGGGCCGCTGGAGCGGGGAGCGCGCATTGGCAAGCCGTGCCTCGGCCTCCTTCAGCTGGGCCGCCGCCCCATCGCGATCGGCGGCCTGCAGGTCGTCCTCCACCCGGGCGACCACGTCGCCGGGCTTCACCACGCGGCCCTCCTCCACCACAAGCGCGCTCACGCGCCCGGGCTCGGTGGGCCCGATGAAGACGAGATCGCCTTCCACATAGCCGGAGAAGCTGTCGCCGGGTTCGACGGCGCAGGCGGCGAGGCCGAGCGCCGCGACGACGGCGAGCAGCAGCAGGCGGGACGGTCGATGGGGGGTCACGTGTCTCTCCATCCGAGCCCGCGCAGCAGCAGGTCGCGGTGGGCCATGAGGAACGCCCTGACGTCGAGCGGATCGAAGGCGCCGAACATGCCGTTCCAGACCACGGCCACGACGGCAGGCGAAATGACGAGCTGGGGAAAGCGCACCGCGAGATCGGAGGTGATCTCGCCGCGATCCAGCCCGCGCTCGGCGATCCTGCGCACGATGGCAAGGCCGCGGGAGACCACCTCGCGGTGGTAGTAGGCGGCAAGCTCGGGAAACCGCGGCCCCTCGGCGATCATGAGCCGGACCAGGCCCTCGGCCGGGGTGCCGATGACCCGCTCGATCAGGATCGCGACGAGCAGATCGATGAGGTCGCGGGTGGTGCCGGGAAACCGGGCGATGGCCGCATCGGCGTCAGCCAGCACCGGCGCGATGTTCTGCTCCACCAGGCCATGGAACAGCGCCTCCTTGTCGGCGAAGTGCAGATAGAGCGTGCCCTTGGCCACGCCGGCCTGTCGGGCCACGTCGTCGAGGCGGGCGCCGGCAAAGCCGTGCCGCGCGAAAACCGTGAGCGCGGCCGCCAGGATGGCGCGGCGGCGGTCGGCCTTGTCCATGGGCGCGGCCCGGCGCCGGCGCGCCAACGGCGCCGGAGGTTGCGGATCCTGGTTCGGCGGGCGCGCCACAATCGTTAACTCTCAATGACTGACCCGTCAGTCACTACCATGAGCACGCCCCTGCTCCAACCTTTCACGCCCCGGATCTTTTCGCGCGCCATCGGTGTGGACG
>NZ_JAIVFO010000077.1 GCF_029991245.1 Xanthobacter autotrophicus
GCCCACGGCAAGACGCTCGTCGCCTGGAGCGAGGAGGAGATCGCCGAGGCCTTCACCCGCTTCGAGGCGCAGGACCCCGAGCCCAAGGGCGAGCTGAACCACACCGACGCCTTCACCCTGCTGGTGGCCGTGGTGCTTTCGGCCCAGGCCACCGATACCGGGGTCAACAAGGCCACCCACGGCCTGTTCGCCGCCGCCGCCACGCCCGCCGCCATGGTGGCGCTGGGGGAGGAGGAGGTGGCCCGTCACATCCGCACCCTCGGCCTTTACCGGGGCAAGGCGAAGAATGTGGTGGAACTGTCCCGCCTGCTGCTGGAGCGCCACGCCGGCGTGGTGCCGCGCGACCGCGAAGCGCTGGAGGCGCTGCCGGGGGTGGGGCGCAAGACCGCCAATGTGGTGCTGAACATCGCCTTCGGCGCGCCCACCATCGCGGTGGACACGCACCTGTTCCGGGTTGCGAACCGCACCGGCCTTGCGCCCGGCCCGACGCCGCTGGCGGTGGAACTGGGCCTGGAGGCGCGCATCCCCGACCGCTTCAAGCTGCACGCCCACCACTGGCTGATTCTGCACGGCCGCTACATCTGCAAGGCGACCAAGCCCGAATGCGGCCGCTGCATCATCGCCGACCTCTGCCGCTGGCCGGAGAAGCGGTTCTGACGGAGGTTTCCCCCTCACCCCCAACCCCTATCCCGCAAGGGGAGAGGGCCGCTACGCCATCTCCCCTTGTGGGAGAGGGCTGGGGCGAGGGGTGTCGGAACTTCGGGCGGCTTAGCCGCCCCCTCAGCGCATCTCCGCCAGGAAGGCGCGCACCTCGTCCGGGTTCACGTCCCTGGCCACGAAGGCCTCGCCGATGCCGCGCACCAAGATGAAGGTGAGCGCGCCCCGGCTCACCTTCTTGTCCTGGGCGATGAGGGTCATCAGCCCGTCCGTGTCCGGCAATTCGCCCGGCACGTCGGAGATCTTGGTGGGCAGGCCGGCGGCTTCCAGATGCCGCACCACCCGCGTCACGTCCTGCCCCGGGCACAGGCCGAGCCGCGCCGAGAAGGCGAAGGCCAGCGCCATGCCGATGGCGACGCCTTCGCCGTGGAGCAGACGGCTGGAATAGCCGGCGCCGGCCTCCAGCGCGTGGCCGAAGGTGTGGCCAAGGTTCAGCAGCGCCCGGTCGCCGGTCTCCTTCTCGTCGCGGGCGACGATGGCGGCCTTGGCCATGCAGCTCGCCGCCACGGCCGTGATGCGCTCCGGCCCGCCGCCGATCACGCCGGCAAAGTCGCGCTCCAGCGTGTCGAACAAAGCGCGGTCGCCAAGCAGGCCGTATTTCACCACTTCCGCATAGCCGGCGCGCACCTCGCGCACGGGCAGGGTGTCGAGCGCCGCGGTGTCGGCCAAAACCAGCACCGGCTGGTGGAAGGCGCCGACGAGGTTCTTGCCCTGGGGCGAGTTGATGCCGGTCTTGCCGCCGACGGAGGAATCCACCTGGCTGAGCAAGGTGGTCGGCGCCTGCACCACGTCCACCCCGCGCCGCAGCACCGAGGCGGCGAAGCCCGCAAGGTCCCCCACCACGCCGCCGCCCAGCGCCAGCACCAGGTCGCGCCGCTCGATGCGGGCGGAAATGAGCCCTTCCACAACCTGCTGAAGGCCGGGCCAGCCCTTGGTCTTCTCGCCCGGCTCCACCACGATGGCGGTATGGTCGATGCCGGCGGCAGCGAGCGAATCCTGAACCGTCTTCAGGTGGCCGGCGGCCACCACGTTGGCGTCGGTGACGATGGCCACCCGCGCGCCCTTGCGCAAAACGGTGACATGGGTGCCGGCCTCGGCGAGGAGGCCGGGGCCGATATAGATGTCGTAGGGCCGCCCGGCCACGTCCACGCGCACGGTGCTGCGGGTGATGTCGCCGATGGGCAGGGGCTCGGGCTCGGCATGGGCCAGATCGGCGGGACCAAGGGGGGCGGACATGGAACGGGTCCCTTCGGGATACTGGATGACATGGCGGCTCACGGCGCCGATCACCTCCTCCACCACCATCTCGTGCACCACGTCGCGGCTGTCCACGATGACGTCGGCGAGGGCGTAGGTGTCGCCGCGCTGCTGCAGCAGGGCGGCGAGCTTCGCCGCCGGGTCGCCCTGGGCGAGGAGGGGGCGGTCGGTGCGCTTCTTCACGCGCTTGAGCAGGGTGTGGAGGTCGGCGCGCAGCCAGACGGAGACGCCCTGGCGGGCCACCACATCGCGGGTTTCCGCATTCATGAAGGCGCCGCCGCCGGTGGCGAGCACGCTGGGGCCGGACTGGAGGAGGCGCGCCACCACCCGCTTCTCGCCTTCGCGGAATTCCACCTCGCCGCGGCGGGCGAAGATTTCCGGAATGCTCATGCAGGCGGCGCGCTCGATCTCCTCGTCCGCGTCGACGAAGGGCAGGCCAAGCCGCTTGGCGAGCCTGCGGCCCACCGACGACTTGCCGGCCCCCGGCATGCCCACCAGCACGATGGAGCGGCGCCCGAGGCGGCGGACCATGTCGGCAGGCGTCACGCCGACGGGCGCGGCCTCGGCGGCTGCGCTGGTCTCGGCGTCCTTGCGGGACGGGGGGATATTTTGCGTCTGCACCCGCGCCTTCCTCGCTGCGGCGGCTTGGCCGTGCGCATGCAATCATGCGCGCGAACGGCGGACCGGACGGGTGCGGCTCTAGCATCCGCAACGCGAGCCGGCAATGCGGTTGAACAAGACGCCATGGCGTGGCACCTCTCGATCTGAGGGGTCGCGCGGGTCGATTCGCGGCCCGGCACGAGGAGGCGAAGGTGCCGACGCTCTTCCGCTTGCTGGCGGTTCTGGCCGTGCTGTGCGGCCTCGCCTATGCGGCCATGTGGGCGCTCGCCAACAAGGTGGAGCCGCTGCAGCGCGAGATCAGCTTCACCGTGCCAGCCGAGAAGATCGGCAAATGAGCGCTGAAGGGCTGCCCCAGGATGGGTCGCCCGAAGATGGGTCGCCGGAAACGGGCCTGTCCAGAAAGGGGCTGGCCGCATCCGGCCCGCTGGCGCTGTTCCTGGACATGCAGGCGATCGAGCGCGGCGGCGGGCCCAACACCCTCGATGCCTACCGCCGCGACCTGACCGACCTCGCCGAATTCCTCTCCCCCGTGCCCCTCGCCGCGGTCGATACGAGCGCGATCCGCGCCTATCTCGCCGACCTGTCCGCGCGCGGTTTTGCCGCCACCACGGTGGCGCGGCGGCTGTCGGCCCTGCGCCAGTTCTACCGCTTCCTGTTCGCCGAGGGCCATCGCGCCGACGATCCCGCCGCCGTGCTGGAAGGTCCGAAGCGCGGCCGGCCCCTGCCCAAGGTGCTGAGCGTGGCCGAGGTGACCCGCCTCATCGACACTGCCCACCTGCGCGCTGCCCAGGCTGAGGAGAGTCAGACGGCGGGGCAGGGGAGCGAGGGGCAGGGCGGCGCGGGCGCCGGCGTGGAGCCGGCGGCGGGCGTGGCGAAGGCCGCTCACGCTGAAGTGCTGCGCCTGAGGCGGGTCGCCTGCATGGTGGAGCTGCTGTACGCCAGCGGGTTGCGCGTGTCCGAGCTGGTGGCGCTTCCGGCCGCTGCGGCCCGGTCCCGGGGCGAGGCCATTCTCGTCACCGGCAAGGGCCGCAAGGAACGCCTCGTCCCGCTCTCCGATCCCGCCAAGGTGGCCATGCTCGCCTTCCTCGCCGCGCGGCGGGCAGCGGGGCTGGAGGCCTCGCGCTGGCTGTTCCCCTCCGGCAGCCAGAGTGGCCACGTCACCCGCCAGCAGGCGGCGCGGGACCTGAAGGAGCTGGCGCTGGCGGCGGGGCTCGATCCGGCGAAGCTGTCGCCCCATGTGCTGCGCCACGCCTTCGCCAGCCATCTGCTCACCCATGGCGCCGACCTGCGGGTGGTGCAGACCCTGCTCGGCCATGCGGATGTCTCCACCACCCAGATCTATACCCACGTCCTCGACGAGCGCCTGAAAAGCATGGTCCGCGACCTGCACCCGCTGTCGGACGAGTGAGCCCCCGTTCCCCGGCCGACTGTAGCGACAGCGGAAGGAGAGCCGGGGCCCAGCGCAAGAGTCCGCCGCAGGCGCTTCTGAACCCTGGCGGCGCTGGCACGGCCTGCTTCGCAGGAGCTTTGCGCTGGGTCCCGGCTCGGCGCTCCAGCTGCGCTGTCGCTGGTCCGGGACGCGGAGTGAAGCCGGGCGCGGCGGGCGGGCCCTTCAGAACCGCGTCACCACCGCGGCCAGTTCGGGACGGGGGCGGTCTTCCAGCTTCTGGGTGGCGGTGCCGATATAGATGAAGCCGGTGATGCGCTCGAAGGTGTCCAGGCCCAGCGCCGCGCGGGCTTCCGAATCATAGGTCGGCCATTCGGAGAGCCAGGTCGCGCCGTAGCCGAGGGCGGCGGCGGCGATCAGCATGTTCTGGCAGGCGGCGGCGGAGGACATGAGCTGCTCGAATTCCGGGATCTTCACATGCGGCGCGGCGCGGGAGACCACCGCGACCACCACCGGCGCGCGCAGGAAGCGCCCGCGCTCGTCCTCCAGGCGCTTCTCCGATATGCCGGGATCGGCCGCCGCTGCCACCTCCGCCAGCAGGCTGCCGGCACGGTCGCGGCCTTCGCCCTCGAACACGATGAAGCGCCAGGGGGCCAGCTTGCCGTGGTCCGGCACGCGGGAGGCGATGGTGAGGATGGTGTCCAGCTCCTGCGCCGACGGGCCGGGCGCGATGAGGTCGATGACGCGGGACGAGCGGCGGGTGGTCAGGAGTTCGAGGGCGTCGGGCATGGGGCAATGGCTCTGCTGAAGAATGGGACGTCGCAAGGCGGGTAGAGCGGCACCATAAGGGCAAGTGCCGCCGGTTTGAACAGGGCGCGGGCCGGCAAAGGGGGCGCCTGAACATGCCGGCCCCTGCGGCTTCCCCTGCGGATGGCGGTCCGGTTCGCGCGGCGGGACGAAGCTGCCGCTGCGGCGCCGACTTGAATCCGCCCCGAATATTGTGCACGTCAGCACACATGATCCGTTTCGCCCGCGCTTTTGGCCGCTCTCCCGCCGTTTGCTGCCGTGTGCCGCGCCGCCGCGGACGGCGGCTCGCGGCGTTGGCGTGCGCCGCGCTGGCCGTGGCCGCGCCGGTGCTCGCCACCCCGCGCGATGCCGCCGCGCAAACCATGCAGTTCCTCGGCCCCCCCGCCGCGCCGCCGCCGGCCGGGCCATTCCAGACCCCGCCCAATGCCCCGCGCCCGGCGTTCCAGGCCCCCGGCGGGGGAGGCGCAGGCGGCCCCGCTCCGTCGAGCCGCGAGCCCCATGCGGTGCTGCCGCAGGCGCCGGCCGGCAAGGCGGCGCTCGGCGTGTTCGCCCGGTTCGGGGCCGATGGCGCGGCGATCCCCCGCGGCGTCGTCTGGCGCGTCTTCGCCGACCAGCCGGAAAGCACGGGGGCCTTCCCGCTGGTGGCGGAAAGCTCCGAGGCGACGCCGGTCTTCTTCCTCAATCCCGGTGGCTACATCGTCCATGTGTCCTACGGCTTCGCCAACGTGGCCCAGAGGGTGCAGATGGGGCCGCTCTCGCGCCGCCAGGCGTTCGACGTGCCGGCCGGCGCCCTGCGCCTGTCCGCCGACGTGGAGGACAAGCCCATTCCCGCCCAGAAGCTGACCTTCGACATCTTCGAAGGCTCGTTCCTGCAGGGCCGCACCTCCAGCCAGCCCTATTATCGCGGCGCCGGCGCCGGCGAGGTGGTGCTGCTGCCCGAGGGCACCTACCACGTGGTGTCCACCTACGGCGACGCCAATGCCGTGGTGCGCGCCGACGTCACCGTCGCCCCCGGCAAGCTCACCGACGCCACCGTGCACCACCGCGCCGCCCAGATCATGCTGAAGCTGGTGAAGGTGGTGGGCGGGGAGGCGCAGGCCGACACCCAGTGGACGGTGATCACCCCCGGCGGCGACACCATCAAGGAATCCATCGGCGCCTTCCCCACCTTCGTGCTGTCGGAGGGCGACTACACCGCCATCGCGCGCAAGGACGGCAAGAATTTCAGCCGCGAGATCAAGGTGGAAGCCGGCAAGAACCAGGAAATCGAGGTGCTGGCGAAATAGCGCGCCGGCGGGCCTGAGGGCCGCAAGCATCGGGACGGATCTGCCCCGCCGTCCCGCCTGAACGGATCGCGCGCTGGAACAGGCGCCGGGAACATGACCGGGGAGGACGAGAATGGGGTCCCGCTTTGCTGCCTTTCATCTTGCGGGGGCGGCCCTCGCCTCGGGCTTCATCGTAGCTGCGATGGTGGCCGACATGGTATCCGCGCCGCCGGCCCAAGCGGCCGATGCCGCCGCAGGGCGTGCTCTTGCGGAGCGCTGGTGCGCCACCTGCCACGTGGTCGGGGGTGCACCGCAGAGCGCGGTGAGCGATGCGCCCACCTTCGCGGCCATCGCTTCGCGGGACGGAGACATTTCGCCGGCCTGGCTCGCCTTCCGCCTGCTCGGCCCCCATCCGCAGATGCCGCAGGTGTCGCTCTCCCGCGCGCAGGCGGCCGATCTTTCCGCTTATCTGGCGACGCTGAAGAAGTAAGGCATCGCGCCGGTTGCGCGGCCGCAGGCATGAAAAAGGCGGGAGGTCTGAACCTCCCGCCTTTTTCCCATCAATCCCGCGCTCACGCCGCCCGTTCGGCCTTGGCCTGAGCCTTGCGCTTGAGGTCCGGCGGCACCGCCTCATCCACCAGCGCCGCCACCACCTCGTCGAGGGACCCGCCGGTCTGGGCGTTGGAGCCGAGGCGGCGGATGGAGAGGGTGCGCTCGGCCGCCTCCTTCTTGCCCGCCACCAGCAGCACCGGAACCTTGGCGAGCGAATGCTCGCGCACCTTCAGGTTGATCTTCTCGTTGCGCACGTCGAGTTCCACCCGCAGGCCTTCCGCCTTCAGCAGCTCCGCCACCTCGGCGGCATAGTCGTCCGCGTCCGAGGTGATGGTGGCCACCACCACCTGGGTGGGGGCGAGCCAGAGCGGGAAATGGCCGGCGAAATGCTCGATGAGGATGCCGGTGAAGCGCTCCATGGAGCCGCAGATGGCGCGGTGGATCATCACCGGCGTCTTCTTCTGGCCGTCCGCATCCACATAGAAGGCACCGAATCGCTCGGGCAGGTTGAAGTCCACCTGGGTGGTGCCGCACTGCCATTCACGGCCGATGGCGTCCTTCAGGGTGTATTCGAACTTGGGGCCATAGAAGGCGCCTTCGCCGGGCAGGATGCCGGTCTTGATGCGCCCGCCCGAGGCCGCCTCGATCTGGCCGAGCACGCGGGTCATCACCTCTTCGGCGTGGTCCCACACCGCATCCGAGCCCACGCGCTTGTCGGGGCGGGTGGAGAGCTTCACCACGATCTCCTCGAAGCCGAAATCGGCGTAGGTGGAGAGGATGAGATCGTTGATCTTCAGGCACTCGGCCGCCATCTGCTCCTCGGTGCAGAAGACGTGGGCGTCGTCCTGGGTGAAGCCGCGCACCCGCATCAGCCCATGCAGCGCGCCGGAGGGCTCGTAGCGATGCACCGCGCCGAATTCGGCAAGGCGCAGAGGTAGATCGCGGTAACTCTTCAGACCGTGCTTGAAGATCTGCACATGGCCGGGGCAGTTCATGGGCTTCAGGGCAAAGACGCGCTCGTCCTTGGTCTCGTCGCCGGCGGACTGCACCTTGAACATGTTTTCCTTGTACCAGCCCCAGTGGCCGGAGGTCTCCCACAGGGCGGCATCGAGTACCTGCGGGGCGTTGACCTCGCTGTAGTCGGCCTTGAGGCGCCGGCGCATGTAGGCCACCAGCTCCTGGAACAGGGTCCAGCCCTTGGGGTGCCAGAACACCGTGCCGGGGCCTTCCTCCTGGAAGTGGAACAGGTCCATCTCGCGGCCGAGGCGGCGATGGTCGCGCTTCTCCGCCTCCTCCAGCCGGTGGATGTAGGCGGCCAGTTCCTTCTCGTCGTGCCAGGCGGTGCCGTAGATGCGGGTGAGCATGGGATTGTTCGAATCACCACGCCAATAGGCGCCGGCCACCTTCATGAGCTTGAAGGCGGTGCCGATCTTGCCCGTGGAGGGCATGTGCGGGCCGCGGCAGAGGTCGAACCACTCGCCCTGCTTGTAGATCTTCACGTCCTGGTCGGCGGGGATGGCGTCCACCAGCTCCACCTTGTAGCCCTCGCCCTTGGCGGCGAACACGCGCTTGGCCTCGTCGCGGGTCCACACTTCCTTGGTGAAGGGCCGGTCGCGGGCGATGATCTCGCGCATCTTCGCCTCGATCGCCGGCAGGTCCTCGGTGGTGAAGGGGGCGTTGCGGGCGAAGTCGTAATAAAAGCCGTTCTCGATCACCGGGCCGATGGTCACCTGGGTGCCCGGCCACAGCTCCTGCACCGCCTCGGCCATGACGTGGGAGCAGTCGTGGCGGATCAGCTCCAGCGCGCGCGGGTCGTCGCGGGTGACGATCTCCAGCTTCGCGTCGCGGGTGATGGGCTCGGCAAGGTCGGTGAGCGCGCCGTCGAGGGTGACGGCGACGGCCTTCTTGGCGAGGGACTTGGAGATGGCGGCGGCGATGTCCGCGCCGGACGTCCCTTCGGCATAGTCGCGCCTGGCGCCGTCAGGGAAGGTCAGGGAAACCATGTTACAACTCCTTGTCGCCCACTCCTGCGGACCACGCAGGTAGGCGTCTTTCCATGTTCACGCGGGTCTTTTAGGCGAGAGCGGGCATCGGCGTCCAGAACGGGGGATTGAGGAGCGGTGCCGGGCCTTGTTCACGGGGTCGTGCCCAGGTGGATACCGTTCGGCAACGCTTTGGGTGGAAAATGCTGCACTGCTCAGGCCGCGACCCCCCTTTTCCTCGCGCGCGGCCTCGGCTAATCCCGTGAGCGGGGTCGTGAGTGTTCGCCATGCTGGCGTCGTCCGCCCGGACCTGATGGATCGGGTCCGGAGCGGGGGCAGGGCGGTTCACGCCGGGGAAGGGAATGGGTTGGCCACGGAGCGGAATGTCCTGCCCCGCTTCCGACCTATTCACGTGTCACCGCTGTCAAAAGGGCGGATTCTGCCCTCGGACGCGTAAAGAGAGGCCGGCATGATGCCATCCACGTTCAAGACCTTGACCTTCGCCGCCCTGCTCCAGGTCGGCGTGTTTGCCTTTGCGTCGGCTGCCAGCGCCCAGATCGGCCCGCGTGGCGCGCCGGGCGCCGTGATGGACATCGACGAGCAGCCGGGCCTTGAGGCGCCGCAGGACGACGTGGCCCAGATGGACCCCGCCTTCCGCCGCCAGCCGGTGTATTTCCGCACCACCGAGAAGCCGGGCACCATCGTCATCCACACCAACGAGCGCTTCCTGTACCTGGTGCAGGGTGACAACCGCGCCATGCGCTACGGCATCGGCGTCGGCCGCGACGGCTTCCAGTGGTCCGGCCTCAAGAGCATCGAGCGCAAGTCCGAGTGGCCCGACTGGACCCCCCCGGCGGAGATGATCCAGCGCCAGCCCTATCTGCCGCGCTTCATGGCCGGCGGCCCCGGCAACCCCATGGGCGCCCGCGCGCTCTACATCAGCGGCACCGTCTACCGCATCCACGGTACCAACCAGCCGCAGACCATCGGCTATGCCGTGTCTTCGGGCTGCTTCCGGCTCGTGAACACCGACATCATCGACCTGTATTCCCGCGTGCCCGTGGGCACCAAGGTCGTGGTGCGCCAGCAGGCCGCCCTCTGAGGGGTGGTCCTTTTTCTCCTTTTTTCTCACTGGGGGCATTCATGAAGACGATCCTGGCGCTTCTGGCCGGCGCCACCCTTGCGCTTGCCGCACCGGCGGCCTCGGCGCAGACCCTGAAGACGGTGAAGGACCGCGGCGAACTGGTGTGCGGCGTGTCCAAGGGCCTGCCCGGCTTCTCCGCCCCCGACGCCTCCGGCAAGTGGAGCGGCTTCGACGTGGACGTGTGCCGCGGCCTCGCCGCCGCCATCTTCAACGACGCGAACAAGGTGAAGTTCGTGCCGCTGTCGGCGGACGAGCGCTTCCCCGCCCTCACCAAGGGCAATGTGGACGTGCTCTCGCGCAACTCCACCTGGACCCTGGAGCGCGAGGCCAAGCTCGGCCTCCTGTTCACCGCCATCAACTATTATGACGGCCAGGGCTTCCTGGTGCGCGACGCCCGCAAGGTCACGTCCGCCCTCGAGCTGGACAAGTCCAAGGTCTGCGTGCAGGCCGGCACCACCGCCGAGGAGAGCACCAAGGACTATTTCGCCGCCAACGGGATGGCGCTGGAACTGGTCACCCTGCCCACCAGCACCGACCTGGTGAAGGCCTATGAAGAGGGCAAGTGCGACACCCTCACCACGGACGTGTCGCAGCTTTATGCCCTGCGCCTGACCATGGCGAAGCCCGCCGACCACATCGTGCTGCCCGACGTGATCTCCAAGGAGCCCCTCGGCCCCGTGGTGCGCCAGGGCGACGACCAGTGGTTCAACCTCGTCAAGTGGACCATCTTCGCCATGATCAACGCCGAGGAACTCGGGGTGGCCACCGCCACCGTCGACGCGGCGCTCGCCTCCAAGAAGCCGGAAGTGCGCCGCCTCGTGGGCACCGACGGCAATTACGGCGAGGAACTGGGCGTGACCAAGGACTTCGCCGTGCGCATCGTCAAGGCGGTGGGCAATTACGGCGAGAGCTTCGAGCGCAACGTGGGTGCCGCGTCCAAGCTGGGCATTCCGCGCGGCATCAACCAACTCTGGAGCATGGGCGGCATCCAGTACGCCCCGCCGGTGCGCTGAGGCATATCCGTTCTGTCAGATCAGTGGTTTGAAAGGGGCCGGTCCGTTTCCACGGGCCGGCCCCTTTCTGCTCGCGGCGATGTGAGTGCGGAAATGCCCCTGCGGCATCGACCTTAAGATACCGCCTGCCTAAGCTCCCCTCGCCTTCATGCAGAGCGGAGTAGATTGATGACCGAGGTTTCTCGGCGGACCCTTCTGGCCGGAACGGCCGGCGCCGCGGGCGCGATGCTCGCGGGTGCAGGCACCCTGGCAGGCGGCCTTGTGGCAGGAAGCGGGATGGCACACGCACAGACACCCGCCCCGGCGCCCGCGGCCGCCGCGCCTCAGGCCGGCCAAGTGCCGAGCGCCTATCGCTACAAGGTGGGCGACGTGGTGGTCACCGCTGTGTCCGACGGCATGCGCACCATTCCCCTCTCCGACACCTTCGTGCGCAACCAGCCCCGGGAGGCCGTGAACGCGGCACTGAAGGCGGCGTTCCTGCCCGAGAATGAAATTCCCCTCTCCTTCACCGTGCTGCTCCTCGACATGGGCGGCAAGCGCGTGCTGGTGGACACCGGCAATGGCGGCAAGCCGGGGCCGGTGGGGCAGGTGCGTGGCACCCTCGCGGACATCGGCATCGATCCGGCGACGGTGGACCACGTGGTCATCTCCCATTTCCACCCGGACCACATCAACGGCCTGCTCACCCCGGACGGCGCGCCCGCCTTCCCGAAGGCACAGGTCAGCGTGCCCGAGCGCGAATGGGCGTTCTGGATGGACGAAGGCCAGATGAGCCGCGCCCCCGAGGGACTGAAGAATACCTTCCAGAACGTGCGGCGCGTGTTCAAGCCGTTCGAGGGCAAGGTGGAGCGCTACGCCTGGGGCAAGGAGGTGGCGCCCGGCCTCGTGTCCGTAGGCACCCCCGGCCACACGCCGGGGCACACCTCGTTCACCCTCGCCTCGGGATCGGACGCCCTCTTCATCCAGTCGGACCTTACCAACCTGCCGGCCCTGTTCGTGCGCAATCCCACCTGGCACGCGGTGTTCGACATGGACCCGGTGATGGCCCAGGAGGTGCGGCGGAAGACCTACGAGCGGCTCGCCGGCGAGCGCACGCAGGTGGCCGGCTATCACTTCCCCTTCCCCGGCGCCGCACACCTGGAGAAGGACGGCGAGGGCTTCCGCTACATCCCGGTCTACTGGCGCCCGGTGCTGTAGGCCCTTTCAGGCCGGGGTGTCGGCCACCTCGGCGCCGATCCAGCCCAGATAGGCGGCAAGCCCGCCCTCCACCGGCAGCACCAGGATGGCCGGAACCTCATAGGGGTGGCGGGCGCGCACCGCCTCCACCACGTCCGGGGCGCGGGCGGCGGTGGTCTTCAGGATCATCACCACTTCGTCCGCGCGTTCCACCTGCCCCTCCCAGCGGTAGACGGAGACCATGCCCGGAAGGATGTTGGCGCACGCCACAAGCCGCTCGGCCACCAGCGCGCGGGCCACGTTCTCGGCGGCTTCGCGCGAGGGGAAGGTGGTGTAGACGAGGCGCGGCTGCATGGGTCCTGGCTCCCGATCGGCCGGCTCTTCATAGCCGATGCCCGGCCTGCGGCGAAGGTGGCCCGGCGGACATGGCACCCCGCCAGCGCCTACGCCTCGACAGACGGCGGCCGGGCCGCTAGACCGAAACCCCCATTCCCCGCGTGCCCGGCGCCCTGCGCCGGATGCCGACCAGGCCGCCGCACCGATGAGCGAATCTCCCCGCCGCTTCAACAAGATCGCCTTCGTCGCCAGCCAGACGCCCGAGGCGGAGGCCGCCCGGGAGCGCCTGATGGCGCGCTATGGCGCGGTGGAGCATGAGGATGCGGATGTCATCGTCGCCCTCGGCGGCGATGGCCTGATGCTGCAGACCCTGCACCGCTTCCGCGACCGCGGCCTGCCCATCTACGGCATGCATCGCGGCTCGGTGGGCTTCCTCATGAACACCTTCCGGGAGGAAGGGCTGGTGGAGCGCCTCAGTGCCGCCCTGCAGGTGAGTATCCACCCCCTCATCATGGAGGCGGTGGACGCCAGCGGCACCCGCCACCGGGCGCCGGCCTTCAACGAGGTGTCGCTGCTGCGCCAGTCGTATCAGGCGGCCAAGCTGCGCATCTCCATCGACGGCCGGGTGCGGCTGGAGGAACTGATCTGCGACGGCGTCATCGTGGCGACGCCGGCCGGCTCCACCGCCTACAACCTCTCCGCCCACGGGCCGATCCTGCCGCTGGGCACGGCACTGCTGGCGCTCACCCCCATCTCGCCGTTCCGCCCCCGCCGCTGGCGCGGGGCGCTGGTGCCGGACAAGGCGCGCATCGACATCGCCGTGATGGAGGCCGACAAGCGCCCGGTGAGCGCGGCGGCGGACCATTTCGAGGTGCGCGACATCATCGCCGTCTCGGCGCGGCTCGACGCCACGTCCTCCATCGACATGCTGTTCGATCCGGACCACGGGCTCGAGGAGCGTATCCTGCGCGAGCAATTCGTGTATTAGAGGCGGCGCGGCGGAAGCGCTTCCGTCCAGACTGGTCGAGCGCCCCCGCGTGCTCGCGTCAAAAAGGGCACAACGGCTTCCGGCGGTCCATGGTCTTCTCCTCGGTCACTTTCCTCTTCTATTTCCTGCCGGCGTTTCTGCTGTGCTACTTCGCGACGCCGGGCGTCCGGGCGAAGAACCTCGTTCTGCTGGCCTTCTCGCTGGTCTTCTATGCCTGGGGCGGCCTGGCCAATGTGGCGGTGCTCGCCGTCTCCATCGTCGGCAACTACCTGCTGGCCCTCTTCATCGACAAGCGCAGCGAAGGCTGGCGGCTGAAGGCGCTGGGGCTCGCCGTGGCGGCCAACCTGTGCGGCCTCATCGCCTTCAAATATGCCGGCTTCCTGGCGGAGAACCTGAACGTCCTGCTCGGCCCCCTCGGGGTGGCGCTGCCGGTGGTGCATCCGGCGCTGCCGCTGGGCATCTCCTTCTTCACCTTCCACGCCATCTCCTACCTCGTGGACGTCTACCGCCGCAAAGCCGCGGCCAACGGGCGGTTCGAGGAGATCGCGGTCTACATCACCATGTTCCCGCAGCTGGTGGCGGGACCCATCGTGCGCTACTCCACCATCGAGCGGCGGATCCATACGCGGCGGACCACGCTGGGGCGGGTGTCGGCGGGCCTGCGCATCTTCATCATCGGCCTGTCGTGGAAGGTGCTCATCGCCGACGAGGTGGCGCCCGTGGTCGCCGCCGTGTTCGACAACACGCCCCATCCCAATCTCGGCGAGGCGTGGCTCGGCCTCACCGCCTATGCGCTGCAGATCTATTTCGACTTCGGCGGCTATT
The DNA here is from genome assembly GCF_029991245.1 of Xanthobacter autotrophicus. Classification (GTDB taxonomy): domain Bacteria; phylum Pseudomonadota; class Alphaproteobacteria; order Rhizobiales; family Xanthobacteraceae; genus Xanthobacter; species Xanthobacter autotrophicus_C. Next base: position 14,071 of record NZ_JAIVFO010000077.1, read on the forward strand.
CCAACATGGCCATCGGCCTCGCCATCGCCATGGGCCTGAAGTTCCCGCGCAACTTCAACCTGCCCTATGGCGCGCGCTCCATCGCCGACTTCTGGCGGCGCTGGCACATGAGCCTGTCCAGCTGGTTCCGCGACTATGTGTACATCCCGCTGGGCGGCAACCGGGCGGGCCATCTGCACACGGCGGTGAACCTGTGGACCGTGTTTCTGCTCTGCGGCCTGTGGCACGGGGCGAGCTGGACCTTCGTGATCTGGGGCATCCACCACGGCAGCTTCCTGGTGCTGGAGCGCACCCGCTTCGGCGCCGCGCTGAAGCGGGCGCCGCGGCTCGTGTCCCACGCCTATGTGCTCGCCGTGGTGCTGTCCGGCTGGGTCTGGTTCCGCACCGATACATTGCCCGCCGCCATGGAGCTGTTCGAGGGGCTGGTGGGGCTGAACGGCATCGGGCCGCTCGCCGCCCAGCTGCAGGTGACGCTGAAGCCCGTCACCATGGTCATCATGGTGCTGGCCTGGCCGCTCGCCATGTTCGGCCTGCCGCGCCCCGGCGCGCGGGCGCTCGGCCCCAGGGTGCGCCTTGCCCTGTTCGGCACGGTGGATACGCTGGTGGTGTGGGTGCTGTTCGCCCTCTGCGTGCTCTCGGTGGGCGCGGCGACCTATTCGCCCTTCCTCTATTTCCGCTTCTAGAGACTTTCGCTTGGTGCATTTTCTTCTCGCGAACCGGTGCCCACTTCGCTCGAAAATGCTTATGCAGGAGGACAGACCATGCCGCTGCTGATGTCCTTCCGCCGCTGGTGGGCCGCCGTATTCGTGGGCATCCTGCTGCTGCCCACCCTCGGCCATGTGCTGCCCGACGTGGCCGGCCCGCCGCCCACCGTGCTGGAGCCGGAAGCGCGCTGGTGGGAGGACGCGGCGCGGCGGCTCGACCCCTACATCAACAACACCTTCGGCTTCCGCGGCGCGGTGCTCACCGCCCATCTGGCCTATGTGCGGGCCATGGGCGACAGCCTGACCAGCCGCGTGCTGAAGGGCGAGCACGGCGCCCTGTTCCTCAACGAGGACAAGGCGCTGGAGCAGTCCATCGGCCAGCTGGTGCGGCCGGAGCCGCTGGGCAAGCTGTTCGACATGGTGAAGCGGCTGAACGACTACATGATCGCCCACGGCGGGCGGTTCGTGATGCTGGTGCCGCCCAACGGCCATACCGCCAATTTCGAGCTGCTGCCCGCCTATGCGCGCCGGCTCAAGACGGCGCCGACGGAATACGATCTGGTGGCCACGCGGATGAAGGACGCCGGCATCGCCTTCGTGGACATGCGCCCCATCATGGCCGAGGCGAAGAAGACCGGTCCCGTGCACTGGCGCTACGACACCCATTGGAACCTGCGCGGCGCGCTGCTCGGATTCAATGCCGCCATGGCGGCGGCGGGCCGGCCCGACCTGGAGGTGCGCCCGGACGACGCGCTGGAGCCGCCGGTGCCGTCCTTCGTCGGCGACCTCGGGCGCCTGAGCGGCATCCGGCCCTCCGAGCCCGACCTCGACTATCCGGGCAGGGCGCCCATGCAGGCGCCGGCGAACAAGGTCGCCCTGCCGGGGGTGATGCCGGAGGTGAGCAAGACCGATCCGTTCGTGCCCTATGCCTATGTCTCCGGCCATCCGGGGCCGCGCATCCTGGTGATCGGTGATTCCTTCACGCAAGGCCTGTGGGAGGGCCTGCTGGCCCATCGCGCCTCGGTCTATGGCTGGATGCACCACCGCCTGTGCCGCTTCGACATGGCGGCGGTGGAGCGCTTCAAGCCCGACATCCTGATCTATGCGCCCACCGAGCGCGCCCTGCCCTGCAAGGGCGGACCCGCCCACTGGCCGCCGACGCAGGGCGCCGGCTGACTCCGGCGCCTGGACGGGCGGTGGCTCACGCCGCCGGGGTGCGGGCCTTCATGTCCATGCCGCCGCCGGGGGGACGCTCGCGCTCGATCAGGCGGTCCACCGGCGCGTAGTCGAGGTAGCCGCAGCGGGCGATCACCTTCAGCGCCGCAATGTCCACCCGCCCGTCGATGATGGCGGCGTCGTCGATATAAACCCCCACCACCTCGCCGATGACCATGTAGGCGTCGGCCTGCACCCCATCCCGGCCGCGCGGGCGGAAGGTCTCCACATAGACGCATTCCAGCGCGCAGGGCGCGGCGGCCACGCGGGGCGGCTTGACGAGGCGCGACGGCGCGCGGGCGATGTCCGCCGTGTCGAACTCACTGACATTGCGGGCCACGGGGGAGGAGGTGAGGTTCACCTTGTCCACCAGATCGAGGGTGGCAAGGTTGCACACGAATTCGCCGGTGGCCTCGATGTTCGCGAGGCTGTCCTTGGCGCCGAGCGAGGAAAACATGACGAGGGCGGGCGCCTCGGAGATCATGTTGAAGAAGGAATAGGGCGCGAGATTCGCCACGCCGTCCGGGGTGAGCGATGAGATCCAGCCGATGGGCCGGGGGGCGACGATGGCCTTCAGCGGCGCGTGGGGCAGGCCGTGATTGCGCTTGGCGGGTTCGTAGAACATCACTGTGCTTTCGTGGGGCGAGGTGGGGCGAGTTTAAAGCCGGATCCGAGCAGATTGAATCCATCTGATCGGCCCGTGCTCTCGCTGGCGCGTGGCCGTCGCGCGGCATCGTCCGGCATAGGCCCGCCCGGCGAGGGGTGGGACCCGCGGGCCTGCCCGCTCAGGCGCCCAGGGCCACCATGGCCTCCTGGATGTCGGGGAGCGCGCGCTCCGCCGCCTCCGCTCCGGCGGCGATGGCTTCCCTGGCCCGGGGGAACTCGAACAGGCCGATTTTCCCGAGCTTGGGAGAGACCATGATGTCGGGGGGATCGCCGGCGAGCCGCGAGCGGGCGATGCGATCCTGGGTGATGTTGAACGCATCGATCATCACGGTGGAGAGCCCGCGCGGCCCGTCGCTGGCGGGGTGGCCGTGGCCGGCGAAGAACTGACGCTTCAGCCGCTCCGGGCTCAGCATGGCGGCGATGCCTTCCTTCTTCGCCCCCAGCGCCACCTCGGCCACGCGCTCCACCACGCCGCCGTGGTCCTGGATGACCGTGCCGTGGCCGAACACGTCGGCATTGAGGTTCACCGCGATGACCATGCGCGCGCCCATGGCGCGGGCGGCGGAGACCGGGACGGGATTGACCAGCGCCCCGTCCATCAGCCAGCGCCCGCCCACCTTCACCGGCGTGAAGATGCCCGGCAGGGCGTAGGAGGCACGGATCGCCTCCACGAAATCGCCGCGGGTGAGCCAGATCTCGTGGCCGGTGCCAAGCTCGGTGGCGATGGCGGCGAACACCACCGGCAGGTCCTCGATGGAGACCTCGCCCACGTTCCGTCGCATCAGCTCCACCAGCCGCCGGCCGCCGATGAGGCCCGCCCCGCCGAGGGCGAAATCCAGCAGCCCCAGCACGTTGCGCTTGGTGAGGCTGATCGCCCAGTCTTCCAGTTCGTCGAGCTTGCCGGCGGCGGCGATGCCGCCCACCACCGCGCCGATGGAGGTGCCGGCCACCACCGAGGGGTGGATGCCGGCCTGCCGCAGCACTTTCAGCACCCCGATATGGGCAAAGCCCCGTGCCGCCCCGCCGCCAAGGGCGATGCCGATGGCCGGGCGACCCCGCTCGCCGTCCCGCAGGGGACGGTGGGCGGGGGTGCCGAAATCGGGTGGAACACCATCGTCGGGGACGCTCGGTGTGCTCGGGGCGGAGTGCGTCGGCGACGCGGTCTCCGGCCCGGCGGATTCGGGCGCGGCCGGGTTGGAGCGCCAGTGGAGGGACTGGAACATGTGCGCCTCCTGGAGCCGGGTCCGATCAGCCTTGAGCAGGCTGATCGGCAAATCCGTCCCTGAACGTCGAGACAGAGAACGCGGTGTCCGTCCCGCTTGCGATGCGAGGAACGGCGCGTGCTCCGGAGCCTGGCAGCAGGTTACTAATTTCCGGTGTCGGAAGCGTGGCGCTGATTTACCGCTTCAGTGGTCGTGACCATGACCGTCCTTGCCGTAGACCGCGGCGGGATCGAAGCGGGGCGCATCGCCGGTGAAGGCGAGCTTCGTTTCGGCGGAGGGCGCGGCGCCGAGCGGCACGGTGCGGTAGAAGCAGGAGCGCCGGCCGGTGTGGCAGGCGGCGCCGGTGCCGCCCATCTCCACCTTGATGACCACCGCGTCCTGGTCGCAGTCGATGCGCATCTCCCGCACCTTCTGGGTGTGGCCGGAGGTCTCGCCCTTCTTCCAGAGCGTGCCGCGGGAGCGGCTGAAATAGTGCGCCTCGCCGGTCTCCATGGTGAGGGCTAGGGCCTGCGCATTCATGTGGGCGAGCATCAGCACCTCGCCGGTCCCGGCATCCACCGCCACGCAGGTGATGAGGCCGTTGGCGTCGAAGCGGGGCGAGAGGAGGGTGTTCTCCTCCAGCACCGCGCCCTTGCCGGGGGCGGGGAAGGAAAAGGGGTCTGTCTTGGAGCCGGCTGTCTCGGTGCTCATGGCGTCTGCTCGAACGTAAAGGGGCGTCCCCGCGCCGCGGGAACGCCCCGATGAAAGCGGGTGCCTCCGGAGCCCGGGATCAGGATTTGGAGCGCACCAGGGTGATGAAGCGCACCTGCTCGGCCGGGTCGTCCCGGAACACGCCGGTGAACTGGGTGGTGAGGGTGGAGACACCCTGCTTGGTGATGCCGCGCATGGACATGCACATGTGCTCGGCCTCGATCATCACCGCCACGCCGCGCGGGCGCAGGCCCTCGTCGAGGGTGGTGGTGATCTGGGAGGTGAGGTGCTCCTGGGTCTGCAGGCGGCGGGCGAAGATGTCCACCACCCGCGCGATCTTGGACAGGCCCACCACCCGCTCCACCGGGAAATAGGCGATGTGCGCCTTGCCCACGAACGGCACCATGTGGTGCTCGCAATGGGAGTGGAAGGGAATGTCCCGCACCAGCACGAAATCGTCGAAGGTGCCGATCTCGCCGAAGGTGCGATCCAGCAGCTCGTCCCCATCCTCGCCATAGCCGGAGAACAGCTCGTCATAGGACTTCACCACGCGCTTCGGCGTGTCGAGAAGCCCCTCGCGGGCCGGGTCCTCGCCGATATAGGCCAGCAGGGTGCGCACGGCGGCTTCCGCTTCCTGCCGCGAGGGACGGGGCGTGCCGTCCGGCAGGGGGGGATGAACCTTCGGCGCCGGGGGGGTGCCGTCCGGCCGCGCAGCGGCCTTGGAGACGGCCTTGGCTTGCGCCTTGAGCTTACGCTCACGCTCTTCGTTCTCGGCCTGCGCCTTGAACAACTTCACTACCGCGTCCATGCCCAACTCCGTTCGACCCGCTCCCCGGGGCAGCGCCCAGGAGCGCCAACCCGCGGCAAGGCGGGAGTGTCACCGGTCGTCGGCTACGCATGCGCGGTGTCGCTCAAACCGCGCCCCGCCGGCATTATCCGGCGGCGGCTTTGCCGTCCGTATCCTGTTCCGAGATCCGAGAAGCCGGACCTGAAGTTCATGATGGGGCCGAATGCCCGTTTTCGCAAGGGCGGCGCCTCGGGCGGAGGTGTCGCGATGCCGTCCGTCCCCGGCGCGGCGGCAGCCCTTCCACCCGTTGCTCCCGAGGCTATATAAGAGCGTGACCCGGCAGGGCGCAGGTCCGCGCCCCCGCCCTTCGCAACCGACCCGCCCCCGAGGGCGGGGGAAGCCGCCCATGATCAACGACGTCTATAACGCCCGCATCCTCGCCCTCGCCGCCGATATCCCCCGCATCGGCCGCCTCGCAGCGCCGCAGGCGAGCGCCAAGGCCCATTCACGCCTGTGCGGCTCCACGGTGACGGTGGATCTCGTGCTGGACGGCGACCGGGTGGCGGATTTCGCCCATGAGGTGCGCGCCTGCGCCCTCGGCCAGGCCTCGTCCTCGCTGATGGCGCGCCATGTGATCGGCGCCAGCACGGCGGAACTGCGCGCGCTGCGCGAGGCCATGTGGAAGATGCTGCGCGACAACGGCCCGCACCCAGCCGGCCGCTGGGACGAACTGAAGGTGCTGGAGCCGGTGCGCGACTACAAGGCGCGCCATGCCTCCACCATGCTCACCTTCGATGCGGTGGTGGATGCCATCGACCAGATCGAGGCCGCGCGCGCCACCGCGGATCGGCCTGCCGACGAAACCGCCGCCGCGGCGGGCTGACGCCTCAACCGGCCACAGGGTGCGCGGCGCGGGTGTCGATGGCGGCGATGGCCTCCTCGGCGGCTTCATGGAAGGCGGCTTCCAGCGCCGGGCAGGCGCCGGCGAGGCCTTCCACCACGGCGCGGGACCATTCCACATACGCCCGGGCGCGGGCGGGACTCCAGTCCTGCGGCGGGTCCTCGGCGAGGGAGCGCAGGTTGGCGGTCTTGTCGGCGAGCTTCAGCACCTTGGCGCGGGCCGACAGGTGCGGGGCATGGGCCACCTGCAGGCGCTTGCGCTCGGCGGCCTCAAGGGCCTTGTCGTCGGTGACCTCCATGACGAGGCCCGCCACCTCGGCCCCGAAGGTGGCTTCGATCTCGGCGCGGGTGACATCCTGGTCCTCCACCACGTCGTGGAGCAAAGCGGCGGCGACGAGGGCGGCATCGCTGCCGCCGGTCGCCTCGCTCACCAGCAGGGCGACCTCCGCCAGATGGTTGACATAGGGCTGGGCGCGCCGGCCCTTGCGGCGCTGGTCGGTGTGGCGCAGCGTCGCGAAGGCGAGGGCGCGTACCACCAAAGCCAGCGGCGGGGCGGGTGCGGACGGTTCGGCCGCGGGGTTTGCAGGGTCGCGGGTCACGGGTTCACCTCCGCAGGGCGGAGCCGTGGCGGTCGCCGGGACCAACACGGCCCGGCCACGTTTGTGGGTTTGGATGACATCCATCAGCGCCGGTCACGATGGCGAATCTGAGGCGACAGGAACCACATGGACGGGGAAAGGGCAGGGGGCGGGCCGACGGAGGCCGGCACGGCGCGACCTGGGGTGGCCGGCTTCCTCGGCCGCCTGCCGCGCCATGCCCTGCGCGTGCCGATCCTGATCTATCGCTACACCCTGTCGTCCTTCATGGGCCGGCAGTGCCGCTATCTGCCCACCTGCTCGGACTATGCGGAGGAGGCGGTGATGCGCCATGGGGCGCTCGCCGGCTCGGTCATGGCCACCGCCCGCATCTGCCGCTGCCATCCCTGGGGCGGGCATGGCTACGATCCGGTGCCCCGCTGCCTGCCGGCCGAAGGGCGCTGGTACCGCTTCTGGCGCTACGGCGTCTGGCGCATGCCGAAGGAGCCGGACGGCGCGGGCTGAGAGGCTGCAGCCCGTGTGAGCCATCCGTGCCCCGGCCGACTGCAACGAAGCGCAGCGCAGTGGAAGGAGAGCCGGGACCCAGAGCAAGGACTCCGCCGCAGGCGCTTCCTGCCCCGAACACCGGGACACCCGATTGCCTGCTGCGCAGGAGTCGTGTGAAGAAGCCGTGCGCTTACGTCCCGGCTCGGCGCTCCGGCTGCGCCGTCGCTGGTCCGGGACGCGATGCGCCGTCAGGCTGGTGCTCAGTTGCGCTGCACCGGGGCGGGCATGGGGGCTGCAC